>JAJYFE010000019.1 GCA_021785435.1 Planctomycetota bacterium
GGGCATCCAGCCGGATGGTCTGTGGATTTATGGAGACATGGCGTTCAAAACCGCAACCATGTGTTCGCCGGCGATGTATCGGGAGTTAATCTGGCCGGATCACCGGCGCCTGGCCGACTGGGCGCATGCGCACCGCCTGAAATTCATATATCACACCGATGGCAACATTAACGGCGTGATGGATTTATTCGTCCAAGCGGGTTTTGACTGCGTACAGCCGCTGGAAGCGAAGGCGGGGATGGATTTGCGCGTGCTGGCGCCGCGCTATGGCCGGCAACTGACCTTCTTCGGCAACGTGGATGTGATGGTCATGGGAACCAATGATCGCGCCAAGGTGGAACAGGAGGTGCGGGCCAAGTTGGCGGCGGGCCAGCGGAACCACGGCTACATCTACCACTCGGATCATTCCGTACCGCCGACGGTGAGCTGGCCGACCTATCAATTTCTTATAGACCTGCTGGACCGCTATGGAGGCTATGAGTAAGGGGCCATGAATCAACAACCTTGACACCTCCACTCCGCCGCCGTTACCAGCCACTTGTGGCTTAACTCGACTTTTGCCGTTTTTCGGGAGCGTAAATGGTAGAATCCTTCGGAATTCACGGTGGCAGGGCGAGTTTTTGCACACCCCGTCTTTGATACGGCTGTGCAAAAAGTCCACCCCATCCTGAAAGGCCTGGGAAATCACGCTTTGCGGTGTTTTCAAAAACGGCAAAAGTTGAGCTTAGAATCCATCTCAAAACCTGGCAGGGCCGTGTTGGCCCGGCAGGGCGCCATATGCGGCGTCATTGCTCCTCTTCATATTTTCTTTCAATATGCCTCATCGCTCTTCCTTGCATCTGGCCCCCTGCCCGGCCAACGCGATTCCCGCGATGTCTTGAGATAGATTCTTAGCCATTTACGGCCCCCTGGCGCTCCAGACGAGCGGAAAATGCTCGCCTTCAATCTTCGCCCCATCCGGCACCTGGATGAACGCCTTCATCATATGATCGCCGGCCGCCACAAACACTGTCCGCTCGTTCATAAAATGCAGAGCGATGGCTCGGCGCGGCCGACCGCTGTGATTGGCGTGCGAAGCGTGCCAAGTCAGGCTATGGTGCCAATGCATATGTCCTTTTTGCACCGGGCAGAGACGTTTCTGAATCGGGCGGCCCTGGAATTCCGGTGGCAGCCCCTCAAACGATTGGATCGTATGCAGGAACTCAATGGTGTTGCCCCAATGCTGGGAGCCGGGAACCATGGACATGCATCCATTATCCGCGTCAGCGTCATCCAGGGCGATCCAGCAGGTTACCTGCTGATCCTTCGGCTGCAAGGCGGGCCAATATGGGCTGTCCTGGTGCCACATGTTCACGCCACCGACGGCTACGGGCTTGTACTGGATCTGGTCGTGCCAAAGGCGTATCTCCCGGCCGTCCAGCAACTGCGAGGCGGCCTGCGTTATGCGCGAATTAGCCAGCAGCCGGCGGAACGCGGCGGAGGCCTCCCAGATATTGATGATTTGCCAGATCGGCGCGTCCGCCCGCCCCAGATTGCGCACCGACACGGGCTGAGCGACACCGGGTTTGTCCTTATCAGCGATGACGCGCAGAACCTCCCGGGCCAGTTCGTCCGCCTCCGATGGGGAAATCGCCGGGCCGGCATTGACAAAACCGTCGCGCTGAAAAGCGGACACTGTGGAGCTTGGTAGCATCGCATATCTCCTTAATCCTGCCATGTTCCATTATTCCCGCCGACCGGCCGCTGTCCATGGTGGAATGGATCATTGGATGTACGCCAGGACTTGACGAACCGCTCGCCCCATGTTTGACTGGCGATCTTTGGAGACACCGGCGTGAAGGCGCAAACGGATCTGCGGCACACCTGCTTTTATGACTTTCACGTCAGGCATGGCGCTAAAATGGTTGACTTTGCCGGCTGGGCGATGCCCCTGCTCTATCGGAGCATCATCGCGGAGCACCAGCACACCCGGCGCTACGCCTCCATTTTTGACGTCTCGCATATGGGGCGGCTGCATTTTTCCGGCGCCGGCGCGCAGGCGTTCCTGGAACACGTCCTGACGCGCGGTCTGGCCGACACTGTGGTCGGGCAATCCCGCTACAGCCTGGTGTGCAATCCGCAGGGTGGAATCCTGGATGATGTGATTATCTCGCGTTTTGAGAAACATTGGTTGATGGTGTGCAACGCGGCCAACCGGGCCAAACTGGGGCGGTGGTTCCAGGATCAAAGCACGCGGTTCGACGTGCGGATAAAGGATGAAACGGAAAACACGGCTATGGTGGCGATACAAGGCCCCGCCGCCCTGCCCCTGCTGGATAGTCTGTTGCCCGAACCGGCCGGCAATCTGCTTGCCTACCACTTTGCGGTCCAGCATTACCTCTTCCTGCCCTTTACTGTTTTTCGCAGCGGCTACACGGGTGAAGACGGGGTGGAAATCATCTGCTCGGCAACGGCCGCTAAAATGGCGGTGGACTTTCTGCTCCGACGCCAGGAGCAGGCCAGCTCAACCACGCTGCAGCCAGCCGGTTTGGGAGCGCGTGACACCTTGCGTTTGGAGGCGGGATTGCCGCTGTACGGCCATGAGCTTAGCGAGCTGGTGGACCCGATAGCCGCGGGGTTAGGCTGGGCGGTGGCGCAAGAAAAGAGATTCATTGGATCCGAAATCTTAAGCCGGATCAGGCGCGACGGGCCGGCCAAGCGGATGGTGGGATTGCTGGTGGACGGACCGCGAATTCCCCGCCCAGAGATGGGAATCTGGCGCCAAGGCAAGCTGGCGGGGCGCATCACCAGCGGGGCGGTGAGCCCTACGCTGGGGCGTACGATTGCGCTGGCCTATCTGGATTCAGACGCCGCGGCGCCCGGCACCGCCGTCGAGGTGGACATCCGTGGGCAACGCACACCGGCGGTAGTAACAAAATTGCCGTTTTATCGGCGGACGGATAAAGGAAACGACCATGGAAGCTCCCCCAGACCGGTTTTACACGCCGACGCATGAATGGATTAAGCCGGACGGCGACGCGGCGCTCGTGGGGATTACCCGCTTTGCCGTGGATGAATTGACCGACGTAACGTATGTGGAGTTGCCCGCGCCCGGCGCATCCCTGACCGCCGGCAAGCCGTTTGGTGAGATTGAGTCAGTCAAGACGGCGGGCGAACTCTATGCCCCGGTCTCCGGCGAAGTGATCGAAGCCAATGAGGCCGTGAAAAAGGATCCTTCGCTTATTAACCAGGACCCCTATGGAAAAGCCTGGCTGATCCGCATCAAGACCGGGCCAAACGATTATTCCGGTCTTATGACGGCGCAGCAGTATCAGGCGACCACGGCCAAGCCGTAGGGCCTGCCGCCGCCGGGCTTTCGGGCCTTGCCCAACCCACTGCACCGGGCTAGATTCTCGGGGTGAGGAAGGCGAAGCGCGTTGCAAGCACCGCGCTTCAACGCGGTGAACGGGGGCGCACGGGGTCTGGGTGGCGCAGCCGGTCAGCGGGGGCGTGCTGGATTCCCGGCATGTCCGTTCACCGGGTCGCCGCCAGGAACTTTAAGGCGACTCGACAAAACTCGCCAGTCTGCGAGTCGGCCCCTGGCGACCTGCCCGCCCACTGGTCGCCGAAGAGGGCGACTCAACAAAGTCCTACCCGCCCGCTGGCGGGGCGAGCGGGGCGGGCTGAAGCCACGGTCACCGGGGCGCCGCAGGCGACTCGCTCGGCGTCATCGCTCCTCGCCATATTTTCTTTCAATAGGCCTCGTCGCTCTTCCTTGCATCTGGCCCCCTGCCGGGCCAACGCGACTCCCGCGATGTTTTGAGATTGATTCTTAGCCGCGCCGCACCTTTACCCGCCGGATTTCCAGCAGAAACACCAGCGCGAATCCCACCATGGCCAGCCCCATCAGCGGCACGCGGATAAACGGAGCCAACGTAACGGCCGCCCACCAGGGCACGGATGCCACCGGTTTGGGTGTGACAGGAACCAAGGCTTCATCAACCAGGCTTTGCACATCGCGCGGCCGGGGCCGGCCGTTTAAAGGCAGCACCTGTTGCCGCGGATTAATCAGGTCCAGTTGGCGATCCGCCAGTCGCTGCATGAGCAGGGGATTGGTGTCGGCCATGGCTAAAAAGCGCCGTTCCAATGCGATTTTTTCATTGGCCAAACGCAGCGTGGCTTGCAGGTTGTTGGCTTGGCGGTGGGCATGCTGCCTGGCGTTCCAGGCCGGGGCGATGATAATCAAGGCGACCATGGCCAGGCTCGCCAGCAGGATCAGCCAATACAACACGCCTACGCCGACCAAGAGCGGGCCAATAACAAAACGTACGTCTTGTGGATCACGGGGCATCAGCGCTGGTCCTGCCAATCCGCCCCATTGTGCCGGCCCGCAGCGATGAATACAAGTTGGCGGCTGTCCCAAATTCCACGATCAAAACGGTCAAGGTGGCGGCGGCTGGTGCGTTTGCACCCGAAGCAGAGCCGAATCGGCTCCCTCTATTTGCCGTTGCAGCGGATCACCGAGAATAATCTCCTCGCGGTAGAGTTCCCGCTGCCGGGCTGCTACCGGATTGAGTATCAACATGGTGGCCAGCCGGCCCTGCGGCGTGACGAGAAATTCATACCGCTGGTGCTGGTAGTAGGCCAGCGCCACAAAGACGGCTTTCCCCCGCCAGGTTCGATGCGCGGTCCAGTAAAAGTCCCCGCCGGGAAGCTGGTTTACCAGCGTCCTGCGAACCGGTGCGGGGACCGCCCGCGGCTCCACCACCCCGACGTTATGGGACGCGCCTGCGGGAACCGCAGTGCAGCCGGTCAGCACTTCCGCCAGTCCAAATATCAACAGCCATATCACCGTGGCCGGCCCACCTGCCCATCGTATCGCCTTCATGGCCAACCTCCTCCAGAGCGCCGCGCCCCTTCGCAGGGCTAAGCCACCCCTGGTGTTCTCTCATTCGATTATAGGTCCCGCCGTACCCGAAGAACAAAACGGGCGTAACCAGCCCGGCGGGATGGATTCATTCCGATCGGCGACAGGTTATGCACGCTTTTGACCGGGCGTGGTGCATAAGGGGTGCAAAAATTGGGGGGCTCTTCCACAAGTGTCGCCGTCGCCGCACTTTGGGAAATTGTGGAAAAGAAAATCTCCAGATTCTTCTTGCCAACGCCTCCCGCGATCGGTTAAATCGGGTCCGAGCCGGTGCGGCGGCAGCGCGGCCCGGCTCCGGGGAACCGGGGCGGGCGGCGCGGTGCCTCCCGGGCGGTCCGGGGGTGGGCCAACGTGAAAACGCTTATAAAAGTACTCGTATACATATATAATTTTATTATCTGATAAGGAGTGGCTTATGTCTGGTGCGGCGATGGCGGAAGTGGCGGGGCCGGCGGCGGCGTCAGGCGGCGAGCCGGCGCAGCGCCTCAGCACGCTGCTGCGGCAGCGCCTGGGCGCGGCCCGGTTTGAGCAATGGTTCGACGGGCAAACCCGCTGGACCCTCGAGGGGCGGCATCTGCGCATCGCCGTCGGCAATGGCTTTGCCGCCCACTGGGTGCGCCAGAAGCTGATGACCGAGGTGCGTTCCACCGCTGAGGGGGTGTTCGGCGGCCCGCTGGAAATCACCGTGGAGGCCTCCTCCTCCGAGCCGGCGCCTGGCCGGCCGGCGGCGCCGCCCGCGGCGCCCGCGGCTGGCGCCAGCGCCGGGCTGAATGGGCGTTACCGCCTCGAAGACTTCGTCGTGGGGCCGGGGAATCAACTGGCTTATCACAGCGCGGTGCGCGTGGCCGAGGAGGCCCGACGCCAGTTTAATCCCCTGTTCATCCACGGTTCCTGTGGATTGGGAAAAACCCATCTGTTGCAGGGATTATGTCACCGTTATGCCGGCCGCTTCCCTCAGCAGCGCTGCCTTTATCTAACGGGTGAACAATTCACCAATGAATTCCTGGAGGCGCTCAAGGCCAACCGCATGTCCCAGTTCCGCCAGCGCTTCCGCCACGCGGACCTGCTGGTGATCGATGATGCCCATTTCTTTTCCGGCAAACGACGCACCCAGGAGGAATTTCTGCATACCTTCAACCAGGTGGAAACCCACAACCGGCAGGTGGTGTTGGCCTGCGATGCGGCGCCGCGCGATCTGGCGCAGCTTAGCGCCGCGCTGACCAGCCGCTTTGTCAGCGGCCTGGTGGTGCGGGTGGATCCGCCTGATCTGGCGACCCGGCTGGAAATCCTGCGCCGTTTCGCCGAGCGGCGCGGCTGGACCGTTACCGAGACGCTGCTGCTGCAATTAGCCCAGGTCCCCACGGCCAATGTGCGTGAACTGGAGGGATTGCTGCTGCAGGCCGTCGCCCGCAGCGAGCTTAGCGGCTCTGCTTGCCCGCCACCCGCGGGCGCCTGGCGGGACCTTCAGGAGCGCCTCCGCCCACCGGCGCCGGTGGCGGTGGAACGTATCGTCCGGGCGGTAGCGGATTATTTCGCTCTGCCGCCCGTGGCCGTGACGGGTGATGGCCGCGGCCGCCTGGTGGCCGCCGCCCGCGCCACGGCCATGTACCTGGCCCGGCGCCATACCCATTTGAGCTACCCGGATATCGGCCGGGCCATCGGCCGGAAAAGCCACTCCACCGCCATTGGCGCCTGCCGCAGGATTCAAAGCCAGCTTGAAACCGGGGCGCTGCTGGATTGGACCACGCCATTGGGCTTGCGGCGGCAAACCATGAGAGAAATCATCACCAACCTGACCGCACAGCTGCGCCGTCCGGGATGACCCGCACCAATCCGAAACGCTAAACGGGGGCGCTGCCGTGCCCAGATGGGACGAACATTTCAGTAACCGTATTACGCGCCGCACCTGCCCCCGCGCTTGTCTGCCGATATCCATCGAGACTACCGGGATGGCTATTGAGGTACCTTACCGGGGCGAGTCGCCCGCGGCGACCTGCGGCATTTGTTTCACAGCCCGGAGGTCGCCGTGGGCGACCTCCGGGATATGATCCAAAGACCGCGCCTACCGCGCAGCCCCAAGGTCGCCGTGGCGACTAAACTGCAGCGCGGGATCGGGCTTGGGCCGGTAAACGGTTACTCAAAAGCGTCGTCGGTGGATCGGGCGTCTTGCCGCCGCGCCTGGGTGCGGCCATATTTTTTTGGTAAACGCCGGTCATCGGTGATAGTGCCAACTCCCCAACCGTCTTAGCGGCGGTATTGATGCTGCTCGTGGGCTACGCCGTTGCCCACAATTTGGCCGCACCTCCGCAACTCGCCCCGCTTCATAACCCGAAGCCCGGTCGATATGAAGGTTTTCATCGCCCGTCATCGCCAGCGTGGCACACTCCGCCAGGTTCCGATTCGGGCTGGCCACCTTGCGCCGGCGGCGCAGCAGCAGGGCCGCGCCACCGATGGCGAACAGCGCCACCGTCGCCGGTTCCGGCACGGGGGAGCTCGACGCAGAGGCCGACTCCAGTAGTACACTGCCGTTAGAGGAATACGCCGTCAGGTAGGGGGTGGAATCGCTAAAATTACTCAGCAAAGGAAAGCTAACCGTCTGTACGTCCTGCTTACCGTCAGCCAAGTAGCCCCCGGAAGCGAGTTCTACACCGCCACTTGATCCCAGCGTACTGGATGCGTAGAGAATAAAGCTGTCATCCGGCGCTGAAAGGCTGCCCATCGTTACGGACAGGGACGCGAAACCGCCGTTATTAATAAGGTTGCCCAGATCCAGCTGGATGAAGCTGGGGGGATTGATCTCATTGGTGCTCTCACCGGCCAATCCCAGCCCCATTTCGCCCGTCCCGTCATTCTTGCCGTAAAGCTTGGCGGCGGTATCGTCTGAGCTATATCCATATGCTGTAATCGCGATCGTGTTTCCGCCAGGAACACTGGTGGCCGTATAAACTTGGTGCTCGCTGAGCGTACCGGTAGGGGAATTAAAGTTCCAAGTGATGGTGTCCGCGCTGGCCATCCCGGGGACGGCGATTGTGGCGAATAAGGCACACCACAACAGGGCCACCCAAGGGGGCGCCTTCAGGGAGGTGCTGAACTTTGCCATAACATAACTCCTTTCCAAAATGAACTATTCTGCTCCGCCGGCGTGTGACCGTTCCCCAGGCCGGCCCGTAGTAAGGGCCCGGACGTCTTGCTGCGGTGCGTTGCCGTAGTTCCTGGCCCGAAGCCCCGGCACGCCGGGAATGGAGGACGGCCTCCCCCCCCCCAACCTCGCGCTTACGCTTGGGGCTACGACGGCCCATGCCGTTATTATTTCGTAGCCCGGAGCGTAAGCGATGGGTCAAGATACGCTCGTGGCACGCAGCCCCGCGCTAGCGCCTGGGGCTATGAATGTTTGCATCGCCGGTCGTCGCCAGCGTGGCGCACTCCGCCAGTTTCCGATTCGGGCTGGCCACCTTGCGCCGGCGGCGCAGCAGCAGGGCCGCGCCACCGATGGCGAACAGCGCCACCGTCGCCGGTTCCGGCACGGGGTTGGCGGCCATGCTCGTCGACGAGTCTTCGCCGAAGCCATCCGTGCCGTACGCGAGCAACACATTATCGGTGGCAATGGTTGTATCGGTCGTGACACCGGGCATATCGAGTGCGAACGTGGCCGTCTGACTCAGCACCGGTTCATGGTTGGTCACGCTGGGGTTGATGTCGGAGTAGACACCACCCGAAGCATCCGGAGGCCCGATAACCAAATCTTTTGGAGGGCCGGAGCCAATGGCCAACGCGTACGTGTTACTACCGCTGGGGGTTAATTGCCACTTCGTGGCCATACTGTCGTTGGTCACCAGGGCCTGGGGATGGCCCGAATCGCCCAAGGTGTATCCTCCCCCGGAGTGGGAGTAAAAGCTTCCTTCGTAGCCGACGTCGGTGGCGTTGTCGATTCCGTAGGAGGCGGGGGAGGCGTTGGCGATCTCGAATTGGATGCCGTAGATGGCCTCTTTATCCGAATGCGTATTCGGGCTGGTGTTCTGGATGGTGACGGTCACCTGATTGAGTGCGGTGGTGAATGTGACCGTTGCGTCCAAGTAGTGGCTGGACCCATCACCGGCGTCGAAGTTTGTCAAATTGAAACTTTCCGTGTTCGCCCGCAACGGTGTCGCACCGGCCGCCAGTACTGCGGCGGCCGCCAGCGCCAAGACCGCGAGAAATGCCCTCTTAGATGAAAACGTGGACATCATACTCTCCCGCTCTCCCGTAGCGTCACAGCGGGGTTGCCTGAAAGCCAAGCGGGGCGCCGGCCCGGGAGCCCTGCCGCCCAGCTAAAACACAGGTTACCTTTTACCATCGCTGCCTGATGGGGATGCTCTTAGACCGAGCTATTACGAATGGTCTTTCCCTCTTCCTTCCCATCCAAGAGCGACCAGATATAAATATGATAGCGGTCTCCGGCACAAAGTCAAGCCCTGTCGAAAATAACCGGTAGTGATACTCTCCATATCCCGGAGTGTAACGGTCCGTCAGGGCATAACGTTTACATTCCGGAAAAGGGATTAGCGCCGACGTGGCAGGAGCGCTAACCTGCGATTCGCCGCCGAGAGACCGCCAGGCGACTCGAAAATCCTGCCCGCCCCCGGCGAGGCGAGCGGCTGATAATCCCGGCCGCTATCGGGATAACGGCCGGGGCGTGGAAGGTTATTTGCTAACCGTCCCCAAGGTCCCGATGGCCGTCGAGATTCGGATGATCACACACGCTCAGCCCCGGCACTTTCCTGCCGGTATTCATCGGGACTATCGGGGGGGATATGCGATTATCATGTCTTCCCGGTGCGGCAACGCCCTGTGTTCAGCCGCCGCGGCGAATCGCCTGCTCCAAGCCAGCGCCGGCGCTGGCCAGGGCCAGGCCGATGTGGGCGTTCATATCCACCTGGTGCTCGGCGGCACGGCAGATCGCCAGGCAACGAGATACCACCGCAGGGGCAAGTTGTCCCGGTGGCGACAGTGGCGCCGCGATCGGCGCGGCCACCGCTGCGGCTAAGCGATCATCCAACCAGGCCGCGGCAAAGCCCAGCATGACGGCCACCCCGTCGCGGGTCAGCACCACTTTCGAGGCCAGCGGATCGCGGCGCAGCTCGGCTTGGGCGTACTGCTCGGCACAGGATTGGATGGCGCCCGCCAGGGCCGTTCCGCCGCCGCGACCCAGGGCCAGATTCTCCAGGGCCAGTGCGACCCGGTCGATCCAGCCCAGCACCGCGAATTGGCCGGGTTCTGTGGACTTGGCCGTTGGTGGCCGGCGCGGCGCCGAGCGGTTCGATTCGCGCCGCGACGGCGCGGCCGGCGCATCTTCGTCCATGGCCGTGTGCCCCGCGTCCAACCAGCGCAGCGCCACGCCCAGACTGCCCCCGGAAAGGCGGGCGAGCAATTTCGCCTGCCCTGGCGTCAAGCCGCGCTCCAGAAGCCGTGGGCAAAGCGCCTCCGGCGGCAACGCGCCAAACCGCACCAACTGGGCGCGGCTGCGGATGGTGGCCAGCAAATGATCCGGGCTGGCGGTCACCAGGACCAGGAAGGATTGCGCCGGTGGTTCTTCCAGGGCTTTCAGCAGGGCGTTCTGGGCAGGTGGTTCCATCAAATCCGCCTCATCGATAATAAACCATTTGCCGCGCCCGCGCTGCGACCGACGATACAACTTCGGGTCCACCGGATGTTCCGGCGAGGCGTTGCCGGTGATTTCTCCGCGAATGACATCAATGCCCAGCGTGCTGGCCTTGGAGTTTCCCGCATGATCGTGATAACGGATCAGATTCCGATGAATCAGATGCAGGTCGGGATGGCTACCCGCATCCACCGCCCGGCAGGAGTCGCAGCGACCACAGGCCAGCGTCCATTCAAAATCCGGCGGCAGACAGGAATTCCGCGTTCGCGCCATCGGTTTTCCGCTTTGTTTTTGCGGATGATCGCAAAGACAGGTTTTAGCCAGGGCGACGGCGGTAAGGTGCTTGCCGACCCCCGCGGGACCGGCAAAAATCCAGGTGGAGGCCAGGCGCCCGGAAGCGATCACCCGCTGCAGTTGGGCGACGGCAGTTGATTGGCCCTGAATTTCAAACATAACCGCCTTTGGCATTTATCCGTCGGCAAGCCGGTTCAGCAGCGCGATTCCTTTTTCGAGCATCGCGTCGCTGGTGGCGTAACTTAAACGAAAATGCGTGTCCCGGCGGCTGAATACGCTTCCGGGAATGATCAGCAGATTATTGGCGATCGCCCGCGCGACGAACTCCGTGGCGCTTTCCTTCCCCGGCGCCTTGGGGAAAAAGTAAAAAGCTCCGCCGGGCGGCTGAATCTCGAAACGCTCCCGCAAACCCTCCGCCACCCGGTCGCGCTTGCGACGATAAGCATCAATCTGGCCGGACATGTCCACGCGGTGGCCGTGCACCAGTTCGAGCGCCGCATACTGTGCCGGCGAAGGCGCGCATACGAAGGTGTATTGCTGCAATTTGGTCATTTGTTCGACGATGGCTTTCGGGCCAGCGGCGTATCCCAGCCGCCAGCCGGTCATGGCGTAGGTTTTGGAATATCCTTTCAGCAACACACATTGTTCCGGCAGCAGGGGGGCGATGCTTTCGTGTGGTTGATAACAAAAGGCGTCATAAATTTCATCGCTTAAGACCAGCAGACGATGCCTTCGGGCGAGGTCCGCCGCGGCCCGTAGTTCCGTCGCCGTGAAGGCGATACCGGTGGGATTATTCGGCGAGCAAAGCACCAGCATCTTGGTGCGGCGGGTGACGGCGGCTTCGATCCGCTCCGGATGCAGCCGGAAGTCAGGATAACAGTCCACCGGTACCGGGATGGCGCCGATCAGCCGCGGTAAATGTTGGTACATCACGAAATACGGATCCAGCAGCAGTACTTCATCGCCCGGATCCAAAGTAGCGAACATAGCCAGCATAATGCCGGCGGACGTTCCGGAAAGAATCAGCACCCCGGGATCTTTCCATCCGGTTCTGTCTATCACCTGGCGGCGCAGCGGTTCCAGCAGCGCGCCGATGCCCTGCGTGGGTGTATACCGGTTTTTTCCCTCGCGAATGGCCTCAATAGCCCGCTGTTTAATCGGCTCCGGAACGTCGAAATCCG
Organism: Planctomycetota bacterium; assembly: GCA_021785435.1. Taxonomy (GTDB): domain Bacteria; phylum Planctomycetota; class Phycisphaerae; order WQYP01; family WQYP01; genus JAKCCC01. The sequence continues at coordinate 12,020 of JAJYFE010000019.1, forward strand.
GTTGGCCAATGGACAGATTAATCGGGTCTTTCAGAGTCCCCGCCAGGTCGAAAACCTTACGGATGCCCGAAGCATCGATCTGAAGGGCGCGTTGTGCGATAAGCCGCGCCACGTCAAAACCGCGCCCGTTGTCTGGCTGCGGCGGAGATTTAATGGCTCTCGTGGACTGGTTCATGAACCCTGGTCTTAGCTGGTGCTTCGCCGCCGCCCACCGGCGCCGGTCCGACGGTCACCTGCGTAATCGGCGCCGCGGCCGTGCCGGCCAGAAACGCATTTAATTGTTCCAGCGACACCCGTTCGATCCGCTGGCGCAATTCGTCCAGCGTACGCGGACGGCCATAATGGTAATAATCATAAGCGAGTGCCGCGGCCCGGGCCGCCGTGCTTTCACCATGCATAATCACCCGGCTTTTCATGCCGATTTTCGCCCGCTCCAATTCCTCCGCCGTGACGCCTTGCCGCAGCCGCTCCAGCTCCCGTAAAAAGGAGTTCAGGGTGGTTGCGGCGCGCTCTGGCGTGGTGCCGGCGTAGCCCAATATCGCCGCCCGCCGGGCCAGGCTGATATAACCGGCATGGACGGCATAACATAAACCCTGCTTCTCGCGGATTTCAGAAAACAGCCGCGCCCCCATGCCACCGCTCAGCACGCCCACCGCCAATTGCATCAAAATGCTGTCGGGGTGGCTCTCTGGCACCGTGTCGCAGGCCAGACCGATCTGGACCTGATTGGCCGGTTGCGTCACATGATACACTCCACCCGGAGCCGGTTTGAGCGTTGGCGGTGGTGGAGGGCAAGTTCGCCATTCTCCAAAGCAGTTCGCCACCGATTCCTTCAGCGGCTGAAATTCAAGGGCTCCCGCGACGGCCAAAATCGCCCCGACGGGGCTGAACCGCCGGTGATAATCCGCCCGGAGCGATTCCGCCGTCAGTGCCGCCAGATGATCGCGCTGCCCGACGATCGGCCGCCCGAAAGGGTCCGGGAAATGCCGCATTTTCAGAATGAGATTCAACTTCTGCGACGGCTCGTCTTCAATCGCGTCGAGTTGCTGGATGGCCAGATCGCGAGCGGCGGCAAATCCGCCTTCGGGTAACTGCGGCTGCCGCATTATATCCGCGCAGACGGGTAATACTTCCCCGAAATTCCTGGCCAGCAGGGAGGCGCTTAACCGCATAAATACGGTTTCCGCTGTCATGGATCGCTGCACGCCCAATTGATCCAGATAGTCCGTCAACTGCCGATTGTCGCGTTCCCCCGCGCCGCGCATCATCCAGTCGGACAGGACGCTGGCGCTGCCCAGGGCGTTCTCCGGATCGCTCGCCGCGCCGCCTGGAATCAGCAGGGTTAAAGCCGCCGAGCGCACGTTCTCAACGCGCTCGGCGATAAGCGTTAAACCGTTGGCAAATGTATGGACCATCTGGTCGGCGGAGGCCGCGGCGACAGATGGAATCTGGCTGGTCACAAAACACTCCGGCCGCGCTCACCGCCGCCGGCCAATGGCGGCGTTCCTCCACGCGTTAGGCCGAAATACCATCGGCCTTTGGGAACGGTTCCAATGGACCATAGCCTAAGGTAAGCCTCCCGCCGCGTAAAGTCCGCCTCCGTTCGGGTTAGCCTGTGGCTTGCCTGTACCGAGCGATGGCACGGGTGCAGTTCCTGTTCGAAAGGCCCTCGATCAGGAGCAGGAGTACGATCTGGAGCACGAACAGGAACCGGGAACAACCTGCGATTACCTCACGAACCCATCAAGATATGGGTAAAGGGAAGGCCCGCCGGGGGCTGACGCCTCCGCAGGCACCCCGCTCCACCATGCTCCAAGCACCCTATCCAACCAGGCTGGAAGAGGCATCCGGTCGTCAAGCCGCGTGCGTATGACGTCTGCCTGCCAATTTGCCCATGGGCTTTAGGTTGATTCCCCGACCCCACCGCTGGCGCACGGTCTCAAGATAAAATAGGTAGTTTTCCAGCGGCACATCGGGCGGGACCCGATGGTCGCAGAAGCCGATAAAGCCGCCTTCTTCGACCAGCGGGGTTAAGCGTTGCACCTCGGCCTCGATTTCCCGTTTGGACCGAGCCAAGATATGTTTATCGAATCCGCCCATCAGCAGCAGGTCTTTGCCGTATTGCCGGCGATAGGCCACCGCATCGGCGCGCCAGACGCCGACTTCAATGGGAAACATGCAGTTAACGCCCGCCTCCAGCCATAGTGGTATCAGCTCGTCAATTTTTCCATCGCAATCCACCCAAATCACATCGCAGCCGCCGCGGCGCAGCTGCTCGGTGATCCGCCGATAGTGCGGCACGAGATAACGCCGGAAATGCCCCGGCCCCAACAGCGGACCGCCGTTATAGCACATGTCTTCCCACATCCCGCAGGCGTCCCAACAGGCGCCTTGGGCCAAAGCGCGGCGATGCGTTTCGACGATCAAGTCGCCGATGGTGGTCACCATTTCTTCAAACAACGCCGGATCGTCGTAGACCAGATAAGATAGATTATCCACCCCCATCCAGTTGCGCAGCCATCCATAAAGGCTCCCACCGCTGACCACCCGCGGCGCCGGGCAGTTGGCATCGTTCCATACCGCCCGGGCGTTTTCCCACTCCGGATAGCGGCCCGGATCGTCGTAATTGGTCAGCCGCGGCAGGTAGTGTTCCCGCCAGCTGGCGCGATCCACCAGCAGGTGGCCCAAGTGCATGGGAATGGAGCCGGAATATTTGTCGCGCAACACCCGCACGCCGTCCCCCTGCTGGACGACTTCCTGCGTGCCGCGATCTTCCAGTACCCGCGTTTCAAAACCGGGATAAAGACCGCAATTCACATCCGGACCGCCGTGATAGTGATAGTATTGATCCATACCGAAAAATTTGTCGGTGCTGGTGGTGTCGTGACCGCCGCCGACCTCGGCGGGCAGCCCCTGGGCGTGCCAGACATCGATGGTTTCAGGCCAAAAACCAAAATCGCAAATCGGCGCCCGGTCCCGCGGCTGATAGTGCATGGTGGCGATAAATCGTTGGCGGTCATTCATGCGCAACTCCATTTTCCATCCAGTTATCCCCTGGCTATGATACATCGTCGCCGATACAAGGCCCGGCGTCCATGGCCGATTCGATCATTTGATGCACCTGCGAAGCGTATGAGTAACGCCCGGAAAATCATTAGTCCGACCCCGGAAAAAATGGCTGAGACCGTTGCCGCCGCCATTTTTGAGCTGGCGCGCGCGGCGATTGCCGCACGGGGTCAATTCGTGATCGCCCTGGCGGGTGGATCTACGCCGGCCCAGACCTACGCCGTGCTGGCGCGGGAATGGACGCCCTCAGCCGCCGGCGCCCAGTGGTTTGTATTCTTCAGCGATGAACGCCATGTCCCGACGGGTGATCCGGCGAGCAATTACGCCATGGCCCAGCGCTGTCTGCTCAGCCGCGTTAGCATTCCGGCAGAGCAGGTTTACGCCGTCCGGCCTAACGCCACTGCAGCGCTGGCTGCCGCGGCCTACCAGGCGCAATTGAAAGATTTTTTCGGCGGCGCCGCGCCGATATTTGATCTCATCCTGTTGGGCTTAGGTGAGGACGGACACACCGCTTCGCTGTTCCCCGGCGCCGCGGCCCTCGCGGAAACCACCGCTGGAGTCGTCGGCACTCCGCCGGGTCGGCTGCCGCCCCCGGTGGATCGGATCACCTTCACTTTGCCTTTGATTAATTTGTCCCGGGCGGTTTTCTTTCTGGTCTGCGGCGCGGGCAAAGCCGGAATTGTCCGCACCGTCTTACAAGCGAATCCAGCGCCAGTGGATTGTCCTGCCGCAGGAGTTCAACCGCGCCACGGCATATTGCGTTTTTATCTGGATCAAGCGGCGGCCAGCGGGTGATCGGGCCGCGGAGCGCTTTTACGAGGCGGCGCGCCGGCGTGAACCGGCAAAACCCCAGTGGCCGAAGTCATGCAGCAGGCCCAGCGCCGGGAGAACGATCCACCATCCCTCCAAACGGCCGCCGGGATTCCAGTTTTTGGCGAGTTCGTAACCCAAGGTGGTCGCAGGGAGAAAAAAGAAACCCAGCAGCGGCCAGAGCATACCGTGAAACGCCCGTTGCGGATAACCCGAAAACAACCACAGGAGAATCAGCATCACCCGCGGCCAAATGGCGCCGAATAAAACAATAAAACAACCCATGGGCGGCTCCTCCGTAATGGGATTATAGCCGCGCTGTTTGCGCGAAACATCGTTCTCGCGGAGCAACGGGGGCTGATAGCGCGAAGCCTGTGACCATCACCGGTTTGCCTGTATCAGTTCTTTCCAGCCTCGAAGCCGGGAATGAATTGTGCCTGCACTCGGTCGCGTCACCATCCAGGGTTTCAAGAGCATGGCATCGATGGGGGCACTGAAGTTCGGTGCGATTTAATGTAGTTATGCGGCCGAACGGTTCAGGAAAGTGGAACTACATCGGTGCTTTTTCGTTCTTTTCGTGAAATCCGCGCGGGACACCTCGCAGGATTGTGTAATCCAAGCCGGTGGAGCGGAAAAGGTTCGGCCTTGCGACTCCCAAACCGCAGCCAAACTGGAAATTCGCATTTCTTTTGCCGATGCCGTGAATCAAGGTGGAAGGCGAAACGGAAGAAACGTTTGTCAATGATATTCTCGCACTGCATCTTCGCCGATACGGTTTCGCGACAGTTAGCGCAAGACGGCTCAGCAACGCCCGGCAACCTAAACGGCGCAGCGGTATCCAAGGATGGAACACCGTGCGCAAGGTGGTTCTGACTCCTCTCAGCGAGTCCAGGCTGCATCGCCACAACGCTGGTGGATTGCCATGGGCTTCCCCCAACGGGCGAGCAGGCTTGGCCGGGTCGGAATACAACGGGCAGGTTTCCCTTGGACTGAAAGGCGGCGACAGTTGAGGGCGCGCCAAGCGCTGATATCTGCACCGAACTCGGAGCAAGTTCCGACGGCAGCACAGTCATTCCATAGGTCCTGAGGCACGAATTCGAAGGGCTGCCGCCCAACGCTTGTACGCGCTTGGCCAGTGGAGTTGGCCGTCCTGGCCCCGCCGCGAAGCTACCAGCGATACCGGACGACTTGAATACCCCGCAAGAGAGCAAGGATGATCCGGTGCGTGCGCCTTCCAAACGAGTCGAGGCGCCGGCGCCAGGCTACGAGAAGCCGCTGCTTGGAACGCCGGCCGCACTGGCGATCGGCCTGGAAGGCATTCGCAGGCCATGCCCGGATTTTCGAGGTGGGGTGAAACGCCTCGAAGCCCGTCGGTGAATGCCGGCATTGCCTTGCCGCTGCGTTTATCGCGCCTCGCACGCCGCGGGACGCCGCGTCTATGATCAAGCTGAAGCCGGCGCCGCCGCAGCGAAGGTGAAGCGGCCGTGGCGGTCGGTGTCAATTTGCACCGTGCCCCCTTCCGGTAATTCGCCGGCGAGGATTTTCTCCGCGAGCGGATTCTCGATTCGCTGCTGAATGAGCCGCTTCAGCGGGCGGGCGCCGAAGGTGACATCATAGCCTTGTGCGGCCAGTTCCTTGCGGGCCTGGTCGCTTAGCTGCAACTTATAACCGCGCGCCGCCAAACGCTGTTCCAGGTGGCGAAGCTGAATGTCCACGATTTGCGCCAACTGCGTTTTGCCCAGCGTGTGGAAAATCACCACTTCATCGATGCGGTTCAGGAATTCCGGGCGAAAGTGTTGGCGCAGAATATCGCGTACGGACGCCTCGATTTCCCAATCCGCGCCCTCTTTCGCCGCCAATTCCTGGATCATTTGTGAGCCAATGTTGCTGGTCATCACCAACAGCGTGTTCTTAAAATCGATCGTGCGTCCCTGGCCGTCGGTCAGGCGGCCGTCGTCGAGCACCTGCAGCAGCACGTTGAACACGTCGCGGTGCGCCTTTTCTATTTCATCGAAAAGGACCACGCTGTACGGCCGGCGGCGGACCGCTTCGGTCAGCACCCCGCCCTCCTCATAGCCAACATAACCGGGTGGCGCGCCGATGAGCCGCGCCACACTGTGCGGCTCCATAAATTCGGACATATCAAGGCGAACGATGGCGTCTTCGGTATCGAACAGGAATTCCGCCAGGGCCTTGCACAGTTCGGTTTTCCCCACACCCGTGGGTCCCAGGAACATGAAACTACCGATGGGCCTCCGCGGATCACCCAGGCCGGCGCGGTTGCGCCGCACCGCGTTGCTGACCGCCCGCACGGCTTCCTCCTGACCGACCACCCGCCGCTGCAGAAAGGATTCCATGCGGCCCAGGCGCTGCTTATCCCCTTCGAGCATCCTGGCGACCGGAATGCCGGTCCATTTCGCCACCACCTGGGCCACTTCTTCCGGCGTGACTTCCTCCCGCACCATGGATTGCCCGTTCTTGAGAATAGCGTCAAGCTGGCTCTGTTGACGCTTCAAATCCGCTTCCAGTTGCCGCAGTTCCCCGTAGCGCAACCGCGCCGCTTCTTCCAGCCGCCCCTGCCGCTGGGCCTCCTCCAACTGGGTTTGCCCCGTCTGTATCTTCTCGCGGATAGCCTTGATGGCCTTCAGGGCACCGGATTCGCGCTGCCAACGGGCGGTTAGCGCCGCGTTCTTTTCCTGCAGGTCCGCGAGTTGTTGTTGATTCTTCTGCAGCTGCTGGCGCGCCGCTTCATCCTTTTCCTTTTTTAGCGCTTCCCGCTCCACTTCCAACTGCATCAGGCGCCGCCGAACGTCGTCCAGTTCCGCGGGGAGGGAGTCATTTTCGATGCGCAGCCGGCTGGCGGCTTCGTCCATCAGATCGATCGCCTTATCCGGCAAAAAACGGTCCGTGATATAACGCTGCCCCAGGGTGGCCGCGGCCACCAGCGCGGCGTCTTGAATTCGCACGCCGTGGTGCGTTTCATAGCGTTCTTTCAAGCCGCGCAAAATCGCAATGGCATCCTCCACCGACGGAGGGGCGACCAGGATGGGCTGAAAACGGCGCTCCAGGGCTGGATCTTTTTCGATATGCTTGCGATATTCATCCAGCGTCGTGGCGCCGACGCAGCGCAGTTCGCCGCGGGCCAGGGCGGGTTTGAGTAGATTGGAGGCGTCCATGGATCCCTCGGCCCGTCCGGCTCCGACCACGTTGTGCAACTCGTCGATAAACAGAATCACTCCGCCGGCCGCCTGCTCTATTTCCTTGAGCACCGCTTTAAGCCGGTCTTCAAATTCACCCCGGTATTTCGCGCCTGCCACGAGCGCCCCCATATCCAGCGCGATCAAACGTTTATTTTTAAGTCCTTCCGGCACATCTCCCGACAGCAGCCGCTGGGCCAATCCTTCCACAATGGCCGTTTTGCCTACCCCCGGCTCGCCGATCAGCACCGGATTGTTTTTGGTTCGCCGACTGAGCACCTGCATACACCGGCGGATCTCCTCATCCCGCCCAATCACCGGGTCCAGCTTGCCTTGGCGGGCTGTTTCCACCAGATCGCGACCATAACGCTTCAGCGCCTGGTATTTATCCTCCGGGTTTTGATCCGTCACGCGCGCCCCGCCACGGATGTCCTTCAGCGCCGTCAGCAGCTTCTCCCGCGCCACTCCCAGCTGGTTCAGCGCCGCACGCGCGGCGCCCGGCGCTGCGGCCAGCGCCAGCAGCATATGTTCAGTGGATAGGTATTCATCCTTCAGACGGTCCGCCTCCTTCTGGGCCGTCGTGAGCACCTCGTTCAGCTCCGGAGACGGCGCGGGCGGCGCCCCGCCGGAAATGGTGGGCAAGCGGCCCAGTTCGGCCTCCGCCAGGTTCGCCAGGTGCTCCGCATCCGCTCCCAGCCGGGCCAGCAGCGGGCGAACAATGCCTTCACGATCCGCCAGCAGCGCTGCCAATAGATGCCAGCCATTGATTTCGCTGTGGCCACGCTCCGCAGCCAGCTGTTGGGCATTCGCCAGGTTCTCCTGGGCCTTAAGGGTGAATTTATCCAAGCGCATATCTGATCCTGCATCTTTGGTTCGCCATCCCTGCCCGCGGCGGACGCACGCCAACCGCTCCCTTACGGTCGTGGCTCGGCCGCCGCCATCCCTGCCCGCGGCGGACGCTTTCCGAAGGCGAGTCTTCAACCTGCGGAGCATGAAAATGGTGGCAACCAGTCGTAGCTAGCCCCCCAATCGAAGCGTCACCTCTGCTGATCTTATCGGGGGTGGCAGTTGCAGTCATATCCCTGCCCCCCTCATTTTCAGGACAGCATGACGCTTAAACAAATATCGTACCACCAGGCCAAGGCCATTATCCAGCGAAAAATGCAGTGTTTACGGTAACCCGGAGCTTGAACAGCGTGCCATTTTGGCAGGTCTCTCGAGTCGCGCCGCACCCCAGCGCGGGTTCGAGCAACTAACCACACTCTACGGTCCGCGATGAGCGGTATAATGAGATGCGCCTGGCGTGGATCGCAGTGGCGCGGATAGTTACCGGCTCCGGGGGTGGCGCGGGTTTGTCGCAGGATCAACGAGTTACGCTTTCCGTTCGCAGTGAACGGGCGGTGCTGGTTGGCGTTCGCACCGCCGATGCGAATCCAGACCTTGGGGGCGCAGATCATGGCGCCGCAGCGCTGGATGAACTGGCTAGCCTGACCCGGACCGCAGGGGCGGTCGTGGTGCAGCGTGTCACGCAGGTTTGTCAGAGCATCCATCCGGGCACGTATATCGGCCGGGGCAAGGCCGAGGAAATCGCTTCCATTGTCCGGGCCTGCGCCGCCGATGTGGTGATCTTCGATAACGATATGTCCCCCCATCAATTGCGGGATCTGGAAGAAATCATCCAATGCAAAATATTAGATCGTAGTGAATTAATTCTGGACATTTTCGCCACGCGGGCACGCACCCATGAAGCCCAATTGCAAGTAGGGCTGGCCCAACTGGAATATACCTACCCCCGACTGCGCCACATGTGGAGCCACCTGGAACGTATCGGAACAGGCGCGGGCGCGGGAGTGGGCGCCCGGGGACCCGGAGAAATGCAGCTGGAAATCGATCGGCGTCTGGTGCGGCGACGCATTGCCGATTTTAAAAAGCAGATCGCCGGCGTCCAGCGCCGTAAAGCCAGCGAAGTCCGCATGCGCAAACAGCGGCATTTCACCGTTTCGCTGGTCGGATACACCAACGCCGGCAAGAGCACTCTGTTCAACACACTCACCGGCGCGGAAAGTTTTGTGGAAGACAAACTGTTCGCCACGCTCGACACAAAAACCCGCGCCTGGCGCCTCGCTGCGGCGCATACCGCGCTGCTTTCCGACACGGTCGGTTTCGTGCGCGATCTGCCGCACCACCTGGTCGCTTCGTTCAAGGCGACCCTGGAGGAAGCCACGCACGCGGATTTACTGCTGATTGTCGTGGACCTGGCGGATTCCGCGGCTTTGCGGCAGCTGCGCACGGTGCGGCGGGTACTGCTGGAGATTGGCTGTGCCGACCAGGCCGCGCTGCTGGTGCTCAACAAAATCGACGCCGTACGGTCGCCCGACGACCTGGCCTTCTGGCGCGCCACCTTCCCGACGGCCCTGCCGCTGAGCGCCCGCAACGGCGCCGGCACCGCCGCTCTGGTGAACCAGGTGCTGGCGCACCTGCTCGGTGAAATGCGGATGGTCCAGATTAGCGTCCCATTAGACGACGCGAAAGGCATCACATTTCTGGAAAAATTCGCCGTGGTGCAGCGGCGCGATTACGACTCCCACCCCGGCCGGGTGGCGCTGGAGCTGCGCATCAGCAGCCGTATTCTGGAACAGTTGTACCAGCAGGTGCGGGATCCGGTGATGCTGCAGCAGTGTCCGCTTAAGGGTGCGGCAGCGCCCTCGGCGCCGCCCGCACTTCCCGTGCGCGTATTGTTGCCGGAAACGGGGGGCGCGACATGGCCTTAGCCTGCGGAAATGCAGTTCGCCACCCCGCACCGCCAAAAGCCGAGTGCTGAAAGTTGATAGTTAGCCGCTGATCGCTGAAAGCTGCTAGGTTACTGAAAACTGGGATTACGCTTATGCTCGATAAACCCACCCCCCACCCACGCGCCGAACCTCTGCCGGGAATCTGGCGGCGCGGTGTTTACGAAGCTATCGCCCGGCGCCGCGACATGCGCGAATTTTTGCCGGACCCTATTGCCCCTACGGTGCTGGCGCGGGTGCTGATGGCCGCCCATCTAGCCGGCTCGGTCGGCTTCATGCAGCCGTGGAATTTTATTGTGGTCGAGGATCGTCTCACCCGGGAGAAAATCCGCGCCCACGTTGAGGTGGAACGCGTACGGGCGGCGGCGGCGTTCGATCCGGAGCGCCGTGAAAAATATCTGTCGCTGAAATTGGAAGGTATCCTGGATACGCCGTTGAATATTTGCATCACTTGCGATCGTACCCGCTTTGGCCCCGCGGTCATCGGCCGCCACACCATTCGCACCACCGACTTGTACAGCACCTGCTGCGCTGTGCAGAATCTCTGGCTGGCGGCCCGTGCGGAAGGATTGGGGGTTGGCTGGGTAAGCATTCTGCAACCCCAGCGCCTCCGCGAATTTCTGCAGATTCCCCAACACGTGATCCCCGTGGCGTATCTATGCGTCGGCTATGTGCGGGAGTTTCCCCCGGAGCCGGCGCTGCAAACCGTCGGCTGGCTGCCGCGCCTGCCCCTAGAACAAATCGTCAGTTCCGAGCGCTTCGGTGCGCCGCCCCCGGAGCATCTGACCGCGGCCCTGCGCGAGGAATTTCGCCGCTACGCGCAGCGCCCCCGGGACCGCCGCCCCTCGGATCACCAGAACGGCCTGTTTATGATCTACACTGGTCACGGCAAGGGGAAAACGACGGCGGCCATGGGGATGGTCATGCGCGCCTTGGGCCGGGAACTGCCGGTGGCAGTCATTCAGTTTATCAAGGGCAAATGGCAAACCGGCGAGCGTTTGTTCGCTGAATCGCTGCCCCACCTGACTTTCCTGGTCATGGGCCGCGGTTTTACCTGGGAAAGTGAGGATTTGAACCGTGATAAACAGGCCGCGGTCCAGGCCTGGGAAAAGGCCAAAGCCATGATGCATTCCGGCGATTATTTTCTGGTGGTGCTCGATGAAATCACGTATGCCATCAACTATGGATTCATCGCCTTGGACGATGTTTTGGATGCTTTGCGAAATCGCCCCCGCGGTGTGCACGTACTCGCCACGGGCCGCAGCGCCCCGCCCGGCCTTTTGGAAGCGGCGGACCTGGTCTCCGAAATGACCAAACGGAAGCACCCCTTCGATCAGGGCCTTCAAGCCAAAGTGGGCATCGACTATTAGCCCGCCCTGCGCCGAAAAGGGGGAACTTGTTTCACGGGCGCAAGAAAAATATCGGATCATCATCCGGTGCAGCTGGAGCCGTGCCCAGCGGCGGGCACCGCATTTAGCCCTCCGGATCGCTGTTGTTACAATGGTCCAACGTGACGACAATGCACCAGTCTGCCTCCGTCGTGAACCCGCCGGCGCTATTGCAGCGGCTGGGCCGGTTGCGCCGCAGCGTACGTGCGGCGTTGGCCTGGCACGCGGGGGGGCTGCTGCTGGCGGTGGCCGCATGGGCCAGCCTGCTGCTGGTGCTGGCCGATTATTGGGAGCATTTTCCCGGCTCCCTGCGGTTGATTCTGCTGGCGGTGCTGGCGGCGGCCTTGGTGGTGATTCCCGTGCGGCGCCTCATCGGGGCATTACTCCGGCCGCTGCCCGACCGCTTTCTGGCCGGAAAGCTCGAGCAGGCGGCCGCCCTGGGGCACGACGAACTGCTCTCCGCGGTTGATTTTTTGAAGCGGGATCTGGGCGCCACGAACGCGCTCGCCGCAGCCAGTGTCACGGCCGCCACGGACGCTATCACGGCGATGAATGTATCCGGTGCGGTGGATTTCCGCCCCGTGCGACGGATGCTGCTGATCGGGGTCGCAGGCGTGGCGATGCTGGCGGCTTTGGCGGCGTTTTATCCCGCCCAGGCCGGCCTTGCGTGGCGCCGCTGGAGCGGCCCGTTGGCCCATCATCCATGGCCGCGGCATACGCGCGTCAGCCTGGTTTGGAACACGGTTTCCGGCGCGCCCCCCGCCATCTGGCCGCGCGGTAAACCGCTGTCATTGCAGGCGCGCGTCAACCGCGGATTTTATCCCGGTTTGCCCGTCTGGCTGCAACTGCGGCAGGACGGTCGCCCGTTGCCGGCCCAGCTGATGACTTGGCAGGGGCGCCGCCACGGAACCCGATTTGCCACCGTGATCGTTCCCGTCGGAGCGGTGCTTCAAGTCCGCGCTGCCGCCGGCGATGATACCCGCGAACCCTGGCAGCGCATCCTCCTCGCACCCCGCCCGCGGATCGTCAGTCTAATGGCGCGAATTTCTCCGCCCGCATACGCGCCCACGGTTCCTCCGTACGTGGTCAATCTAATGAACACGTCGGCCCAGGCGATCGTCGGTTCCACGGTAGTCATCCATCTGCGCAGTGACCAACCGCTGGCTGCCGGTCCCGCCCTACGCCGCGCCATCACCCCAGTCCGCCGGGGGGCGCAGCCGCTACGACGGAACGGGCCAGAGCACAGCGCCGCTCCGGAGCGCCGCGGACTGGCCCACCATGCTGCACCGCTTGCGACCGGCCCGGTAGAGCTTCTTGACGCCCGTACCGGCGCGCCGCTGCCAGTTTTCTGGATGGTTCAGGAACCGGCGCCCCATCAGGCCACGCTCATTTTTTCCGCCCGAAAATCCTTCGCGGCGCAACTCCGCCTCATCGATCGTAGCGGCATCGCGAATCGGCGCGGTGCTTTAATTCAACTTAACGTGCGACCGGACGCCCCCCCCCGCATCTGGATCACTCATCCCGGCCATACCGTTGAGACCACACCTGACGGAACGCTTTCCATCCATATCCAGGCACGCGACGACCTGGGGCTGACCCCACCGGCCCTGCTCGGCCGCCGCACCATCGCCCCGCCCCGCAGCCCGCCGCTCTTTACGCTTCCCCTGCGCTGGCGGCGTCTGGTTTTCGACCCGGCCACCCGCACCGTGCGGGGAGCCGCCCGGACTATCTGGAGCTTGAAAGACCTGAAACCGCGGGCGGGCGAAAGCATCGATGTCTACGCCCAGGTCGGTGATAACTACCGTGTCCAGAATGCCGCCGGAGCGGTCCGCACTCATCCGCTCGTCTTATCCGCTCCATTGCGGGTGGTCATCAGGACCCGGGCCGAAATTGAAGCGGAACTTCGCGGCGATCTGCGCGACGTGCGGGCGGCGCTGAAAAGCCTGCTTAAGAGCCAGCGGCACACGCAAGCCAGCACCCAGGCCATTGCGCATTTCCTGCAGACCAACCGTCAAATCACTCCGGCCCAGCGCGCCACCCTGGCGGCACTGGGGCGCCGCCAGGCAGCGGAGGCGGCACGCGCCGCTTCCATCACTGGCACCCTTCGCCGCATTGAGCGAATGGCCACCCGCAACGGCTTAAGCCAACGGGCGGTGGGCAAGCTGGCCCGGTTTGGCGCCAGCCAAATGGCCCAGGTCAGCCAGCAACTCCTGCCCCGCGCCGCCGCGGCCCTGCGTCACGCCGCTACCCAGAGCGCCCGACTCACCCCGCCAGTGGGCGGGCAGGCTTGGTCGAGTCGCCTGGGTTTGCGGCGACCGGCCCTGCTCCCCGCCGCGGTAAAATCCGCCGCCCGCGCCGTCGGCGGACAGCAACGCGCCATCGTCATCATGCGGCAACTGCTGCAACGGCTGGGGGCGGCCGGACGCCTGGCTTCCCTCGAAACGCAAACCGCCCGCCTGCTCCGCCGCCAGGAACTTCTGCAGCGGCAACTCGGTTCTCTGGCGCCGCGGACCATTGGCATGACCCCCTCCCAATTGCCGCCGCGACAACGCACCGCTCTGGCCCAGCTCGCCCACCGGCAGAAAAGTCTGGCGCTCCGCGCTGACCAATTGGCCCGCAACCTGACCGACAGCGCGCAGCGGCTAAAGCGCCGGAATCCCGCCCTGGCGGCCGCGTTGCGTCAGGCCGCTGATTTGGCGAGCCAGAGGGCTTTAAGCAGCACCATGCGCTTAGCCGCTCAGGCCGCGGCGCAGAACCAAATGCAGCACGCCGCAGCCAATCAGGACCAGGCGCGGCAAACGCTTGCCCACATGCTTCGGGCGCTGCGGCAGGCGCGGCAACGCTCTCTTCAGCGACAAATCTCCCGTCTGGCAAAACTTATCGCCCTCATCAAAAGGCTGCTCCAACAACAGCAGGCCGTCAAATTGGCTACCGCCAGAGCCCCGGCGGATGGGCCAGCCCGCGTCTTAGCGCCGCTGGCCGATCGGGAAAGCCGTCTGCAGCTTCGGGCTCTTGCCGCCGGTGGACAAGCCCAACAGGTCGCCCCATCCACCACCGCGGGCGCGTGGCTTCGCCATGGCGCCCACATGATGGGCCAGGCCACAGGCGCCCTGTTGCGTGGCGAACAACCGCTGTCAATCCCCAGCCAGAATCAGGCGCAGGCCGCCCTGCAACACGCGCTGACTGCAGTGCGCCGGGCGCTGCGTCAAGACCGTCTGCGGCAACAATTGTCCACGCTGCGCGCGATTCGCAAGCGCTACCGGAAAATCGCTCGGCGGCAACGGTCCCTGCTCGCCGACACCAGCGCCCTCCGACGGCGCTGGCGCCAGCATGGCGGTTTACAGAGAACGGGGCTGCTCAAGCTCCAGAGTGACGGTCAGGCACAGGCGACGCTCCGAAACGCCGTAAATGTTTTAAGCTCCATTCTGGCCCGGCAGACACCGGTGATCGTATGGCTTAACGGTAAAATCGCCTACAACATGAAGGTGGCCGTGAATATCTTGAATCAGGCCAGCGTGAACCGCGCGGTCCCGGCGGCTCAAACCGCAGCCCTGATGGGACTTACGGACATCCTCCAGGCCCTTAAGCAGCAGATCCGCATTGATAAAGTAAGCAGCGGCAGCGGGGGCGGAGGAGGCGGAGGAGGCGGAGGAGGCCAGCCGCCGCTGATTCCACCTGCGGCCCAGCTTAAGTTGCTTAAGGTGTTGCAGGTGCAGATTAATCAAACCACCCAGCAGTTAAACCAGCAGCTCCTCCAGAACCCCGGAGCTTCCGCTCACGACGCCTTGCTCCAGCAGGTGCGCCAGTTGGGTGGGATGCAAACTGAACTTCGCGGCCAAGTCATCAAGGTTGTGCAATCGCTGCCACATCCCGCATCTTCCGAATCCCGGTAACGCCTCAGCGCGGGGGGGGCGTTGAGAGCCAGTGCGGCTATGCCGCGCTACGCAATTGGGGGGACCATTATTTGGCTGCAGCGGATTTGGGCGTGCTGGATTTTTCACTTTTGGCCGTGGCACTGGATTTGGCAGCGGCCGGCTTAGCCTGGCCGTCGGTGGAAGCAGCGGTGGACTTTTCCGAGGCTGGTTTACCGGCGTCGGATTCTTTCTTGGCGGCAGTTTTATAGCCCTCGGAGCGATAGTCGGTTTCATAAAAGCCACTGCCGCGGAAAATGATGCCGGCTCCGGCGGATATCAGGCGATCGACTGCCAGCAGTCCGCACTTGGGACATTTGCGGATGGGTTTGGCGGAGATCGGCTGGAATTCTTCGAATTCAAAGCCGCATTTGGCGCAGCGGTATTCGTAAGTGGGCATGACAATGGTCTCCGGATTATCGCCCGCCAGCCTCGGCGGAGGGGGCTATGCTAACCTTGACCTTCGCCGGCCGTAGGATGCGCTGGCCCAAGCGGTAGCCCAATTGCAGAGTCTGCAATACACGCATGGACGGCTGTTCGGCCGAGACTTCACGGGCAATCGCCTCCTGCTGATGCGGATCAAAAGGCTCTCCCGTGGGGTCGTAAGATTCTATGCCGCGACGGGCGAGTACCCTGATTAATTCATCATACGTAATCTTAATCCCTTCCAGCAGCGTTTTGACGTTGGTTTTAGCGGGGTCCAGGCTCAAGGCGCTCTGAAAGTGGTCCAGTACGTTAAGTAAATCCTTGGCGAAGTCGCCTTCTGCCATTTGGCGCGCGGCCAGGATCTCATGGGCGCTGCGACGCCGTAAATTTTCAAAATCTGCCTGCCAGCGCGTGAGACGCTGGCGTAAATCCTCCGCCTCGGCGATGGCAGTCTGTAGCGCCTGGCTATCCGCGTCAGCCGGCGTTTCCGGAACTGGTTCGGCGCCCGGAGCGGGTGGCGGCCCGGGCGTGTCCGCCGGCGCCGGTGCAGCGGACGGAGGATGACTTTCTGGATGATGCTCCTTGGGTTTCGGCATGGGCGTTGTCTCCAACTCGGGAAGGCCAAGACGTTCAACGCTATGGCACGTTCTGTATCACAAACTGCGTATTTCTTCGCACGACGCGAAGATTTTTGTTCGCACGACGCCGTGGAAACCACAGTTTACCCGCCGCGGCGGGGATTACATCGATGACACGGATAAAGTCAGTAGGCCCCGTGTGATCCGTGGTTAAGTTCGGGTCTGGGCGCGGGGTTTCAATCGCAGCGGCGATGGGGGCATCGCCGGCTACACGGTCGCCCGTTCTTACCGAAAACCGAAGGCCGTCGCCGTAATCCGTGTCAGAATCTCCATGTTTCTCCGCGCCGCGCGAGGATTTTGTTCGTCACCAGAACATCCCTTTATCCGGCGGACCGCTACCCCCGGCAAGTCCGCCGAAGGTCGCCGTGGGCGACTAAACTACTCCGCCTCCGTGCGGACCAGGGGCTATATATCTTGGTTGCGGCTCCTCCGCGCCGGGTTACTACTCAGTTCTGCGGTGCGTCCGACCGGGGCTCAGCCGGTTTATCCGCCCCCGCCGATCCACCGACCAGGTAGTCGCGCAGCTTTTCCAAAAAACTCTTCCGGGTCGGCAGCACGCTGTGCTCCTCGGTGGCGGCGTATTGACGGAGCAGCTCTTCCTGAAGATGGGAAAGCTTCCGCGGCACCTCCACGATCACCTGGGCCCGTAAATCCCCGGCCCGCCCGCCACGCAGGTCCGGCAGACCCAGGCCTTTAACGGTGATCACCTCGCCAAACTGCGTGCCCGGGGCTACGTGCAGCATGGATTTTCCAAACAAGGTGGGGATTTCTATATCCGCCCCTAAAGCCGCTTGCGTGATGCTGATCGGTACGTCCAAGATTAAATCGTTGTCCTGCCGGCGAAAAAAAGCGTGCTCCCGCACGCGCACGTACACATGCAGATCGCCATGGGGTCCCCCACCTTCCCCCGGTTCACCCTCTTGGCGCACCCGCACGGCCTGACCATCGTGGATGCCGGCGGGTATTTTTACGGTGATTTTTCGCTTCAGCGGGGCGCGTCCAGAACCATCGCACGTGGAGCAGGGTTTATCCACCAGGGAGCCCTGGCCGAGGCAGCTCGGGCAGGTGCTGACCATCTGAAACATACCGCCGAATCCCCGTTGCAGCACCTGACCGCGCCCGCCGCAGGTGGCGCAGATACGCCGCTTGGTACCAAGTTTGGCGCCGCTGCCGGAGCAGGTGGAACAGATATCCTGCCGGGTAAATTCAATCTCGCGCTGGCAACCCTGGGCCACGTCCTGCAGGGTTATTTCGCACTGGGTCTCCAAGTCCAGACCGCGCTGGCCACGGCTGGTCTGCCGCGTTCCCGGGCGCCGGGTGCCACCAAAGGGGCTGGCGCCGCCGAAGATATCCGCGAACATGGAAAAGATATCGTCATTTTGCATGTGCGCGTAATCATGCACCGTCGTACCGCGCAGACCGTCATGGCCGTATTGATCGTAAAGGGAGCGTTTTTCAGGATTGGAAAGGACTTCATAGGCTTCGGCGCATTCTTTGAAGCGCTGCTCGGCCTGCTTATCGCCAGGGTTTTTATCTGGATGATATTGCAGCGCCGCCTTCCGGTAGGCGCGTTTGATCTGCTCGTCCGTGGCCCGGCGATCGAGGCTTAGGATTGCATAGTAATCGCGTTTGGTGGGCATGAATAGCGAGCAGCCTTCAGCGAACCGCCATCAGCAATCGGCGTTGAGTTTACAGATGAAGGCGGCTGGCATCCACCGGAGTTCGGTCCCATCAGCCCGCCCACGGTGCTACCCACGACGGATGGCTGACCGCTGATAGCTGGTAGCTGCTGGCTTATCTAACGGCTCCAGCGATGCGGTCCTTGTCTTCCTTCAGCTCGGTGACCAGCACTTCGGAAGTAAGCAGCAGTCCGGCCACGGAGGCCGCGTTCTGCAGCGCCGTTCGCGCGACCTTGGCGGGATCAACGATGCCCATACGGAACATGTCTCCGAATTCCCGGGTCGCCGCATTGTAGCCGTACGCGCCATCTTTCTGGAGGATTGCATCCACGACCACGCTGCCATCTTCTCCGGCATTTTCCACGATCTGCAGGGTGGGGGAGCGCAGCGCCCGCAGCACGATGTCGAAACCGACCTTTTCATCGCCACGGGCCCGGGTTTTCGCGCTCTCCACAGAGGAAATGGCGCGCAGAAACGCGACACCGCCGCCCGGGACAATGCCTTCCTCGGCGGCGGCCCGTGTGGCATGCAGGGCATCTTCCACCCGGAATTTACGTTCTTTCATGCTGGTTTCCGTAGCCCCGCCGACGCGCAGCACCGCCACGCCGCCGGTGAGTTTCGCCAGCCGCTCCTGGAGTTTTTCGCGATCGTAATCACTGGTGGTTTTATCAATTTGCAGGCGAATCTGCGCCACCCGCGCGTCGATATCTTTCTTGCGGCCGGCGCCTTCAATAAGGGTGGTGTTGTCCTTGTCCACCAGTACACGCTTGGCCCGGCCCAGGTCGGACAACTCGATGGTATCCAGTTTCGCGCCCAAGTCTTCGCTGATGAACTTACCACCCGTCACCGTCGCCAAGTCGCCCATGATGGCTTTGCGGCGGTCGCCGAAGCCGGGGGCTTTCACCGCGCACAATTGCAGCACACCACGGAGGCGGTTCACCACCAGGGTGGCCAGAGCCTCCGCTTCCACATCTTCCGCGACGATCAGCAACGGCTTCGCGGCCGTGACGATTTTATTAAGGAGCGGCAGAATCTCGCTGATGGTGCTTATCTTTTTTTCGTATAAAAGGATGTAGGCGTCTTCCAGAACGCATTCCATCGTGCCTGGGTTGGTCATAAAATAGGGGGACAGGAACCCCTTATCGAAGGCCATGCCTTCCACCAAGTCCATGGTGGTCTCAATGCTTTTGCCCTCTTCGATGGTCACCACGCCGTCCTTGCCGACGCGGTCGAGGGCATCGGCGATCAAGTCACCGATGCTGCTGTCAGAATTAGCCGATACCGTCGCCACTTTGCGCAAATCCTCTTTGCCAGTGACCTTGCGGGCCTGGGAATGGATGGCGTCCACGGCAGTGGTCACGGCATTATCCACGCCGCGTTTGACTACGGCGGGATTCATCCCGCTGGTGACGTAACGCAGACCGGCGTTATAAATGGCCTCCGCCAAGACCGTGGCGGTGGTGGTGCCGTCCCCTGCGATGTCGTTGGTTTTGCTGGCGACTTCGTTGACCAGCTTGGCGCCCATATTTTCAAAAGATTCCGGAAGTTCCACTTCCTTGGATACGGTTACGCCATCGCGGGTGATTTGCGGTGAGCCCCAACTGCGGGCCAACACCACGTTGCGGCCGGACGGCCCCAACGTTACTTTAACCGCCGCGGCCAACTTGGAAAGCCCATCTTGAAGTTTCTGTCGCGCCGCCTGATCGAACATCAATTGTTTCGCTGCCATAAGTGATTACCTCATTTTGTGCCAATATGCCTCAAGTTTTTGTACCGTACGGAGATTTTGTTCTAGTTCAAAAATCCCAGCTGTCGAGCGCCACGCCACCCTTCCCCCATCCCAATAGTCATCGGGACTGTGACCCATGGTTGTGTGCGGCTTCGCTGCATTTACTTGACCACCACACCAAGCAAATCGCTCTCACGGAGGATGACAAATTTTTCCTCATTTATTTTAACTTCCGTACCGGCGTATTTGCCGTAGTAAACCTCATCGCCGACGTTGACGGAAATCGGGGCCCGCTTGCCAGTGTCCAGCATTTTTCCGGGACCAACGCTGATAACCTTGCCCCGGGTCGGCTTTTCCTTGGCGGTTTCCGGTAACACGATGCCGGTGGCCGTCTTGCTTTCGGCTTCGCCAGGCTTTACCACCAAACGATCATCCAGAGGATTGAGTTTCATAGAGTGTGCTCCTTAAACTAGCATTCCAAGCGTAATTGTGAATCCCGTTTCAAACACCATTATTACTTAGCGCCTCAAGCCAACCGGTCTCGAAAGCGGCTCTATAACCGGGTCAGCCGCGAGCCGGCGCCCGAACCGCGCCACCCGCTGCCCGGATGTCCGGGGCGCCTTTTTCAGCGCCACCCCTAGCCGTTCGCTGAGCTAAAGCCCGGTGCTTTCCGGAGTACTGTGTCAAGCCAAAACTCGGCGCCAGTGGCGAAGGCGATTCAACGTCACATCATGCCACCCATACCACCCATTCCGCCCATACCACCCATACCACCCATACCGCCACCCATTCCACCGGGTCCACCGGGAGGCATGCTATCTTTGGGTTTGGGTTTTTCCACGATAATAGCATCGGTTGTCAGCAGCAGAGTCGAGACACTGGCGGCATTCTGCAGGGCAGTGCGTTCCACCTTCGCGGGGGTAATGATGCCAGCCTTGATCATATCTTCTTCGTAGTCCAGCGACAGGGCGTTGAAGCCAAAATTGCCTTTGCCAGAAAGCACTTTCTTGACTACCACCGCGCCGTCCTCCCCGGCATTTTCCGCGATGCATCGGGTCGGTTCCTGCAAGGCCCGGCGAACAATGTTCACGCCCGTGGCTTCATCGTGGCCCTCCGTTTTTACCTGGTCGAGGGCCTGTATGCTGCGCAGAAGGGCCACCCCGCCGCCCGGTAAAATGCCCTCCTCCACGGCGGCACGCGTGGCGTGCAGAGCGTCTTCCACACGGGCTTTTTTCTCTTTCATTTCCGCTTCGGTCGCGGCGCCGACATTTATCTGCGCCACGCCGCCGGCCAGTTTGGCCAAACGTTCCTGAAGCTTTTCACGATCGTAATCCGAAGTAGTCACCGCAATTTCCTTGCGAATCTGTTCGATGCGACCCTGGATGGCCTTGCTTTGGCCAGCGCCTTCGATGATGGTGGTGTTGTCGTTATCGATTTCCACCTTCCGCGCCTGGCCGAGGTCCTGGACCGACACCTTATCCACCTCCAGGCCCAGATCCTTCATAATGGGCCGGCCGCCCGTCAGGATGGCGATATCTTCGAGCATGGCTTTGCGTCGATCCCCGTAGCCGGGGGCTTTCACCGCGGCGACGCTTAGAATCCCGCGCAGCTTGTTCACCACCAGCGTGGCCAGGGCTTCGCCATCGATATCTTCGGCAATGACCAGCAGGGGACGTTTGGCGCTTTGGATTTTCTCGAGCAGCGGCAGCAGTTTCGTGGCGCTGGAAATCTTGTCCTCATAAACCAGTACGTATGGTTTCTCCAGCACGCAGGTCATATCGTCCTGGTTGGTGATGAAGTTAGGGGAAATGTAACCGCGGTCGAACTGCATGCCTTCGACCACCTCTACCCGCGTTTCCAGCGACTTACCTTCTTCGACGGTAATGACCCCGTCTTTTCCGACTTTTTGAAAGGCATCGGCCATGATGCTACCGATTTCCCGGTCGTTGTTGGCGCTGACAGCGGCAACGTCGCCGATTTCGTTCTTATCCGCGACGTTCAGCGGTTTGCTGAGTTTCTTGAGGTTGGCGGTGGCGGCCGCAATGGCTTTGTGAATGCCACGGGCCAGCGCCATGGCGTCGGCGCCCGCGGCAACATTACGGTAGCCTTCCTTAAAAATGGTTTCCGCCAAGACCGTCGCCGTGGTGGTGCCGTCTCCGGCGATATCGCTGGTCTTGGTGGCGGCCTCTTTGACCAGTTGGGCTCCGACATTTTCAAATTTATTGGAAAGCTCGATTTCCTCCGCCACGGTGACGCCATCTTTGGTAACGGTCGGGGCGCCCCAACCTTTATCTAAAACGGCGGTTCGGCCGCGCGGGCCAAGCGTGCTTTTGACGGCTGCAGCGAGCTTTGTGACTCCCTCCAAAAGGCTTTTACGCGCCGCCTCGTCAAACGAAATCTGCTTTACTGCCATGGCGTTAACTCCTTCACTGCCTCGCTGTTGAATAAGCCTTGGTTCCGCTGTCAGCCTGCGGTTTAGCGGCTGCGAACGGCACGATGGCCCCGCGCCGCGGGCACTGTTAGCCGCTTGGCGCTTCAAGCTCCTTTGTTTTATAGCAACCAGAATGCCAGGCTGGAAGGGTTCTCTGTGTTAATTTCATATCCATTGTTGGCACCGCAACTTACATCTCGTTATGGAATTCATATCGCCCACGACAAGCGTTGAAAATCTCTGCCTTGCTGGCAGGTCGAGATCAAAGCATGAGACGCGGTATTGTCAAAACGGCAGGAAAGTAATATTATTACTTATCCGGTAATACTTTCCGGGGACTCGCTATGCCTACCACTCTGACGCGTAAAGGCCAGGTGACGATTCTCAAGTAAATCTGCGATGCGCTGAATCTGACGCCGGGGCGCCCCATGCGGTTCACCGTCAACCACGACGGTGAGGTGGTGTTACAGAAGACCGACCGGCGGTCCACCCGTAAACCAGATCGGTTCGATGCGGTGCGCGGCAAGGCTTACGTGAAATAGCGCACCAACGAGCTGATGGCGCTGTTGCGCAGCGAAAACTGCTGCGGGTTGATACGAATGTGCTGGTGGATGTCCTGGCGCCTGACCCGCAGTGGGCATCCTGGTCGATCTGGCAACGGCAAGCGTAAGCGCAAGTGCCTTCCCTGGTGATCAATCCAGTGATTTACGCCGAGCTTTCCCTGGCCTTCTCCACAGTGGCGGCGCTCGATGAAGCGAAAACAGGCCTTGGACTTACGCTGTTGGAATGCCGCGCCCCGCGTTATTTCTCGCCGGCAAGGCATTCGTGCGATATCAGCGCGAAGGGGCATGTAAGAACAACGCGCTGGCGGATTTCTTTATTGGCGCCCACGCTGCCGTGCTGGATTGTTCGATCCGCACACGCGATGTGCGGTGATACCATTCCTATTTTCCGAATGTGGCATGGGTGACCCCACCGGCGAGCGAGCTGTCTTGAGAAGCTGGATTCTTGATTTTCGATTTTCGCGCCTGGCGTTTGCGGTCGTATTGGCCGGTTGTGCCGCTCGCCCCTTTCCAGCGTATCACCCGCTGGCGGGGCGGGCGCCAAGACGGCAGACCGTGGTGCAGGAATTGCAGCGATTTCCGAGGCGGGTGGATCGGCCGTTTTTCGCCAGCTGGCGTGTCGCCGGACGACAAATACCGCTGGTGGGCCGGTTGACAGGCGCCCCAGGCGGAAAGCTGCGGATCACCTGTATCAGCGAGCTGGGAACGCTTATATTCCGGGCGCAGGCTACCCCCGCAGGCGTACGGATACTGAACCTGGGTTCCGGAATTCCGTCGGGACCGCCCACGGAGCTTGCCCGGCAGTTGCATTTGGCGCTGGCCGCACCGGCTATTGCGGCGGCGAATAGCCGGGCTATCCTCCGGGGAAATCATGAAGCACGGCTGGACTGCCGGGATGCCGCAGGCAACCGTTATCAGTTTATTTTTGCCGGCGCGGCAGGGCGGCTGCGTGATTGCTGTGTCCAACTTGCTGCCGGCGGCGAAGCTGATTTCCGCTATCGCCATTATGATGGTTGCGCGATGCCGGCGGAGCTAAGGCTGCGCTATCGGAACCCCGCCGGTTCCTGCATCCTGGATTTTACAAAATGAACGACGCGGCGACGTGGGAAACCCACTCGGTGTGCCATAACGGTGGGAGCCGTATGCGCTTGGGGATGTGGACAGGGTTCATTCTTGCGGCGCTGGGGTTCGGCGGCGGCGCAGGTCCGCGGGCCGGCGCTGCGGCCCGCGCTGCGGTGACCTACCCCGGAAGCTCTACGGCCGGGCGCAAACTGGTTCCCGCCGATGTGCGGGCCATCCGCCAGGTCGTGGAGCGTGTAGCGGCGTTTGGCGCGAACCGGGCGGCAGGCACGCTGGGCGCCGAGCAGACGGCGAATTTCTATGCCGGGCGATTAGCGGAAGTGACCCGGCGCCCCGTATGGCGGGAAGCGTTCACAGAAGTAGTACCGCGGGTGCGGCTATGCCAGGCGCTGGATCCCGAACGCCCTGGGATGGTCATCCCCATCTACGCCCTGGCTCCCTGTGGAGCTCAACTTCCAGCTCTGCGGCCCACGGAAAGAACGGCAGCACCCTTAATCTATGCTGGGGACGGCCGACTCCAGCGATTGTCTGGGAAAACCGTCGCCGGCGCCTGGGTGGCTCTGAATATCAACAGCGGGCGGCGTTGGATACCAATCGCCGGTTTGGGCGCCCGGGGAATTATCTTTCTGGGTTCACCTGGGGCGAATTTCATTGACTTTCAGGACAAAGTCGTCGCGGCGCCGGTAAGCATTCCGCGGTTATTTGTGGCGAATCCAGTGGCCGCGCAGGCGATACGCCGTGGCCAGGTGCGTCGCCTGCGAGTGCGAATTCAAGCGGGATGGGTGCGGCGAACCGTCGCTAACATTTTGTGCCTTATTCCGGCGCGGTCGGAAGCCGCGGGCGCAGGCGGGCCACCGAACTGGACGCAGCCGCTGATCGTTTTGGCCGCGCGTTACGATGCCTCCAGCTATGTGTTAGGCCGCGCCCCCGGCGCCACGGAAGACCTTTCGGCCGCGGTG
Source organism: Planctomycetota bacterium (assembly GCA_021785435.1). GTDB lineage: Bacteria > Planctomycetota > Phycisphaerae > WQYP01 > WQYP01 > JAKCCC01. The sequence continues at coordinate 36,686 of JAJYFE010000019.1, forward strand.
CTGCTGCAACTGGCGCGGCGTTTACGCGGGCTGGCGGTCCGTCACAATGTTCTGATCGCCTTGACCGCCGGCAACGCGTGGGATTTCCAGGGCACGCGTGAACTACTCCGTCTGCTGCTCCAGCCGACAGCGCATTGGCAAGCGGTGCTGGCCCGCCGCCGCCGGGAGCTGGACCGAGTGGTGCGCCTGACACGGGAAATCGAACGCCTGGCCGGGCGAGGCCGGGCGGCAAGGAGTTTGCTAAGCTGCGCCTACCTGGCATCACACCGCCATTTGCGTGACGCTCTAAAAGGCGAACTGGAGCGCGAGCTGACGAATGTGTCCGACCGACTATGGCGGCGGCAGGAAGCGGGGTTCAATGCGCGGACGGCCGGTGCCGGTTCCAGGGAAGGGGTTTCGCGCTCCCGTGGCGCCATCGAGCCAGCTTCTTTCGTAGCCCGGGGCGTAAGCAACGGCTGCGAGGTGCTGCCGCGACGCCGGGAGCCGCCGCTTACGCTCCGGGCTATAAAGGCGGATCGCTGTCGTTCACCGCCAGCGCGAAACTCTCACCTTGGAAGCGGCGGCAGAAGCGTGGCCATTCTGCGGGCCAGGAAACTCCAGTTAATGGCGGCGCGCAACGGTTTGGATTCACCGGCACGATTGCGGCGTGCCGGCCCGCTCATCCTGGGTGCGTTGCGCCGGCTGGCGCCGGTCTGGCGGGAACAACTACGACTGATCCAGGCGAAAGCCGACCGGGCGAGACAATGGCTGCAGATACGGCAAGCCTTGGGTCCATCACCATTACCCCTGGAGATTTATCTGGACGCGCACCTGACGGGGGGAGGCAGGCGATTTGGGCTTTTCGCCCGCTCCGGTTATCTGCCCATCAGTAACAATGACCAGATGGCACAGTTCGCCCGTCTGTTTGGTCGCCGGTATGACCGCAGCTGGCGTCGGATTTACGCCGGGCAGGATCCGCCGCAGGAAGACCCCTTTGACGCCCGTACGCTGCAATCGGTGCGGGCACTGGCGGATTATTTTCCTATCCCCATGGGATTCTCCTCGGACTATAGCCTGTGGCGCGGCGTACCGGCCGCGACCTTTGCCACTATTCGGGACGCCAGCGGGCTGATCGATACGCCGTATGACACCCCGGGTCGTATCAACTGGCGCCACGTGGCGGCGCAAGTGCGCATGCTCCGCCGGCTGCTGCTCGGATCGCCACGGCGCCAGCTGGTCGGAGCGCTCGATGATCCCGAGTTCAACGGGCGAATTCAGTCCAGCGCTGGGACCGATGATCAGCCGATCGCTCTCATGCGGTTTGGTTTCGGTGAAACGGTTCCCAATCTGCCGGCGCCGCATTATCTGATCGGCGTACACCTGACCAACGGCGGTTTACCGCCGCTGGAAGGCACGTGGCGGAGCGAATGGCGGTTCACGGGCCGGGACGGCGGGGTGAACTTTCGGCGCCTGCTGCGCCCCAACGGCGCGTGGGGTTTGTTTTACCAGATGCAGGCGATGAACTTTAAAGCCGATGGGCGGCCTAAACGAGTGCTCGCGGGCCAAGGGAATGAAGCGGGCAAGAACTATTTTTACGATCCCTTCCAGGCCAATGTGCAGCGCGAGCTGGTATTTCGCGCCGATCCAATCAGCCTGTTCGGACTTTTCAACCCGCGTTACCTGGCGTACATGAATCACGTGGAAGTGCTCGACGCGGCGCGCCAAGGGGAAGCGCGCTATTACACGACGTACTGCAGCGGTCCGGTGGCGGTAGCCTTTGTACCGCCGGATTTGCGCTGGCAGATTCTGCTGTCGCGCGGGCCGATCGCCAACGACATGGTTTTGCTTAACGCCAGCGCCGCGCACCCGCTGGGCACAGGATTTGGCCGCCGATCACGCCGCCGGTTGGAACCGCTGGTTTGGCGGGGCGCTTTGGATATGCATTACCTGGACGCGCAGCGCCGCCGAGTGCTGGCACACTATGGCGTGGTCAGCGCTAAGATCACCCGACTGATGCGGGCCAGCACCCGCTACCTGGCTGGGGCCGCGAAGGCCCGACGGCGCCGCCTTTACCAGCGCTGGCTGGGCGCCGCGGCCGCGGCTTGGAGCGATCAGGCGCAGGCGTATCATCGGCTGATCAGACAATCCAACGGGTTGGTGGACGCGGCGATATTTCTGCTTTTGGGCCTGATTCCGTTCAGCTATTTTCTGGAACGACTGCTGATCGGTTCGCCGAATGTGTACCGTCAAATCGGTGGATTCGCCGCCATCTTCGCGGTGATGACGGCGCTGCTGGCCTCCTTTCATCCGGCGTTCCGCATCACCAGGGCGCCGCTGATGATTTTGCTGGCGTTCTTGATCCTTTTGCTTTCGGCCATCGTTATCCATATTCTCTGGGGTAAGTTTGAAGAGGAACTTTCCCGCCTGCGCAGCCAGGCTGGAGCGGCCCACAGCGCCAATCTTAAGCGCAGCGCCCTGGCCGGCGCGGCCTTGCGTCTGGGACTGTCCAACCTGCGCCGCCGCGGCCTGCGCACGGCCCTGACGTTAACCACGCTGGTGCTGATTACGTTCACCCTGCTGTGTTTCACCAGCGTTAAGGAGGGCACGGCGATCATTCCAACCGTCGAGCCGAACGCCCCGGCCCGGCCTCCGCAGGCGATTCTGCTGCGGCAGCGCGGGTGGGCGCCTTTGCCGCGGGCGGCCCTGAGCCTGGCCCGCCAGGTGGCCGGTCCCGGGGGCACGGTGGCGCCGCGTTATTGGTACGTTTCGGAGAATTCCCAAGCCACGTGGCAACTACCGATTGCTCCCGTCGGTCGCGGGGACGCCGTGCTGGCGCGACCCAAGGTTAACGCCCTGCTGGGATTGTCGGTCCGGGAGAAGGATTTTGTGGCCGGGGGTAAGGCCCAGCTGGCGCGGGCGTTGCCCGGGTGGGGGCGCTCGAAAACGGGCCAACCGGCCTGTTGGCTGCCAGCGTCTTTGCGCAATCATCCCTTCGAACGTGGCGAGCTGGTCCGAATACTGGGGGTGACGCTGCGCATCGCCGGATTCTTTCCCACGCACGATTTTCCGCTGCGGCAAATCACCGGCGAATCGTTTTGGCCGGTGGACGCCGCCGCCAGCGCGGCGCAACCACAACCCTCCCCCAACCTTTCGCCGCGGGAACTCGCGGCGCTGCCGGAACCGAACTTAACCTATTTGAATGCGGCCCAGGTGGCGATTGTGCCGGCGCGGCTGGTCCGGCGGATGGGGGGAGTCTTAACCAGCATTCTGATCCGTCCGGCGGAGGCAACCGCGGCGTCGCTGGAGCAGGCGGCGCGCCGATTGGCGCGACGATCCGCGTTTGCGGTGCTGGTATCGAATGGGCGGCAGGTGTGGTCCTATAACGCCGCGTCTGGTACGGCTCTGACCCATTTGTCCAATGTGCTGGCACCGCTGTTTATTGCCGCCCTGATTGTTTTGAACACGATGCTCGGTGCGGTGGCGGAACGTCGCCACGAAATTCACACCTATACCGCCCTGGGGCTGGCGCCCGGGCATGTGGGCGCCCTGTTTCTGGCCGAGGCGGCGGCCTTGGGCACGCTGGGCGTGGTATTCGGCTACATTGCCGGCCAGGCCGTTGCGACGCTGCTGGAGCATACCCACCTCCTGCCGGGGGTACGGGTGAATTATTCATCGTTGTCGGCCATCACCACGATGGGACTGGTGCTGGGGTTGGTAATGCTTTCGACACTGTGGCCGGCGCGGATGGCTTCGCGCGTTGCGGCGCCGTCGCTGCAGCGTACCTGGAAACTGCCGCCGCCGCGGGGGGATCGGCTGGAACTGGACCTGCCTTTTACCGTTAACGCTTTGGCCGCCCATGGCGTATGCGCCTTTCTCGAGGAATTTTTCACCACCACGACCCAGACTGGCCTCGGCCGTTTCAGCGCCGCCAATATCGCGGCCTTTGTCGAAAACGGCGTACGGGGCTTATCGTGCCGCATATGGCTGGCGCCATATGACCGGGGTGTCATGCAGGATTTCCGTCTGGCCATTCATCCCACGACCCAGTCGAACGTCTTTGAGGTGAAACTGACGCTGGAGCGCGAGGCGGGAACACCGGCGGCGTGGCTGCGCTTTAACCGCCCCTTCCTGGTGGAGGTACGAAAACAATTTTTGTTGTGGCGGGCGCTGACCGCGGATGTGGCGGGGCGTTATGTGGCCCGTTCGGAGGCGATGTTCAGCGGGATGAGGGTTTAGATTCTGAACGTGTAACTTCTCCGCGCCGTGCGGAGAAGTTAGAGGCGTTTAAGCGGCCAGTGGATCCACAATATAACGGGTGAAAACATGGTGG
>JAJYFE010000164.1 GCA_021785435.1 Planctomycetota bacterium
GATGCTGGTGGAACGCCTGCGACTCGAAGCCGAGTCTTTTTCCCCCTGGGGATATCCGCTGGAAACACCGCTCGCCCCGCCAGTGGGCGGGCAGGCTCTGTCGAGTCGCCCTCTTCGGCGACCGCAGCCGCTGGCGGGAGATGTTGTTTATACATCGTGAACTCTGCCATGCCATCATGCCGCCCATGGGTCTCCGAGAAACGATCCATCGTTGGAAACGCATCGCCCAAGCTCTTGCCAACGCGCCAAGAAAGCGAAAAATGAGATTATTAAGTTAACGCTTATCGGGGAGACGCCCCGCGCAGAATGGCTTAAAAGGCCATTGTGGTCACTTTCCGCCGTGCTGGAACCGCCACGTTCAGGGTCGGCGACACACAAGCAGGCCAGCAGAACCGCGCTGGGCCGCCGTTTAAAAAACCGATTAAATATTCGGGCTAACGCCCCATTTTCATGCCAAAAACCGTCATCTCCTCCGAAATCCACTCCCCGGCGCGGGTCGCAAGTACGCTTCGGCACAGCGCGGTATAATAGCCGCCGGTATGGTCGAACTTCGCGAAAAGCCATTGACCCAGCGCGGCCGGGATACACCTTGTGTCCGGCAAGTTTCGGTCTTTGTAGAAAACCGCGTGGGCGTTTTGGCTGGCTTGATGGCCATTTTCGACAATACCGGTATTAACACCCTGGCGCTGACCGTGGTCCAGGGGTTTGATTGTGCGATTGTACGGTTCGTTTTCAGCGACACCGATCAGGCCGCGCAGACCCTGCGACACCGCGACTATCACTTTTCAGTATGTGAACTGGTGGCCGTGGAAATAAGCAACGGTGTTCCCGGTGACGGCTTGGCGCGCATCAGTAAGGCGTTGTTAAGCGCGGAAATTGACATTCACTATGTTTACGCCCTGCTCACCACCGGCCGGCACTTTCCAGCAGTGGTCATTCACGTGGATAATCCCGCGCTGGCCGGCGCGGTGCTCGCGGACGCCCACTTTACGCTATTGGATGAAAGCGACTTGCGCTGACCAGGAACCCAGCGCGGGTCGCCGCGGCGACTAAACTGCGCCGCAACCAAACACATAGCCCCCGGTCCGCACGGAGGCGGAATAGTTTAGTCGCCCACGGCGACCTTCGGCGGATTGCGGAGTCGCCTTTGGAGGCCTTGCCGGGGGTAACGCTCCGCCGCCGAACCTGCTGTTCGGATGACAAACAAAAATCTTCGCATGGCGCAAAGATTTGGAAGGATTGTGGCACATGGCTACCATGGTAGAACCGCGATTTTTGGTTGGCGATGGTGGCCGGCACGCGGCGAAGTGTCGAGGTTTCACCGCCTGAAGTGACGGCACTCGGCGCGTGCCAGCGGCGGGCGCATTCACCTGGCGTTGCGATTTAGTGTGGCTTCTGGGTGGTAAGCTCATTGGAATGCATGGTGAGAACGCAATATGGCCGAAGCGCAACGGGATTATTACGAAGTATTGGGGGTCGGTCGGACGGCGTCCACGGAGCAAATCAAGACCGCCTATCGCCGGCTGGCGCGGCAATATCATCCGGATTTAAATCGCAACGACCCATCCGCGGAGGTACGCTTCAAGCAGGTGCAGGAGGCGTATGACGTCCTTAGTGACGCCCGGAAACGCCAGGCGTACGATCAATTCGGCCAGGCCGGCGTCAGCAGCGCCGCCGCGACCGAAGCGGCGGCCGCCGCGGCGGCCTCGGGCCGCCGCACGGGCGGTTTTCGTTATTCCACCCGCACGCCGGGGGGCGCTACCGTCGATTTCGGTGAAGTGGACCTTAACGACCTCTTTGAATCTTTCGCCGATTTTTCGCGCCGGGGCCGCGCCACCGCCCGCCGCGGCGGCCCGGTTGATTCCACGGCCCGCCCCTCCGCGGCCGGCGCGGACATCGTGCATCAGGCCACCTTGAGCCTGGAACAGGCGGCACGCGGCACGACCCTGGACTTGCGTTTCGACACCGTCCAGCGCGCCTTTTCGGAAACCATCCGGGTTAAGATTCCTCCGGGCGTGAACGAGGGTTCCAAGGTGCGGGTCCGCGGCCGCGGCCAGCCTTCGCCTAGCGGCGCGGGCCGGGGTGATCTGATTATCGTGATCCACATCTCAGAGCATCCGTATTTCACCCGTGACGGTCCGGACATCATTCTGGATCTGCCCATATCCCTACGCGAGGCGGTTGCAGGGGCCACGGTCCGGGTGCCGACGCTAGATGGTCCAGTGCAGTTGCGCATTCCGCCCGGCGTCACCAGCGGGAAAAAATTACGGATCCGGGAACGTGGCGTGGCGGGACCCGACGGGCGACGTGGAGACCAACTGTGCCGCATTTTGATCCAACTACCGGCCGCCTTGACTGAAGAAGAGAGGAAGGCGTTGCAGGCCGTGGATGCGGCGCATCCGGGGGACCCGCGCGCCGCGGCACCTTGGCGGTTATAGACAAGGGGGCAGGCCATGGACTTCGCAGCTGGACCGCCGCCGCAACATTACCGTATCCCGCGGTTCGATCCCGCGCCGCGCCGCGGGCCAGCCCCCCTTCCAGTGGCCCGCGATCTTGGCGACCCCCGGTCGCCGAAGTCGCCGAAGAAGGCGACTCGACAAGGCGAGAGGGCGACTCGGCAAAGTCCTGCTCACCCCCAACGAGGCGAGCCGTACCCACCGTTCCTCACCGTGGCCCCGGCGCCCCTCCTCCAGAACCTTTCGGCGTTGGGCAGCGGCTTGGCGATGGTGGCGTTTCTGCTGGCGCTTCTGGTGTTTGCGATCAGCCTGCTCCTCGTGGCGCGCCGCCTGTTAACACCGCCTCCCCGGAAGGTGCGCAGGACGAAATACGTGGACGCCTGGAAATTGGCCGGTCAGCGCTGGCAGGAGCCGCCCGCCCAGGTCAACGACGAGCCGGACCCGCCGCGCGAAACGCCGCCCTAGGCATTGGGTTTTTGGCGACAGGCTCCGCCACACGGAGCCGCGGGCCTAACCCCTGAAACTTACGGATAATCCTGCCCCGTCGGCCGAATAATTAATTCGTTGATGTGCACGTGCGGCGGCTGGGAAACGATAAAACTTACCGCCCGAGCCACATCCACCGGCTCCAGCACCCGCCCGAACTTCGCCGTTAACTTTTCGAAGTCGGCGCCGTAGCCGGCCACTTCCTGGAATTCGCTGGACACAATTCCGGGTTTAATCGTGGTCACGCGAACCCCACGGCCGCAAACTTCGAGCCGCAACGCTTCCGCGACCGCGGCAATGGCCCATTTGGTGGAGCCGTAAAATCCGCTGAAAGGTGAAATATGATGGCCCGCCACGGAACCCAGAGCCACAATGTCGCCGCGCCCCTGCCGGACAAAAATTTCACCCGCCCGGCGCATCAAATGCGCGGCCCCCATGACGTTGACCTGGTACATGGCTTCCCATTGCCCGCGCTCGCTGGAGAGCAGCCCGCCGGCCAAACCTCGCCCGGCGTTTACGACCGCAATATCGAGCCGTCCGCCCCAGGCGAGGGCCTTCTCCACCAGGGCGTCAATCTGCGCGGCGTCGCCGGCATCCGCCTGGACCACCAGCGCGACCCCGCCGCCTTTTTGGATCTGCCCTGCCAGACTGTTCAAACGTTCCAAACGGCGCGCGGAAACCACTACGCTGGCGCCGTGGCTGGCGAGATCCTGGGCGATCGCCTGTCCGATGCCGGCGCTGGCGCCGGTGACCACTGCGACTTTGTCTTTAAGTGTCTGGAGCATACGGTATCTCCCCTTGTGAAAATGCCAAGTGTGGACGTCTTCCATATAATCGATCGGGATGATGCCCGCAACAGGGGAGGCTGATGTGAGCCGCCAAAACCTAAGCGCGCGATGTTTTTGGTCGCCGATCGGCACTGCGGCGGGGCCTTGCGGTGTGGCCTGGTGTTATCACCCTCGGCCTGGTAAAGCCGGTTGGCCGCGCCTGGTGCGCCTGTGGCCGGCCCATCGCAATCACCTGGCGCTGGCCAGAGCCGTACGCCGGGAATTCCCAACGGCCGCCAGGGGCGGCGCGGCCAGCGGTACGAATCGGCCGCGCTGGCTTCAGGCCGTCCGCCGCTTTCTGAAGGATTATTACCACCATCCTGGCGCGCCCCCAAAGCCACCGCATCCCCCGCCACCCGGTCAATGGCAAACCTGGCTGGATTGGACGCGCTGCACGGAATTTCAGCGACGCGTGTTGTCGGTCACGGCGAGCATCACGCCTGGAAAAACGCTTACCTACGGCCAAGTTGCACGACTGGTCGGCGCGCCGCGGGCCGCACGCGCTGTGGGCGCGGCATTGGCGCGCAATCCCTGGCCGGTCCTCATCGGTTGCCATCGCGTGATCGGCGCCGCCGGCGAGATGCGCGGCTTCTCCGCCCCGGGCGGCATGACCGCCAAACAACAAATGCTGGCGCGGGAACGGCAGCCCACCAGGGCGGGTTAAACGATGGGCATGTCTGCTTCCCGGATGCTTCTGGCGGAGGATGGCCAGCCGATTTTCGCTGCCGCCTCGGTTGCAGTGATTCGTCTGCCCGCTTCGGCCAATTCGTGGACGGCCGGCATTTTTGAAAATCATTGGTTCCTTTGGGCCACGTTGCTATTGGTGGCCGCGGCATTGGCCTGGCGTGGGTGGAATCAGGCCAACCGCCGCTGGCTTGGGGCCGGGGCGATAATCGCCGCCTTGACCGCCCTGTGGTTCTGCATCGCCAGCGTGGTCGTCACCCCCCGCGAACGGTTGATTGCCGCCAATCAAGCGGTGGTGCGGGCGGCGGCCAATGACAATCCCGCCGGCATTCTGCATTTTCTTGCCTCCACGGCCGTGGTAGGGACCTGGCCGCGCAACCGGGCGGGGCCGGAAATAAGCATCCGGTTGGATGCGGCCCACATCACCAGCAATTTCATCCGCACATTGCGGGTCCGGATCCATGGCCGGCGGGCCCGGGTCCTTCTGGTGGTGTGGACCCAAACCCGCGACATGGGGCCGTTCGTCACCGCCTGGCGCATTTTGTGGCACGATCATCCCCGTCCCGGTAATTGGCGTATCGTCCAGATCGCGTTGCTAAGCGTGAACTCCCATGCTCTGCCACCCGGGGCATCCATTCCGATGGTGCCATGGTAGCCAGTGGACATGGGGCGGGCAGTACGGTCGAGCTGCCCAGGCTCCGCTCCAAAACCCGCCTGGCCCGCAGTGGGTTGCAAGCCGCGTGGATTTTGCAGGCGCGGCGGCGGGTTCATTCAGCCAGCCTATCTTTATCCCGTCTTCGACCTACTGGAATTCCAGGTCGCCGGTCACGAAGTCCACGTTTCCGCCAGCCTCGGCGCCGGCGCGGCACTTTAGAACCGGCCCGGGCCGTCGGCCTGATCGACCTCATTGATCAGGCCGTTCCCAAACGCCACCCAGGACCTGCCTGCCGGGTGGCCCCCACCCTCGCTGAGAGGAGCAGGCCGAACTCGTCGGTGCGGATCGCCGGCGCTGCCGCTGTCGGCGTAGACGTTCACCGCAAAACTATTTGCGTCCCCGTCTCGCTTTCCGCGACCAACATCTCCAGCACATCGTTGACGCGAATGCGCATACCACGGGTACGGGGACGCCCTCCGCCCTGCTTGGGGTTGAGGGTGATTCGATCCGCATACTTCATGGCTGTACCGCACGGCTCCGCCGGGGCTCCTTAAACAGCCAAAACCCGGCGCCGCTGTCGCCACGGCCGGACAATAACTGTCCGCGGCGGCCGGTAGCATTGTAAATCGCGGCTTTAGCGCCGGTACGTCAGCGGTTGACAGTCATTTGGATGCGTGGATATTATGATGCCTTGTTCGGAACAACTCGTGGAAATGCACAGTTTCCCCGGTGTGCGTTTGTCCACATCATTTTTGCGGGGAAAAGGAGGCCAGGTCATGGCCAATCTTGACGATCGCTACCTCGAGTACTACATCCCCCTGGTTCAGGATTTCATCCGGAAGGTGGAACCGTTGCGGCATCCGGACATCAAGGGGATGCCGGGACCATTCCTCCCACTCTTCGGCAGGAGCTATGCGTGTTCGGCCTTGAAGCTGGTTGTCGTCGGTCAAGATACCAGAGGGTGGGGGGACCTGCTGGAGTTTATTGCTGCCGAGAAAGCCAACCCTGGCAGCAAGCTGGTTGAAGGGTTGAAGAAGTTCCGATCATACGACTTCACGAAGTGGGGTGCGCAACGACAGACGTTTTGGGGATTCACCATGATGTTTCTGGCCGCGCTGCATGGGCGGGATGACTGGGGCGCAATGAAGCAGGGAAAGATGACGGAAATTCTCGACAGCTTTGCGTGGGGCAACGGCAACGCAGTGGAGCTTAATCCGCATGGGGATAGGGGTGGGAGGGAGATTTCGCGACTCTGGAAATCTATTCGTCGGGCTGGTGAGCCCCTCAACCGCTTCCGGCATATCCATAAGACTCTTCACCCCAATGTGGTTGTGTTGATGTATCGTGGAATCGATATAGCCGCCTACTTTGAAGGCTACCGCCTCGACGAGGTCTCAGGGGACGGACGCTTGACGCACTACAAGCTGCCGGAAGCGGGCGTGGACGTTTTTCATGTACCCCATCCTGGAAGCATGAATCGCCGCGAAAAGCCGAATTATTTTCGTGGCAAGCTGACGAAATTATTCAACGAGTATGGACTCACCGCAGTTTTTGATAAATTTTCGTCGGGGCAGGAGGAAGGAAAGAAGGCAATTGAGTACCTGCGCACCAATGCGCCGACTATCACCCCAAGCTTCGACAAATATAGTTTTGTAACCTGGGTGGCGGAAGAGCTGAAGAAGCGCGATGCCTTCATGTCAGTGCCGACGCTGATGACCCTCGTAAACGAGAAGGGCGGGAGAACCAACTACGGCGAGCGGTTCAGCGGCGGGCGTGGCAGCTACCGGCTCGTGAGCGGCACGTACCACCGGCTAGATCGTGACGGAAAGGCCTGCGCCGCGAGGACGGTCGCGGAGGCGTTCCGCCGCCCGAACTTCGAATACGCATACGGAGATTAGCCCGGAAACCACCGGCGGAGGGGTGGGTAGCGCGGGGAAACCTTGCGCTCGCGCCCTCGCGTGGCCCGGCCTGCGCCGGGGTGAACCTCCCGGGCCGTCCGGCTCCCGCGCGCGAAGCAGCCCATTGGCAACTGGCACTGCAAGAAGGGCAGGGTGGGGCATAAGGTCGGTTCCCACGTTGTGCACGAAAATAGCTCTCGCAGCTGGCCTGCTGTTCGCGGGCGGCCCGGTCGCCGCGGGGCGTGCCGTAACGCTTTTTGCACCGGCCACCAATCTGGAGGCCCTCGCCCCGGCTTGGCTGCGTAGGGCGGCCCGGGCACGGCGGCTTCACGTCGCCATGTACGCTTTCACCGACAAGCCGCTCGCCCGTGCGCTGCTGCAGTTGGCTCGCGCCGGGGTGCATATCGGTCTCTACCGGGATGGCAGGCAGATGCACGAGCGCGGGGTGTCACCTGGATGTTGGTTCGGCAGCCGAACATTCAGATCAGGGCGAGCAACAGTTCCAGCTTCACCACGCACGATAAAATGTTCACATCCTTGGGGTGGTGTTTCGCGAAGGTTCGGCGAACTGGTCGCCCGTGGGGGAGGGCGCGACCGTGCGCCGCGGCCGCAAGGTGAAGCAACAGGACAACGCCGCGACGTATATCACGGACCGCGGCGCGATTCGGGCGGCCACCCGTTTTAATGGAAGTAAAGTTCGGATCTCGGGGCCGCTAGCCCTTGGAGCCCGCGGCCTCCGCTGCCCTCCAGGTGGCCCTCGGTGGGCCCCAGGCGTAGCGCCAATAACTGTCCGCGGCGGCGGATATCCTGGCGGCATGGATACTTCCGCCACGGTCACGCTGGGCATTGGCTCCGACAAGCATGGCGAAAAGCTGCCGACTTGGCGCGGCCGGCGTCTGAATGCCGTGCTCCATGCCGGGGACATTTATGACGCCCCCAGGCTGGTTATGCCGGGCGAGCGCATCATTCTGCTGACGCATTATCCGCCGCGAGTAATGGAATTGGTTGGCCGTGGCAAGCCGGCGACTTGGTCTTACCAGCGTGTGGGCGAGTTAGCCGAGGCACTTCGGCCAATCGCCAGCGTGTTCGGTCATCAGCATGATTGGTTTGGCCGTCAATGGCGGCGTGCGGATGGCACGCTATTGGTCAGCCCCGGCCCGCGCGGCGGGGTGCTGACGATTTCCGCCAATGGCGAGACAACGTTCACACCGCACGATGCGCAGATTAGTTGAGCGGATGGTATAATCACTCTGCAAACTAGGACTTGCGCGGAGCGGTCATGCCGGAAGTTTTGTCAGCTCATATCACACAGACACCCGGGATTTGCGGGGGAAAAGCGTGTATCGCCGGTCATCGTATCCGGGTGGCCGACATCGTCGTCTGGCACGAGATGCGTGGCTATTCGGCCGACGAGGTTGTGGACATGTTCCCTGGCATTACTCTCGCCGATGTTTATGCGGCGCTAGCCTACTATCATGACCATCGTCGCGAGATCCAGGCCGAGCTTCGGCGGGAAATGCGACGGGCCAATGCCCTGCGGCCACGTTTTCCCTCGCGGCTGCAGGAAAAGATGCGTGCCTGAGAAGGTCCAGTTCTACTTTGACGAGCACATCCCATCCGCGGTAGCGCATGCATTGCGGCAGCGTGGGATCAACGTGCTGACAGCGCAGGATGCGGGCCGATGTGGACTGCCAGATACTGATCAACTGCAGTTTGCCGCCGAGCAGGGTCGATTGCTGGTCACGTTTGATACGGATTACCTCGCGCTTGCTGCCGAGGGGATGGGGCATGCGGGAATCGCGTATTGTCATCCAACCAAATATTCAATTGGACAACTGATTCAATCGCTTTTACTGGTGCACAGCATGTTGGACCGCGCCGCAGTGGCTAGGTCGTGTTGACATTCAGGTTGCTCTGCAGCCAGAAGAGGGTTGAGGCCAGGTGGATAAACCCCAGGAAGTTGCGAGCCGTTTTTTCGTAGCGCGTGGCGATCCGACGAAAGTGTTTCAGACGA
>JAJYFE010000165.1 GCA_021785435.1 Planctomycetota bacterium
ATAAGATCTCACCGCTGCCAAAGGCGGCGCGGAGGGATAACTGGGCGAAGACGCGGACTTATCACCCCGCACCAAGATGGTCCACGCCGGGGAGAGCTTCATCGTATAGGTTGAAATAGCCCCACGCCACATACCACCTGGATACCACAGCCGGTGAATGCCGCGGGTGATTAGACTGTTCCGCGCGATGTTATCGGTCGAGTAGAAGGCGTAATTTATCGCCAGACTGAAGATCGTCCGGTGTCTGCGGTCATGTACGCGCTCGAAAAGCAGCTTGGCCTCCAGCGGCGAAAGGAAACCGTTAACGTTGTTCCACAGCTTACTGGTTCCCGCGTAACCGCCGGTCCCTACCATCAGCAGCAAACCGCCGCCTTGACGCACAAAATTGAGGACGGCTTGCTGGTTCGATCCGGCAAAGGGAAGGTTGTACGGACCGGCCATCGTTACCACGACTACATTGGCGCCATGAGCGTTCGGCCGCCGCCTTGCCCCGGCACCTTCCGCGGGAAGATGGATTTCAGGGTACGTCGCGGTAGCGGTGGGATAGCCCGCCACCGCTAGTTTCCACCGATACCGCGGATCCAAGATGGGAAACCCCGCCATGCCGGTGAAGAGAATCTTGGGTTTAGGATCCCTCTTGATGGAAAATGGCGCTGGTGGCTTCAACACCGTAACCGTCCGCGCGTTAGCCATCGTCGTGCAGAACAACGTCGTCAACGCTCCCACGATGGACCCGCCGAGCGCCAATTTGTATCGCATGAAAGGTCTCCTTGATGGTTAACCCAAACTTCTCACCAGAAAGGGCGCTAAGGGCGCGAAGGTGCTTAGGCAAAGCGGCCTGCGCGAATTTTGTGCTTATTGTCGGCCGTACGGGCTGCTCCAACCCGTAGTCTTCATTCCTTCGCGTTTCTGTGTGATCCCTGGGTCTTTTTTGGCCCGGCACCGCAAAATCCGGGTTAAAACCTGCGATGGAGGGTTACGGTCTCGCCGGGCAAGAGGCGAACCGTTTCCACGAAAGGCGGGATACCGCTGGCTGGAGCTGGCCGGACCGTTACACGGAGGGTTCGAGCTGCCGTGTTGCTTAACTGATAGGAAACCCCTTGCGCGTTAATATGGTCGATGTTCAGCTCCACGCCCGCGTTGTCGCAAACCAGCGGGTTGCCCAGAAAAAGCTGTTCGCCCGCGTATTTTTGCAGTCCAAGGTAGAGCCTGCCGTGGTAAACGCCGCCGGGGTAAAAGTGCATACTCCTGCCTAGCGCTCCGGCGCTCCAATCCGCGTTAACGCCGGCAATGCGCAGCGGAAGGATATGATTCGGTAAGTTATACCTTCGCGTGGGAAACCGGACCGCGGCGCCGCCGTCGGCGGCGGTGAGCTTGACGATATAGCCGCCCGGATCCAGTTTGCCGGCGAGCACCTGCGGCGCGTAGGCCGGCGTTCCGTTCAAACCCCACAGCGATGAAAATCGATTCCACAGCCGCGGCGTCTGTCCTCCGCCGCCCGCTTGCACCACGATAAACTTCGCGGTGAATTTGTGGCCATGAAGAACAGGGCCGTCCGCATGGTAGCCGGCGCGTAGGTAGATTTGGCCACCGGCGTTGCCGACTTCAAAAGTCATGCCGCCATTGAGCGCATAGAGCGCCACCAGCCCGAAGGGATCCGGCCAGAGGCTGAAATATCCGCCTTTTCCGATTCGAAAAGTCAGAGGTTTGGACAGTTTGGCGGGATCGATGTTGCCCGTCCGTTCGCGTCCCCGCATATCAATGTAGGTGAAGTGCTTAACGCCGTCCAAGCCTTTGTATTGAATCCCCAGCATCTCAACGTTCAGGGCCGCGCCTGGATCCAGCGACACCGTATCGGCGATAACCCGGGCGTGCTCATTGATAAGGCCGACGATGTAGCCGAACGGACGATATTGGTAACGGTACCAGGTTTCCCGGGCGCGGGCGTCCAAGAACTGGGACGGTCGTACCCGGCCGTTTACTATGATTCGCCGGAATCTTTCCGTGACCAGCGCTACATCGCGGGTGGCCAGCGCGTACGCCCGCTCCGGCGCAACATTGTTCATTTCCGTCGTCTGGGGACTGAATAAACGGGGATACGTCCGCAGATTACCGAGGCCATCGTTGATTTGGCCGGTTTCGTAGCCTTGCGGATTATAGGTTCCGGCCGGAACCGGCGTATAAAAACGTAGGTAGGCGCCCCAGCCAGCCCCGTAGGTGATAAGACCACCGTAACCAAGGCGCTGGCCATTCGGAGTCTCAATCTCCCCGTATTTATCGGGCAAGATGGGATTGGTGTAATTGTTCATCCGATCGGAGCCGTAGTGATTCCAATAGTTTTCATTGCGCGTGGGAATCACGTTGCTATAGGCCAGCCGACCCTTTTTATCCCCCACCACCAGGTAGAAAGGCCCTTCCTGGGCCATGGGATACAGCACGGTAGCCGCGAACTTGCGCCGGTTGGGCCGGAAACAGCGAATAAGTTTGCGGCCGGAATACAAGGCAATTTTTTCCAAGGGCACGGCGTCGGTAATGCGGATATGGAGCTGAGCCACATCGCCGGGCTCCCACAGGAAATAGTGCTCGAACGGATCGGCCACCATGTGATCCACGTAAAATCGCACAATTCGCGGGCCATCGCCGGTGAAGCCCTGGATCAGGTCACTGGTGGGTGTAGCGCGGAGCTTTCGCAGGCTGGGCGCGTATAGGTACAACTTGAATCCATGCGCGGCGGCTTGATCCAACTGCTTCAGGGTCCAGATGCGCTGCGATACCACCGGTAAAAGCGAGTAGCCGGGGATGGCCTCCAGCCGAAGGAACTTGTTCAAAGCCCCGCTGAAGGTCACAGAACCGCGGCGGCTGAATATCTCAAGGGCGTTAAAGCCGCCCAAATTCTGCGGAGGGATCGGATTCTCGGCCGGATGCATCAGGGCAAAAATACCGCCGTATCTTCTTCCAGTGGTCAGCAGCGTCATGATAAAGCTGGTGTTCCCGAGGCCCGAGGACAAGGGCCAGCTGCTGATGTTAACCGCACAGCCACTGTCGCCGTTGACATCGCGGAAGGCCACGCCGGGAATCGCCACGAAATGCCCGGAGCTGGCGCGACGGCATTGCCGTTTCAAGGCCCGCCACTGCCGGGCGGTGCGGATACGGTCGGTAAAAGCGATAAATTTCAGCCCCAACCGCCGGGCCTCTGTGGCATAGTTGGCTACAGAATAGGCCCCTCCGCTGAAGGTGCTGTACACGCCGAATATGCCGGGATACGCCTTCCAGTGCGCATCGGGGGCGTTTTTAATAGGCGTATCCGGCCTGAACGCCAGTGGCGGAACCAAGCCCGTACGATAGCCGCCCAGTTTTACGCCGGCTGGCGCTGCCCCGAGCCAGTTGAACAGATTCTCAAACAGGCGCAGGCCGTTGCCATGGTTGAAGCACCAGCCGTTGTCGTAGGCACGGTTATAGCCGTTGTTGATGTAGAAGCTGGAATGGCAGGCCATTACCGCGACTTTCCCCTTACCATAGGACCGCACGGCCAATAGCGGCGGCGCGCTTTTGTAGGTTTCGGCTGTAGAGGCGGTCTTCGAACCCCGGACGAGCACTCGCCACTGGGGGCCGACCTGTAGGGTGCCATCCATGTTGCCACCGGGGTACCACAATTCATGCACACCCTCCGTGATCGGACTACCCGGGGTAATATTATGGGTGCGAAAGACCGCGATCTGTTGCAGCGGCAGGATATGTATATTGGACGCATTGGTCTCCAGATATGCTTGGCGGGTCAGCGAAGCATCCAGAGGCGAAAGTAATGAATTGATCTGGTATTTCCATTGTAGGGCATAGTGCTGCTCATCAAAAAATGTAAGCAAAGCTCCCCCCTGGCGGACGTAGCGGAGCAGCAGTCTGTAAGCAGCTTTAAGGCGTTTCGTCGCCGCGCCTCGTGCGGACCCTTCCGCCCCACTGGCGTTGGCGACATATTCATGAACCAGCACCACCTCGTCAAAGAGTCTTAATCGCTTGGCGGTAAGCTGGCTCGCGTAAAGGCTGGCGACACGGTAGCCAGCCGCACGCAGCTTCTGTTGCAGAACTGGATCGATCAAGAACAGGCCGGGACTTCCAACGGCAGTGACCAAAATAGCTGGCTTCCGGGGCGCCTTGCCCCCACCGGTGGCAATCGCGGGCCCCGCCGCTATCAACAGGCTGCCGCACGTGACCATACCGATTCCAAACGATCTTTTCAGCGCCAGCATGTATTTTCCCTTTTTTCTTAATCTCTTTATCCGCCCGTTCAGGGGTGCGCCGCCTCGGCCCCAACCGCGGGGGCGACTTGCGCAAGATTACGCTCGGAAAAGCGAATCTCGTCGTAGACCGCCGAGGCGTCGCCGGACGAAAGCGTCAGATAGCTGCCGTCGCCGCTGACGGCGCCCCGGTTGAACCACGGGTAGGAGGCGCGGGGGCTGCTCTTCGCTACCGCACGCTGCAGGACGTCGTCCGCGCCCGTTCCGAGCGGGGCAGCGTCGAGCCTTCTAGAGTCCAGACGACCTGCAAAATGCTGATATTGGGCGTCAGTGAGAATCCACTGGGTCATGGCGACCGGCCCGTGGACAGCGTTGACGCCCTGCACCTTAAATAAAACCAGGTAGGTCCTACCGGCTGAAATTCCGGTTCCCAAATCGATGCTGGTCGGTATGTTATTGCCCCCGACTCCGCCGCATCGCGCGTTACCCAGTTTCGGATACGAGATTATCTGCGCTGATTTCCAGTAGGCGCGACTTCCTTTGTCGCCGATAATCAGACAGAAACCGGGGCTGGGCCCAAGGGGAGACCTAAAAAGATATCCACCGTACAGGGTGGTGCGCTTAAGTGGCGCAGCTAACCGGACCGAAACCGTGGTGCTGCCGACGCCGTTGCCCGGCGCGGCAAGTGTAATCGCGCCGCCGTTGGTTTGCAGACCGGGGAAGTTTAAACCCGTTTCATCGTAGGTCGCCGTGTGAGTGCGGGCGGTCCCAAAAATATATTTAAGGCTGTATCGGCCGGTTATACCCCTGGCATGCGCTTGGGTTCCGCTGGCGCCGGCAGCGAAGCAGGCGCCGTTGGCCAGTGCTGGGTAGTGAAACGGCTCATACACCAGTAGGCCGGGCTGACTTCCAGCTGCGCCGTCGACGCTGACGGTCAGCGCGATGGCCACGGCGAAGGCTCCCGCAATTCCGCACATCTTCCCCAAATGGTGTCTCCGGAGAAAAACTGGCACGAGTACGCCTCTCATCGATTTAATTGGTCCCAACAGCCTCATCCACGCCACGGAATCAACGCCGTCAGCGATGATTCCGCGGGAACCAACAGACGCCGCCGGCCGCTGCCCAGAGCGGGGTTGATTCGCACCCAGGTGTTCACCGCTTTAGCCGATGGATTATGCACTTCCGCCGTGAGCCCGAGTTTGCTCCAACTTACCAAATTCAGGAACAGCTCTGGTTGACCGCATAGCAGCGGGT
The DNA here is from genome assembly GCA_021785435.1 of Planctomycetota bacterium. Taxonomy (GTDB): domain Bacteria; phylum Planctomycetota; class Phycisphaerae; order WQYP01; family WQYP01; genus JAKCCC01. The sequence continues at coordinate 5,487 of JAJYFE010000165.1, forward strand.
GGCCGATAAACAACCGGCGGGCGTGCTGGTTGATATCGATATCCAGATAGCCGACCCCTTGGCAGATGCCCATTGGCCGCCAGCGCAGGACACCGGGGTCGGCCTTCCACAAAGCAACGCCCTTCGGCAGATTCGCGCGTACCGCCGACCAGCGGTTCTGCAATCCATAAATTCGTATCGGTAGGTCGTTCGGCAGCGGGGCCCGGCTGATCGTCACCACCGCCGCGCCGTGCCTGGCTTGCAGATCCAACGTATAACGGGTGTCCTTGACCGTACCGATCCGGGACTTCACTCGATAAGCCGGCGGTCCCTCCAAGCCATAGTCCTTCCGCACCTGCTGGAAACACCGGCCATGGTCATCGCCGAATTTGGCCCGCATCACCAGCAAGTCTTGCCGGAATTGCGTGCCTGCCGGCAAGGCCTTTCCCGGCATCTGGTAGCCCAGGGTGATCGACGCCCCCTGCAGGTGCAACCGCAACGGCTGGTTGCGCCACCGATGCCCGGGCAGGCACATTTCCGAGCGCAGTACAAACACGCCACCGGAACCATAGAAATCCGGGTAAACGGCGACATAGCCCCCGCTGGGAATCGCCACATCGTTGGCGATTACCGCGTTACCGGGCGGACGCACACCCTTGACCAATCGGCCACCCGCGTCGAGGTAGGCGTATTTCGGAAACGACGTATCCGACCCGCCCAAGTTAAACATCTGCAGATCCGGCATGGGCGTTGGTGATGGGTTAAGCGCCCGCTTCAGAATAGTCGTGCGGCGCACCAGCATGAGGTTGTCGCTGTAAATGCGCGGGGTGAATTCAACAAATTGGGCGTGGGTAACCGCCAAGCGGGTTGGTCCAGGCAGCGGGTAGGGGGCAAAGTGGTCATTGTAGTCAAGGTTCAGGATGTTACAGTCGCCGCTGGCGAAAGCGATATCCAGTCGGGCGATGGCGGACTCGTTTCCCTGGGCGGTATACAGGTATTGGGAGGCGCCGCCGTTAAAGCCTTTTACCACATAATCCAGCCCTTGCGGCATTAGGTCCCGCCCGGGCGCCAGAATGCCCATGTTCAGGGCGTCCCAGCCGGTGACATAATTGCCCATCATGCCTAAAAAAGTCCACCGGCCATGGCGTGTGCGCACGACCCCGCCGTTCAGAGTATTTTGCATATCGGTGCACATATATATGCTTTGGCGTGAATCCGCGGTGCGCAGCGTCGGAGAGATCAGTTGCCGCCCATGCACATCGCGGGCCGTCAGTACAAAGAAATCCTGGCGGTCGTGCAGGCCCGTAATCACACGCTGGAAACGATGGCCGGCGGCTACGAAACGGCGAAACAGTTTCGTTCCGTTGTAAATGGTCACGCGCCGCAAGGGCAACGCCGAACGCACATCGACATGCAGTCGCCAGGGGCGGCGATTATGACCGGGGGTGCCGTTATCGCTGGACCCGTTGGTGATCCACCAAGACTTCAGAAGCGGCCCCTGGCTGATATAGGCGTGCTGCGGCTGGGCGTACCAATTCTGGCGGAAGGCGTTGGCCACATGGGCCAGCTTGCCGCCCCACGCGTAGTCCGCATAGCCGTGCGCCCTCGCGATCGCCTGGATATCCGCCGGCCGATGCATGTCGTAGTACGCGATGGGAACGGAATTGTACTGGTCGCCCATGAGCCGCAGGTAGGTGGGCCGAGCATCGTCCGCGCGTTGGCAGCGCCCCCCGGCGAAACAGTAGCTGTCCACCGCGAGGTCGCCGTAGAATTTCAGGAACCACGGGGCCACCGGATTGTGCATCACATCCACCACGCCCAGCGGGGCCCAGTTATTGCCGAAGTAAATACCCGGCGTATTGGCTATGCGATGGCCACTCTTGGTCAACCACTGCGCCTGCGGCCATTGGGGAAAAGCAAAGGTGATGTAGCGGTCATTCAGGCTATCGCGGTAGGCGATACCGGGGATACATAAAAAATGCGCGGTGGAGGCTCGTTGGCACTGTGACCTTAACAACCCCCAGCGTTGTTTGGTCATGGGTGGGAAGGCCTCGCTGAAGACCAGAAAATCATAACCGGCCGCCCGGGCCGCCGCCGCCCATTGGGCCACCGTGCCGTGACCATTGGACAAATCGCTGTGGGCGCCGATCAGCCCTTTGAAGGTATCGCCCAGTTCATAGCCTGGCGGGGGATTGGGATGGTAAGCCGGCGCGGCTTGCGGCTTGGCGGCGATTTTGGGGCGCGGCGGCTGGTGATATCCCCCCAGTTGGCCCGAGGTCAGCGAGGGTTTCGCCAGCCACACCAAAGCGTTAAACAGCATCCGCCCCGTCTGACTGGGGCGTTTTTCCGCGCCCCGCGCCATAACAATGCCCTGCCAGGTCGTAAAATATCCCGATTGCAAGGTGAAGGTGGAGTGACTGGAAAAAATCACCATCCGCCCGGTGCCATAGCTCCGCGAAACCAGAATCGGCGGGGCGGAACGGAAGGTCTCCGACCGGGGTTTTACGCCGGCCGCGGCGCGGTAGGAATAAGCCGACACCATGCCCCGCGCCAGCACTGTCCAATACGAATTCGCGACAACAGGGCAGGTGTAGCGGGCGTGCCGCTGACTCCAGCCCTCCGGGTACCACAGCGTACGGACGCCTTCGGTCACTGGATTATGCGGGGTGATATTGTTGGTCCAGGCGAACCAATATTGCAGATAGTTTGGCTGATGCCACTCGTGCTTCGGGTCAGTTACCTGTTCATTGATGATTTTCGCTCCGAGCGGCTTCAGGAAGCGGTTTTCGGTGACGTAGACCTCGTCATACGATTCGTCATGCAACAAGAGCACGCCACCGCCGGTCCTCATGAAGCGGTACAGCAATCCCGCCTTTTGATCCAGGGGCGTATCGCCGACCCAGTTGCCGCCGGCCGGACCGGCTTGCGGCACATTTTGCGGCATCCGCTCCAGCACCACCACATTAAATTTCCGCAGCACGCCCCAAGTCAGGTCCGGCAGGGCGCAACGCCCCACCTGCCACCCGGTGTGATTCAGCTCTACCTTCACCCGGGGGTCGACATACTGGGACACGCCCCCGCCACTTACAAAGAGAACGGCCCGCGGCGGCGCTGTTGGAGAAGCCGCGCGTGGGGAATCGGCAGCGCGAAGGAACCCCACCCACAATATTACCCCGAGGATCGAAGCAAGGACCAGCTTGTACCGCACCAGCATCGCCCTTCCACACTTCATCGAACCCGCCACGGCTCGACCTTTGCCGATTTTCGAGGAACCGAAAAACATGATTTCACAGGTCCTTTGAGATGGCGTGGAGTTTTTGCACGCCCCTACAAAACACGGGAGGCGCAAAAAACGCGTCTCGCAATCACGATTTCCCAAGGATTCGACCATTGGTGCTCCTAAAAAATGGCAAAACTCGAGCTCAACGGCGCAGCAGCTGGATGGCGGCGGTTCCGCCAGCGGCCAGCTGGCACGGCTTGGTCTGCTTGGAGAACAAGCTGCCCACCATTGCCGTGAC
>JAJYFE010000166.1 GCA_021785435.1 Planctomycetota bacterium
TCTGCCCTTTCCATAAGATCTCACCGCTGCCAAAGGCGGCGCGGAGGGATAACTGGGCGAAGACGCGGACTTATCACCCCGCACCAAGATGGTCCACGCCGGGGAGAGCTTCATCGTGTAGGTGGCGTCCAATGGGCCTGGCTGGAATCCCCCGGGGTACCAAAGGAGATGGACGCCGCGGGTAATCGGGCTACCTCGCCAAATGTTGCGGGTGGAATAGTAGGTATAGTTAATGATCCACGCGAAGGTCGAGCGATGGTGGCGATCGGTCACGGCCTGCCAGAGAATTCGCGCCCCCAGGGGAGTCAGGAAACCGTTGACGTTCTGCCACAGCTTGTTGAATCCCTGGTAACCGCTGGTGCCCAGCATGAGCAGCAAACCGCCGCCGTGACGCACATAGTTCAGGATGGCCCTCTGCTTCGAGCCGGCGAACGGAAGGTGGTACGAATCGGCCATCGTCACCACCAGAACGTTGGCACTGTCCGGATATAGATTCGCGTAGGTCGCGGTAGCGGTGGGATAACCATCCGCCGTTAGTTCTCGCCGGTAGTGCGGGTCCAAGATCGGGAACCCCGACATGCCCGCAAAGAGAATCTTGGGTTGCACTTTGCGCGCGGGCGCGTGGCCCCCGCCTGCCGCCGCGTCGCCGGGGACCGGCACGGACGCTAACGAAAAATCATCCAACAGCAATGTCGCCCCACCGCGCGGTATCGCACCGGTGTTACTAACGACCAGTCGCGCCCGCCTGGCGGTGGCGGTGTAAATATCTTTAAACAGATGGTACGGATTGACGCCACCGACCGGCTTGACCCTCACGCCCCGAATAGGGGTCAGAAAGGTCCCGCCAAGCGTGACCCGCATGATGGGATTAGCCGAGCCCGCGCTGGCATTGTAAAAAAACGCCAACGCATATTTCCTGCCCGCGGTCAGGCCCCGAAGCGTCTGGCTGATCGAGGTTGGCTGGGATGCGGCGTCGACATGCAGCGCCGCCACGTTCCTGCCGTCCGGAATCGCGCCGTTGTTGGCATAGGACGATCCGCGGCTAGCTATAGAGCTATTTTCCGGCCGGGCCTCTGATATCTTCCAGCCGGCGATCGCCCACGTTTCGCCGTGCGGCCGGCCATTGGATCCTGCGCTGCCCTCAAAGCTCGGGTTGGCGATGACAACCTGGCCGGAACCGCGCTGAATAACCGAAACCGCGTCAACCAGCAACGCGTTGGCCAATCCCGGCCCGCCGCTGGTGTTGTTATTCTCAATTTTTAATACGCCGCTGCTGGTATGTGGTTTGAACGGTATATTGAGGAAGGTGTATTGGGCCTGCCTGGTGGAAATATGCCTCACCCAGGCAAGCCGCTGGTCACCATAGGTCACTACCATGTTCGGCGGTTGGGCATTGGGAGTGCTCGCGTTGCGTTGCATCGCGTTGTAAAATATCTGGAACCAATACCACTTGGTGGTGTTCAGGCCGGCTATTTTTTGGCTGATCCACGCCGGAGCATTTTTGCCTGCTGCGAGATTACCCGTGGACAGGTACGCTACCCAGTTCCCGTCCGGGACTTTCGTACCGTTGGCACACCAGTTTGCGTCGGCGACTCCCGGCCCCGTGGTATCACCCATGTTCGGAGAGCCGGCCCAGCCAATCGGTGCCCCATACCCCGGATAAATGATGTTCCGATGGACATCCTCGAAGCTAGGATTCCGGATCAGGACAGACGCGCTACCCATCCAGCGGGATCGCTGGGGAGGATAATGTCGCCCGGTTGTGCAGATGCCGGGTGTGCCCCCACCCAGAGCCAATACCCCGGCACAGGCCCATCTCACGCCCGATTTAAGCGGCACCGGTAGACCCCCTGACGGCAGCTTAGCCCCCGCCCGCCGTTCAGCCGTTTTTTGCCCGCAAAGCGTTCGCCGAATCGCAGTCAAAATTAATACACCACTATCCACGCGGCCGTTTTTGTGGCCGCGGTCGCCATGGCTCTCCAGACCGTCTTGGATTCCTCTTTAGTGAGAATGGCGTCTGATTTCCGCCACAGCCGTGCCTGATGCACCGGTCGGACAGTCGTCGCGGCGCCCCCCTACGGAGGATGAAAAGAGCCGTACCGCAGACATCACGCCTGGCCCTGCAGGCAAGCCCCCACAATTTATAATTTATCGGCTGCCGCGGGGCGACTCGCTGCGGGCAAGACGCCCGCGCTACGCCGGCCCATTTTCACGGCGGTGATCACCACGCTCCGCCGTTCATGGTGGCGTTAGCAGCACTGGTCGGATTAACGGTGCGCACGGGCATCATCGTGATATCAAACGGCGCTGCCAACATCTGATTCTCCGGACCGGCGCCGTTATCGATGTTGGAAATGCCGACCTGATTGGTGTCCGTGCTCCCATTCACCACGCCCGTGGCGGTGGTGTAGGTGAAAATATTGTCACCATTCTGGCCCACATAGGGCGAAGTTTCCCAGGTCACGTGATCATCGCCGAAGCCGACATTCTGACCGTCACCGGCATGGTTGCCGGAGTTGTAGATGTAGGGGCCGTAGGTGTTGGCTGTGGGCAGAGTGGTCGTGATGCGCTGGTAGATGCCATTGCCTGGACCATCGGCCACGGAGCCCAGGTTGGTACTGCCACCATCAAATGGAGCCATGTCGCTGACCAAGGGCGTCAATGTATTGGCACCGTTGGTCGTCCACCACTGGCCCGGCATCATGCCGTAACCGCCCTGTTCCCATGGCCAGGGGTTGGCGATGGAATAGCTTTCACCCGCCCCGTCGTAGTTCGTTACCCAAGGCCCCACAGTCATGCCGTTACCGTTAACGTATCCGAAATCGCCCAGGTAGCTTGGTTGCCCATTGCTGAAGTTATTGAAGAACTCCGTTGAAGGCCCTTGGCCGATGGCATCCGAGGGGCAGTAGAAGCTCGCCGGCGTGGCGTAACCCTGCAGGACGAGAATCCAGAGAGAGGACATCGGATTCGGATGCCAGTTGCCCGCCGTCGTCGGGTACCAATTTAATTCCACCGCCGTATCCGCGGTGGCCGCATCCGAGGTTATAAACCCCGGGCCGTTCGAGTAGTAGGTGCCCCACCAACCGGTCTCACTGGTCTGCGTCGGGAACGTGCCGTTGTTGGACTGACTGTACGTGATCATCGACTGGATGATCCCGCGGATGTTGGCCATGCACACCGCCCGGTTGGCCAGTTCCCGGGCCTTGGCTAACGCAGGCAGTAATATAGATATGAGAATAGCTATTATCGATATCACCACCAGCAGCTCGATCAGCGTAAAGCCGGTTTTGCGTTTTCGGCGCTCGGTTTTCAGCAAAGCGGAACTGATCGCGCTGTAACTCACGCCTTCCGGCGGGCCGAATTCCTCACGGATGACCTGTTCGGCGGCCAGGGCCACGAGGGCGGCGCCGCAAAGGGACGGCATCCCGACAGCTTCCGGGCTGCTGGCTACGGAACCGATGGGGGAGGTGCTCATGGACGTACTCATGGTGGACTCCTTTAAAGGCGGGTCGCCGTGGCGACCGTTCCGCCCGCGAAACCCAGGTCCGGGTCGCACGACCCGAGTTGAACCAAACCTGATTTTCGCCAGGGCGAAGGAGTTTTCAGTTTCAGGTTTTCAGCGCCTTTGCTTTTCCGCAGCCGCTTCTGGCCGCGTAGTTCAGTTTACCCGCAGTGTTAGTCTTGTCAATATACATGTCTGATCGTCACTATACCGTATTCGCCAAGGCTGTGTCAAGGGTGTGTTGGTTTTGGGATTTTCCTTTCCGCCCTTTCCTGCCGCCCTCGACGACGCACTCCATCCTACCGGTATGCTTTAGGCTTGTCAACATACATGTCTGATCGCCACTATATCTTATCGGCCAAGACCGTGTCAAGGGGTTAGGGAACTTTCAATTTTAAGGGTTCGGTTTTCATAGTTTTTTGGCTTTTTCACGCGCCGGCAGCTTTCGGTATTTGGGTGCGCCTCTCTTCGACCCGTCGGGGGCCGCAACGGGCGTACACGCCGCCCGGCTAACCACGGCAATGGGCGTACGGGCCGACGGAGGGGCCATCCATCCACGTCACCGACAGGACGCGATGCCAGGCGCTGTCGTGGCTTCCTGTTGCATTCGCATTGGCGATGGGGGCATCAGTCTCCATGGAGACGACGCTCCGACCGGCTACCGGTCCATCCAGGGCCTGTCCGTGTCGCCGCGGCTGCGGGTCTGTGTGTCCGTTTTCCTTCGACCCGTCGCGGGTGGCAACGGGCGTACAGGCCGCCCGGCTAACCACGGTCGCCTCCATTCTTGATCCTGCCGCCATCGGGCTCCCGTCCGACAGGGCGAGCAACAGCTGCATCGCCGCGATACCCAATTGCCGTCCCGGCTGGCGAACCGTGGCCAGACGCGGGTGCAGCAACTCACAGACCGGATCGCCATCGAAACCGGCGACACTGATGTCCTGGGGAATGCGCAATCCCAAATCGCGGATGACGCCGTAGCCTCGCGCCGCGGCGTAATCGTTGCAGAAAAATAACGCCGTCGGCCTATCCGGCCGTTTGAGCATGTCCGCCAGCACGCGCTGAATCTCGGCGGACCAATCCTGGGCGATTTGCACCTCCAACCGCCCCACCAGGGAACGGTCGAAATGCAATCCCGCATCGCTAATCGCGTCGCGCAGGCCTTCCAGGCGCAGGCGCGTCGTGTCAGCGCCCAGGAAACCGATGAACGCGATGCGCCGGTGTCCGCGGTGAATCAATTCCTGGCCCACCGTGTAGCCGCCGCCGTAGTTATCCGTCATCACGGTGGGCACTTCGATGCCGGCCGGGGCTTCATCCACCAGCACGAAGGGATAGCCGGCGGATTTTAATTCGTAGAGCGCCTCGGTGAAGCGTGGACGGTGCCAGGACCAGATGATCGCGCCATGGGGGGCGGTTTTCGGCAAACGCCGCAGAAAATGCAGATCGGCCTGGAAATCGCCGTGGGCGTCATAAATCACGGCTTGCACCCCAACCTTCAGGGCCACCTGTTTGATACCGCGGGCCATTTCGGCGCAGAGAGGAAAGGTGATATCGGGCACCACGATCTGGATCAAGCGCGAGATGCTGTCGGGTTGGCGAACATAAAGTCCTTTGCCCGGGCGGCGTTCCAACTTCCCTTCGCGGATCAGGATTTCCACGCCCCGGCGCACCGACATGCGGCTGATTTTTTCCTGGTTCGCCAGGGCGGTTTCCGAGATCACAAAGGCACCCGGCTCAAACTCGTGGCCGTCAATTTGCCGCCGCAGGCGGTCCAGCATCGCCTCGTAAACAGGACTTCTTGTATTAGTACATGTATCAGGCATATCCCAAGTGTACCCATTGCAGGGCAAGGTTGCAAGTCGGTAGTCCCGTGCCGGGCGGTAGCGCTCTGTCACGACTTAAACTTTCGGGTGTCGCGTCCGGAAGCCGTTCACCGGGTCGCCGCGGGCGAGCTGAAGCTCACCGGGCTGAAGCCCGGTGCTTTTTGGTTCGGTGGACGGCAGCCCCCAGGCCCAAGGGGTGCGGCCGGATTATTCTTCTCCGAAGCGGCTGTTGACGAGTTTTTCCAGGGCATCCAGGGCTTGGGCGGCATCTTCGCCGTCGGCCTGGATTTTCAAGCCCGTCCCCTCGGTCGCCGCCAGCATCATCATGTGCATGATGCTCTTGCCGTCCACGTTCAAATCTCCCTTCCACACGCGGATGCTGCTGCGGAACTGATTGGCCAAGTCGACAAACTGCATCGCCGGACGGGCGTGCAGGCCGAGCTTATTGGAAATGGTGATCTGTCTGTCCATTTCAGCGGGCAAGACCGGTCTGGTCGGCTTCTTCAATCAAATCGATGATCTCCGCCCGCGTGGAGGCGCGGCGCAGGAACCGGCGAAACATTTCCTGTTGCAGATTACGGAAGATATTCTCCATGGCCTGCAAGTGATCATCGGGGTTGGTCGTCGGCGAAAGCAGTAGCACGATGCTGTAAACCGGCGCCTGATCCAGGGCGGCAAAGTCCACGCCAGCGGCGCTGTGGCCGATGGTGGCGACCCGCCGGCTTACGGCGGGATGGCGGGCGTGCGGCACCGCGACCCCTCGGCCAAACCCGGTGCTGCCCTTTTTTTCACGCTCCAAAACCACCTTGCCGATGGCCTCCACGTCCCCGGCCTTAATCGCTCCCGCTTGCGCCAGCGCCCCGAGCAACTCCCGGATTACTCCTTCCCGGTTGGTGGCTTTCAAATCAGGGACAATAGCCTCTTTGACCATGAAATCCGTGAGCTTCATGCCAACTCCAGTCTTTCGAGCAAGGTTGCGTTTTGCCGGCTCGCTGGGGCGCGTCAGTGGCCCCGGCGCGTCCGAAGCGTGGTGACGGTCCACCGGGGTCCCAGCCCCTACGCCGGGTGTTTCCGGTTACGAAACCGATCTTTATGCTCCGTGATCTGGCGCTCCAGCTTATGCGCCGCCAGATCAATGCAGGCGTACAAATCCGTGCCGTCCACGGTGCCCATGAACATATTGTGGTGCTCCGCATTGACGATCATCTCCACGCGCATGTGCTTATCGGCGCTGCCGTCCAAAATCACTTCAATTTCCTTGATGCGATCGTAATACTTTAAAAGTTTCGCGGCCTTTTCTTCGGCGTGCTTGCGGATGGCCGGAGTCACTTCCAGATGCCGGCCCGTCACGGTGATGATCACGCTGGCCACTCCTTCTGAATCGTACTTGCCCCGGGCCATCCGCGCCGGGCGTCGGCCACGCCCCAGCGGTCCACCCGGACATTAAATTAGCCCAGCGCCGCGCCAGCGTCAACACGACCACCAAAATGAAGATGGCGTCTGCCATCTGCAGTTACACGGATTCCACGGATTTTATCCAGGTCACAATCCGCGTGTTTTTCCGCGCGACGCGAAGATTTTGGCCCGCGGAGAATCCCCGGTTTCCGGCGGAGAATCCACCCCCGGCAAGGTCTCCAGAGGCGACTCCTCAATCCGCCGAAGGTCGCCGTGGGCGACTAAGCTATTCCGCCTCCGTGGTGCGGACCGGGGGCCATATATTTTGGTTGCGGCTCCGCCGCGCTGTGGGTCCTTTCCCGGTATTTTCAGGAGCGGCGGCCGTCGGCGCGCGGAACCGGGCCGGGCGCAGGGCCACTGGGGGGTACCGGGGCGGCGGTCGCGGGCGGTGCGGGCAGCGGCGTCGGGGTGGCGCCAGTTGTCGGCGTGACCGGCGCGACGCGTTGAAAGATCAGGCCCAGTTTAAACGCGGCGATCACCAGCCAGGCGAACAGCACCAGATACAGTCCAACGCCGACCGGGGTGGGAATTGTGACCATCAGCAGCGCCAAAATCACAAACAGCCCCGTCATCGCGTAAATCGTCAGAACGGTTCGGGGCACGGAGTAGCCGCGCCGCAGTAAAAAATGATGGAAGTGGCGGGCGTCGGGGGAGAATATCGGCTGACGGTTGAACTTTCTGCGCACGATGGCCAACAAAGTATCCAGCAGGGGCATGGAAAAGATGACGATGCCGGCGAGAAACCAGCGCAGAATTCCTTCATCGCCGAACAGGATCATCATCGCTCCACAGAGGTATCCTAGGAACATGCTTCCCGTATCACCCATGAAGATGCGGGCAGGGTTAAAATTAAACGGCAAAAAACCGAGTACGGCTCCCAGCAACGCCAGACTTAACGTGATGCGCGTGGAATCCAATGAAACCATGTCCACCGCGGTAGCGTCCGTCGCCAGCGCGAGCGCCAGCAGCAGGTAACCTAAGGCCATAATGCCGGTGACCCCGCCACAGAGACCGTCCAGACCGTCGAGCAGGTTCAGGGCATTGCTGGCGCCCATGACGATGAACACCACCACCGCGGCGCTGAAGATGCCGGCGAACGTGCCATACCATACGGGGGCCAACGTCTGCAGTGGGGCCAGCCAACCGTGTCTTTCCAACGGATAAATCAACATATTGGCCAGGTCCAGGCGTATAATGAAAAAGCCATGGCGGTTGACGGTGAAAAAAAATAACGTCGCAGCGCCAAGCAATTGGGCGAAAAGTTTCAGCCGGGGTACGAGCTTGTATACGTCATCCAGCAGACCGAACAGCATGATGATCCCGGCGCCGGCGATGACCCCCGGCGCGGTCTCCAAGCCAGTCAGAAGCATCCGGTTGCGCCCCGGGGCCTGGATGGTCGCCGCGATCAGGATGCCGGCCAGCCAGCCTAAGAATATCGCCACGCCGCCCAAATAAGCGATCGGATGTTTATGGGCTTTGCGCCCCCGGTCGGGTTCATCGATCACGCCATGCGCCAGGGCCAGACGACGCATCAGCGGCGTTAAGACCAGCGTAACCGCGAAGGAGACGTAAAATACCGGCATATATGGCACGAGTGCCGTGAAGAACGGGGTGGGGATGATTTGTGCAAGCCCAGACATTGGCGGTCCCTGGCTGGAGCGGGCGCGGATTTGTGGTCAGGACCAGCGGTGGGACACCGCGCCTACGCTGGTTGTCACAACTATGGCCACGCCCCTGTGAAGAACTCCGCGACGTCGACGGATAGGGGCAACGAAGAGCTTAGTGTACAATAGTAAGGGCGGTGTTGGCAAACCGGATTTTTGCAACCCGGCGCGTATTCAGGCGTTCTAACCAATGACGTCGGATGGCAAAATGGCCGTGGAGGCAGCACCCAACGAGGCGTTTGAAGCCGCGGTCAACGCCAATATCAGCCGGCTGCTCGCCTTGGCCCGGGCCATGCTGGGCGCCGGGATGCGTGACGCCCACCAGGCCGAAGACCTGGTTCAGGATGCGCTGCTGAATTTATTCCGCCACCGACGAGAATATGATTGGTCGGACGGCGGGTGGGCGTTGATG
>JAJYFE010000020.1 GCA_021785435.1 Planctomycetota bacterium
GGCGCGCCGCAGGGAGTCCCCGTCCACCCCGCCGAAAAACGCCCCTGCGAATCTGCCTCTGGCCTCAAAACCGCCCAACCCGCTGTCCTGTCGGCTTTAGCGACCCGCCCTGCGGAATCGCTGCGCGCGTTGGGCTAAACTATGCGTCACCGACGCGATCTGCTAGAATAAGCTGGCACGACGACGAGGGCCGATTCGCCCCGAAAGAAGGCGGACGCGCCAGGGCCGCCGACAACCGAAAGCGCAAGCCATGGCCGATATTCCCCGCGACCCGAATGAACTGGCCCGCGAAATTCTTTCCGGGCGAATTACCATTGAGCAACTGGCCCGCGAACAGGCTCGCCGCCGCGCCGCGCAGGCGGCCGGCGCGGCCCCATTGCCCCGTGCTCCCGCTGTGCCGGGGCAGCGTTCCATTCCGCCACGCCCCGGTGCTCTTGTGCCAGGGTCGCGTCCGATCCGAGTCGTTCCTCAGCCGACCGCTCCGGTGCGGCCACCGGCGGAATTTACGGCGATCCGCCGCGTAGATCCGGAACGAACCGTCGCCGGACCCGCCGGCCCAGGCCGTACGGTGCGTGCCGCGGCGACGATCTTTCCGCAGCAACCTGCGCCCACGCGGTTATCCCGCTCCGTATCCGAGGGAGCGGCGGTTGCGCCGCGGGCCGCGACTTCCAAAACCACGGCACCGCGTCGACCGGCTGCCCCCTCCGCCGTTGCCGCGGCTCCGCAAACCCTACGCCAGGTTCTGGGCAAAGTTCTGACCAGCCGCTCCGGCCTGCGCAGCGTCGTTATCCTTTCCGAAATTATCCAGCCGCCGCTGGCGCTACGGGAATCATCCGGATTTCTCAGGTGACTTCGCTGCCTTCGGCGCGGGGAAGATCCCCGTTGCAAGGTGGTGGCAACGAATCATACTCTTTATTGTTGATTGACCAACCTTATAATAAAAAGACCAGCTTGGGTGGTGGTGGATGAGGCCCGGAGGGTGCCGGAGATCTGCCATGCGATCCAGCATCTCCATCGGTATGGCCTCCGCGCGAAATCCGGTAGGAAGGTTGATCGTGGCGTGGCCTTAAGCGGACGGCTTATGCCGATCGAAGTAAAGTGGACGGGAATCCTGACTGTGGCGAATGCACGATATATGTCTATATCTATGCACAAATCTAGCACCCAGGCGCTGCGCGGGGGTGCGAGGGGCGATGGACCGAGCCCACTGGAGTTGGCGGAAAAGGGCACGGCGCGGCCCTGGCTTTAGGGGTAACCGGGAATCAGACCATGGCGCGGATCGTTACGGGAACCGGCCCAGGCCGCCAAGCTAAACCACCGGCGTCACCAGACGCCCATGGTATTGACGCCTTCCTGGTCTATCTGGAGCTGGAACTTGGTCTGGCCGTGAATACGCAGGCGGCGTACCGCACGGATCTGTATGATTTTGCGGGCTTCTGCCAGGCCCACGATCGGGTTCTAAACCAGGCGGATGCGGCGACGGTCCGGGACTATATGCGACATCTCCATGCCGAGCGGAGGATGCAGACCGCCAGCATCCTAAGGCATACGGCAACGTTGAAAATGTACTTTCGTTTCGCGCGGGCCCGCGGCCTATGCCGGGAAGACCCGACCGAACTGTTGGAAACGCCGCAGGCCTGGAAAAAGCTTCCCGATGTGCTCGGTCGGCGCGAGATTGAAGCGCTGCTCCAGGCAGTCGATCCCGGCCATGCTCTGGCCGATCGCGACCGCACCATCCTTGAATTGTTTTACGCCTGCGGCCTGCGCGCCAGCGAATTGGCGGAGCTGACGTTGTCCGACCTGCATCCGGACTTGGGCGTCATCCGCGTGCTGGGGAAGGGACGCAAGGAAAGAATCGTGCCGATCGGGAAACCCGCCCAAGCCGCGCTCAACACCTATTTGGTGGGGCTAAGGCCGCGGCTGTTGGCGGTCCAGGCCGCAGCTGAGCCGCCGCCACAAGTCTTTCTATCCCGTGCTGGGCGGCCCATTAACCGCGTCGTGCTCTGGCAGCGGCTGGCCCGGATCAGCCGCGCGGCCGGCCTGCGCCGCGTGCATCCGCACATGTTGCGTCATACTTTCGCCACGCATCTGCTTTCCGGCGGCGCGGACCTGCGGGTTGTGCAGGAACTGCTTGGCCACGCCAACGTCGGCACCACCCAGATTTATACCCATGTGGATGCCGACCGACTCCGCAACATTCACCGGCGCCATCACCCGCGGCCCTGAGGGGGGCCACGGGCAGCAACCCGGTTTGGCACCGCTCGCCCCGCTCGCCTTGTCGAGTCGCCCACTTCGGCGACCAGCGGGCGGGCAGGACTTTGTCGAGTCGCCTTCTTCGGCGACCGGGACCGTCCACGGATCGCCCGATTTCCATCGGGATTATTCAGATTCAGGCGCTTAATCCAGCTGGCCAGCTGGTTTTTGAGCTGATCCGTGCCGCCGGCGCCGGCGGAACGATAAGCGGCCGCGGTGGATTCAGCGCCCAGCACGCGGTAGACGTCCGGCGCAATTTGCGGGCAAGCGCGGCGCAGGGTTGCCAACGGCAAGGCCGCCAGGGTGTGGATGCCGGCGGACTCACATTGCGCCACCAGCCGCCCGACGGCTTGATGCGCGGAGCGGAAGGGCACGCCACGTCGCACCAGATATTCCGCCAAAGCGGTGGCGTCGAGAAAACCCTCATCGATGTGCTGACGAATGGCTTCGGGTTGGATGGTGACGGCGCCAATCATCGCGGCCGCAACGCCCAGGGCGTCATGGACGGTATCCACAGCGGCGAACAGAGAACGTTTGTCTTCCTGCATATCGCGGTTGTACGCGAGAGGTTGGCCCTTGAGGATGGTCAGCAACGCGAGCAGATGTCCGTAGACACCTCCGGTCTTACCGCGGATCAATTCCAGTAAGTCCGGATTACGTTTTTGCGGCATCATACTGCTGCCCGTGGTATGCCGATCGGTCAGGCGCAGAAAATTGAATTCAGTGGTGGAGTAGATAATCCATTGTTCCGCCCAGCGGGAAAGATGCGCCGCAATCAGGGCGCACCCGAAAGCCAGTTCCGCTGCGAAATCGCGGTCGCTGACGGCATCGAGCGAATTGGCGGTCACCTTCGGCAAGCGGAGCAGTTCCGCGGTCAAGGCACGATCAATCGGCAGCGTGGTGCCGGCGACCGCGCCCGCCCCCAGGGGACTGACGGCGGTGCGGCGCCGGCTGTCAGCCAGGCGCTCGCGATCGCGCTGGAACATTTCGGCATACGCGAGCAACTCATGACCGAACACCATCGGCTGCGCCCGCTGCAGGTGGGTGTAAGCCGGCAGGATGATATGGCCCTGCCGCTGGGCCAGGCGCACCAGGCTCGTCTGCGCGGCGGTCAGATCACAATCCAACGTGTCGATGGCGTCCAGACACCACAGGCGCAGGTCCAAAGCGACCTGATCATTGCGGGAGCGGGCGGTATGCAGCTTTTTACCGGCTGATCCGATCCGCGCGATCAGCGCCGCTTCAATCGCCATGTGAATATCTTCCTGTGCCCGATCGAAGGTGAACGTGCCGGCTTCAATGTCGTGTGCAATCGCGCCGAGACCGGCGTCGATCTGACGCAGTTCCTGGCGGGAAATCAGGCCGACCCGGGCCAGCATGGTCGCATGGGCTTTGGATCCACGGATATCGTACGGCGCCAGGCGATAGTCAAAAGAAAGCGATTCGACAAATTTTTCCGCGGCTTCATCGGGAGCGGCGCCGATGCGGGCCTGCCAGGATTTGGCCATGGTTACGCTCCCACCACGGTCTTGCCGGCGTCACCGAGGTGGTGATTGTGCAGCGGCACGGTCAGACGGAAGGTGGTGCCACCGCCCAATCGGGACGTTGCGCTGATCCGCCCGCCATGTTCTTGGATGATTTTCTTGGTAACAGCCAACCCCAACCCGGTGCCGCGCTGGCCCTTGGTGGAATAAAACGGCTCGAACATCCGCTGGAGATTGGCCGGGGAGATGCCGACACCATTGTCCTGAACCTCGATGACCGCTTGTTGTTGGACGGGGTCCACGTCGCTGGTGACGGTAATCACCCCGCGCCCGGATTCCACCGCCTCCAGGGCGTTATGCAGCAGATTCAGCACGGCCTGGTGCAGGCCATCCGGGTCGGCCGGAACGGGTGGCTGATTCTTGTTGATCTCCTTGAGCAGGGTGATTTTTTTGTCCGCCGCCTGCGGGGCGATCAGCTCCAGGCATTCGTGGAGCACAAACGGCACGTTGATCAGCTCCAAGTGGGGCTGGCGCGGCTTGCTGTACGCCAGCATGTTCATGGTCAACGTCTGAACCTTGTCCAGATTGCGCTGCAGGATGGTCCAGCCGGTGCGCACCTGGTCCAGATTATTGGCGTCCATGCCGAGTTGGACCACGTCGGCGCCGCCGCGAATTCCCTGGAGGATGTTCTTAATGGAATGCGAAAGCGAGGCGACAGTTTGCCCGGTGGCGGCGAGCCGCTCCTGTTGCAGCAGTTCCTGGTGCAGGCGGGCCACTTCAATGGC
Source organism: Planctomycetota bacterium (assembly GCA_021785435.1). Classification (GTDB taxonomy): domain Bacteria; phylum Planctomycetota; class Phycisphaerae; order WQYP01; family WQYP01; genus JAKCCC01. The sequence continues at coordinate 4,523 of JAJYFE010000020.1, forward strand.
CAGACCGGTTTGCTGGCCGATGGCGGTGAGCAGGCGCAGTTGATCGGGCGTGTAGGAATAGTTGGCGACGCTGGAATCAATGTGCAGCACGCCGAGATTTTCCTCACGCCCTTTGATTGGCACGCACACCGCACTGCGGATCACCAGATTGTGGACCGATTTTCCCTTCTTGAAACGCTGATCGGTCATGGCGTTGCTCGACAGAACGCCCTCGTTACGTTCCAGCACGTGCCGGATGATGGTCTGGCTGACGGCGATTTTGCCGACCTCCCCTTCATTACGGTAGCGGACCACCACCGGCGTAACCTGGCCGGTGCTGCGGTCCAGCAAGCCGATGAAACCCCGGTCGGCGTGCAGTTGTTCAAACACCAGGTCCATCACTTTGTTGAGCAACTGATCTTGATCGAACACGCTGGCGATGGCGGTGGATATCTGCAGGAGTACGCGGAAATTGGCCATAGCCATCTGGGATGGCTCCGGCGCCGCAAGCACCACGGAATCGTCGCTGCTGGACACCGTACTGAGAATGGAGGAATCGCTCCGGCCGCCTTCCGTGCGAGCGGAGGTCTGATCGCTCTCCACCAGGCTCACTTCGCGGGCCGGTGCCCCGAACACCAGCAGGGTGGTGCCGAGGCGGATCTGATCACCGCCCTTCAGCTTCGTGGCTTGGGTGATGCGTACGCCGTTGACGAACACGCCGTTGGCCCCACCGTCATCCGTCAAGACCCAACTGGAATCATCCCATTGCAGCCTGGCGTGGCGGCGCGACACCGTAGGATCCGACAGGGGCACCATGTCGCTGGAGCGGCCCAACAACACCGGATCTTCCGCGGAAAAATCAAATTTCCGCCCCCGATCCGGCCCCTGCAGTACATAAAGAAACAGCGATGGCACGTTCAGATTAACCTAAAGCTATCATAACCCCAGTTTATTATACGGCGGCCGGCGGGGATGCGGAAATCCTCAGCGGTCTCGGCGCGCCAGGATGTGGATAACTTCCGCCAACCGCTGGGCGCGCGGACCGATTCGGCGGGTCATGCGTTCGGCGATGGCCTGCTGGCGTTGCAGCCGCCGGCGGCTTTCCGCAATCCCCAGCAAACTGGGGTATGTGAGCTTTCCATTCGGAGCATCCTTGCCGGTGCGCTTGCCGAGCTGCTCCTGTGTGGCCGTCGCGTCCAGCAAGTCGTCGACAATTTGAAAGGCCAAGCCGACAGCGCGGCCCATGGTCTGCACGATCCGCAGCAGAGGGTCATCGGCGCCACCGCAACGGGCCCCCATGCGGCAGGCGGCGGTGATCAGAGCGCCGGTTTTCATGCGGTGAATGCGCTGCAGAAGATCTACGCGTCGCCCGCCCGACGGAGTGCCGTAGCATGACTTTTTCGCGGATCCGTAATGACGTTCGCCGCAGGTATCCAGCAGCTGTCCACCGATCATGCCCGCCGGGCCGCTGGCCGTCGCCAATTCCCGAATCAGAAGCTGAGCCAGCGCCGGATCCTTTATCGTATCAGCCAGCAATTCAAACGCCAACGTATGCATCGCGTCACCAGCCAGAATGGCGACCGTTTCCCCATAAACCTTGTGGTTGGTCGGCCGGCCGCGCCGTAGATTATCGTTATCCATGGCCGGAAGATCGTCGTGCACCAAGGAAAAGCAATGGATCAGCTCGAGGGCGCCGGCGGCCGGCAGGGCCTGTTCGGGGCGTCCTCCCACCGCCTCACACGTCAGCAGCGCCAGCGCTGGCCGGATGCGCTTGCCGGGGCCAAAAAGGCTGTAGCCGACCGCTTCCTGCAGCAGATCCGGTATGCCGGTCCGGGCCCGCAACCATCGCTTTAAGAAAGCGTCGGTGCGTCTGGCGGGTTCCTGGAGCAATGCGGCGCTGGCCGCCTCCGGCGTCTGAAACCTTGCTGATGACATTTCACCCCCGCGTTGGCGCATGCGTTGTCACACGTGAAGCGGCTGAATTATAGCGAACGGCGCAGGAAACAAAAGCGGCGACGGCGGGCAGCCGGGGAAGTCCAGTGCTTGACGCTGTGACCGGAGTCTATACCATAACGTCTGGTTCCGAAGCGTTATTTGGAGATGGGGACAAGTCATGAACATTAAACCGGCCCGGCAGTGCCAGTGGGATTTGTTGAGCTTGGGCGAATGCATGGTACGACTCTCACCGCCGGGCCATGGCCGTATCGAATTCGCCCATACCCTGGAGGTCTGGGTAGGCGGCGGCGAGTACAACGTCGCCTACGCCCTGGCTCGCCTTGGCTTGCGGACCGGATTTCTTTCGCGGCTCGTGGATAACCCGGTGGGCCGGATCATTCTTAATCATGGTCGAGCGGTGGGCATGGATATGAGTGGCGTGGTGCTGACCCCGTATGACGGCGTTGGCCGCCGCGATCGCGTAGGGCTGAATTTCACCGAGGTAGGCACCGGGGTGCGCGCATCGGTGACCCTGTATGACCGCGGCCATTCCGCGGCCATGAATCTCCAGCCGGGGCAGCTTGATTTTAAATCTATTTTCGCCCGGGGGGCGCGTTGGTTGCATACCGGCGGCATTTTCAGCGCGTTGTCGGACGGAGCCGCCCAGGTGGCGGGTGAGGCGTTAGAGGCGGCCAAGGCGGCTGGCGCGATGGTCTCTTACGATCTGAATTTCCGGTCCAAACTCTGGAGCAGCGAACAAGCGCAGCGCGTGACCAAAAATCTGGTGCGGAACATCGACGTGCTCATCGGCAATGAAGAAGACTTTCAGAAGGTTTTGGGATTTGATATTCCTGGCGGGGACAAGAATCTTGCCGCACTCGATACCTCCGCCTATGAAGAGATGGTGCGGCAGGTCGTGGCACGCTACCCGCATGTGCAGGCGGTCGGCACGACGCTGCGCGAGGTCCAATCCGGCCTGGTGAACAACTGGTCCGCCATTTTGTGGCTGGGCGGCAAGTTCTACCGGAGCCGGCGGTTCGAAGGGCTGGAAATCGAAGACCGGGTCGGAGGCGGGGATGGCTTCTGTTCCGGCCTGATCTATGGGCTGCTTTCCGGCCTGGCGCCGCAGGAATGCGTGGATTTAGGCGCCGCCCACGGTGCGCTGTTGCAGAGCACCCGCGGGGATACCAGCCAGATTCAGTGCTCCGAACTCATGCACGTCCATGGCGGCGGTAGCGCTCGTATCGTCCGCTAAGGGGCCTACGGCGTGCCTCGTCGGTACAAGACTTCCTTGCTGAAAACAGCATCGGCCGGACGCGGGCCTACCCGTGTTCGCGGGAACTTGAACCGAGCGGGATTTGAGGCGGCTAGGCTAACCATGTAGAATATCGGTTATGAAATACGTGGATCGGATCACCTTCGATCCGAAACAATGCGGAGGGCGGACGTGCATCCGGGGAATGCGCATCCGAGTCAAGGACGTACTGGACCTGTTGGCTGCCGGCGTGCCTGAGACGGAAATTCTGGCCGATATTCCCTACCTGGAAGCTGAGGACATCCGGGCGTGTCTGGAATACGCCGCCCAGGAAGTCGACCATTCAGTTTTACTGGCGTCCGGGCGGTAGAGGCTCCCGTTGAAATTCGTCATCGACGCCCAACTTCCACCCGCGCTGGCTCGATGGCTCAGGGACGCTGGACATGTGATGCCCGCCATACGGAAGAGGTCGACCTGCGTGACGCCGAAGATGCGTTTATCTGGCGCTACGCCTGGGACGAACAGGCGATTATCCTTACCAAGGACGAGGATTTCGCAGCCCGCCTGCGACAAGCTCCAATGGCGCCGGTCGTCGTGTGGCTGCGGATCGGCAACTGTTCGCGTCGTACGCTGCTGAAATGGTTCGCGCCGCTGCTGTCGGCTGTTCTGCAGCAGATAGAACAAGGCCAGCGTCGGATTGAGGTGCGCTGAACTTGGATGCTATTAGCGCAGCAGCATCGGCAAGTCGTTGAAAACGGTGATATACAAGAACAGGGCGCCCAACAACGCGATGCCGGCGATCTGGATGGCTGATTGCAGCTTCAGCGGCAGCGGCCGACCGCGGATTTTTTCCACCAGCAACAACAGAAACAGCCCACCGTCGAGAATCGGCAGCGGCAGGAAATTAATCACGGCGAGATTGACCGAAATAACGCCGAGAAAAAACAGCAGGTAGGTAAAGCCCCGGCTCTGCACTTCGTAACCCAGCTTGGCGATCACCAGCACGCTATGCAATTGATGCGGCGAAATGGTGCCAACGCCGATGCCGCGCAGCGTCAGGTAGGTGCGCAGAATCCACCGCCACGTGTGATCCAGGCCCATGACCACCGCCCCGGTCCAGGAGCGGGTCCGTTGCAAACGCAGCAGGGGTTCCAGCGGCAGGTCCAACACATACTCGATCCGCTTCAACGGCGCGACCAGGCGACGGGTCAGACGCAGCGACACCGGCGGTGCGGCGCCGGCGAACGCCAGCGTAATCTGGTCGCCGTGGGCGCGGCGTAAGTGGTTGACCAGTTGGAACCAATCATGGATGGGCACGGACGGACCGTTCGGTCCACCCAGGTTGAGGGCCGTCAGGACCGCACCGGAACGGATTCCCAATTTAGCGGCCGCGGTCGTCACTGCACCAACCTGCGGGCGAAGAAAATCGTAGCCCAGGGCGATTCCCAGGAAACCGCTTCCATGACGGTCCACGAGCCGCGCGTGGCAGAGCACGGTGTGGTCACCGCGCCTCACGGTGATTGGAACCAGCGCGCCGCCGTGGGCCAGTAGGAACGCCCGTAACGTGTGGATATTGGGGTACCGCAGCGCGCCAATCTGGATAATACGGTCACCCGTTTTTATCCCCGCCGCGGCGGCCGGATCGCCGGGGAGGACTGATTGCACCCGCACCAGCGGATACATACCCAGAATAGCCGGCCAGTGCGTAACTCCCGGCCGGGGCGCCAAGGTGGGTTGCAGCGTGATGACACGCTGCCCGTTCCGGGCGGAGGAAAATTCCAGCCGCACCGGTCGACCGCCGGAGCGCTGAATCCAATAATCCAGCTGGCCGTAATTGCGTACCGGATGACCGTCAATCCGGCGGATTACTGCCCCCGCCCCCACGCCTTTCCATGCCGGATACACCTGCCGCAGCTGACGGCGGCCGGCAGGGGTCAGGGGGGCGATCCGCAGGGAAACCGGCGAAAGGATGCCGAAGGTCAATAACCCCGTAGCGCTCGCCGGACGCGGCGTAACGTTGACGCTGTACACCCTGGCGCTATGGCCGCGCAGATACTGCAGACTCACCGGCTGGCCGGGACTATCCAGGGCCGAAGCCGTGGCCAGATCGGTGAACTCCAGGAAGCCCAACGGCGGATGGTGGTTCACGGAAATGATGCGGTCGCCCGTGCGCAGCCCCGCTTGCTGCGCGGGGCTGCCATAAATAACCCCGCCGACCACCGCCGGTGGAAACCGAACCCCCACCCGGAAGATGACCGCGAACAGAATGGCGGCGAAAATCAGGTTCATGGTCACGCCGGAAGCAATGACAATCATTCGCTGCCAGATCGGCTTACCGCCAAATGACGCCGGATCATCGCTGACCTTGCGGGCGTCCAGATCGTCCTGCCCCAGCATGCGGACGTATCCGCCGAAGGGAAACCAGGAGAGGCGGTAATCGGTCTCGCCAATTTTTCTGGTTGGCGCAGCGCCAGCCTCCGGGGCGCTCGGCGGAACCGGACCGATGGGCGTCGGTCCGACGGAAAAGCCCACCCCTTTCCGCCAACCGCACAGGCGCGGGCCAATGCCCAGCGCGAAGACATCACAGCGGATCTTGAAAAATTTGGCGGTTAAAAAATGGCCCAGTTCGTGAAAAAAGATCACCGCACCGAAGCCAATCAGGAATAAGACCCATTTGCGCACCGAGTCCAGCACGCCGACCAAGGCCACCGCCGCCAGCAGGGGTGCGGCGAAAGCAGCGAGAGTGGCCCAGCGCGGCCGACGGGGTGCAACCAGGACCCGCCTCGCGGCGGCTAAACCGCGCCGCGCGAGGACGAAACATGTTCTGAAAAACACCGGGCACCTTCTTGCTGAAATGGTGACGAGCCGACGATTCACGGTACCGCCGCCCCGATCCCGTGGACACCTGATGGAAGCGTTAGCCATCCAGCGCCTCCCGGCGGGCCCAAACGTCGCACGCCAGCAGGTCCTGCAGGGTCGGGCGGCCTACGAAACCGCACCGAAGATGTTTTTCCAGCACCCGTTCGATGCGTCGCAGAATATTCCCGAACGGAATTTTGCCGGCGCGAAACAGGGCGTTGGCGGCTTCATTGGCCGCGTTCAGGACCGCGCCGCTGGTGCCGCCGCGCCGCACCACTTCATAGCCCAGGGCCAGGGCGGGGAACCGCTCGCGCGGCTCCTCGAATGTCATCTGTTGAATGCTGGACCAATCCAGGCGACGGCCGCAACCGGCGCAGCGCCGGGGATGGGTCAGGGCGTATTGGATGGCGGTGCGCATGTCGGGGGCGCCGAGTTGGGCGATAATGCTGCCGTCCACGTACTCGATCATGCTGTGAATGATGGACTGGGGATGAATAAGCACGTCGATGCGCTCTGCCGGCAGATTAAAAAGCCAATGGGCTTCAATAATTTCCAGGGCCTTGTTCATTAACGTGGCCGAATCGATGGTTATCTTAGGTCCCATGCGCCAATTGGGATGCCGCAAGGCCTCCGCCACGGTGGCCCGCTGGAGGCGGCTTTTCGTCCAAGTTCGAAACGGTCCACCGCTGGCCGTGAGGATGATCCGCCGAATTTCCGCGGTTTGCCCGCAGCGCAGCGCCTGGAAAATGGCCGAGTGCTCCGAATCCACCGGCACCACGCAGGCGCCGTGCTGTTGGGCCAGCGGCATCACCAGGCCGCCCGCTGCAACCAGGGTTTCCTTGTTGGACAGGGCGATCCATTTGCCCGCCCGGGCCGCCGCGAGCACCGGACGCAGGCCCGCCGCCCCCACCATGGCCGCCGCCACGATATCCACATCGGGCCGTTGCGCGATCTCGGCGAGCGCATCCAGACCCGTGCGCACCACAATACCCCGCCGGCGCAAGGCGCGCTCCAAAGCCGGGACATCACCGGGTTTCGCCGGCTGGCTTAAGACTACGACGCGCGGATGATGCCGCAGCGCCTGCTCCGCGAGCTTTTGCCAACTCCGGCCTGCGGCCAAAGCAGTGACACGATAGCGTCCGCCCAAGTGAGCAACGACTTGCAGGGTGCTCTGTCCAATTGAGCCGGTGCTGCCCAGCACCGCGACACGCCGCAATCTCCGGTCCGCCTGGGGTGAAACCGGTTCGGATTCCATTGGCGCCATGAAATACGCATCCTCTGCCCGCAGCTGCGTGGCGACGATTAAACGCATTAATATAAAGTTTACCGCGCCGGTTCACAAGCATTTCAGACGACGATTCAGGCGACGAGGTGTTCCCGGCGCAACCAGGCGATAAAGCGGCGCAGACCTTCCTCCACTTGCACCTGCGGTCGATAGCCAAGCTCGCGGACCGCTTTGCCGATATCCGCATAAGTTACCGGCGGTTCGGAAAGCGGAGCGGGGACAGCTTGGATGTGGGCGGGGCGATCCAGCAATTTTTCAAGGATCTGAACGAAGGCGATATTTTCCACCGGATGGCCGCAACCCAGATTGTAGACCCGATAACCGCAGGGGGAATCGAGAGCGGCCAGAAAGCCGGCGATAATGTCGTCGATATAGGTCCAGTCGCGCTTCAGGCGCCCGCCGTTAAAAAGTGTCAGCTCCCGGCCCGTCAGGATATCCAGTGTCCAGCGCCAGGGCATCATATCTGGTCGACCATGCGGCCCGTAGACATTGAAAAAACGCAGGACGGTGACAGGCATTTGCCAGAGGTGGTGGTAGGAATGGGCGAAAAGCTCCATGGCACGCTTGCTGGCAGGATAGGGCGCCAGGGGTTGATCCGCCGAGGCGGTTTCCAAAAACGGAACCGGCGTGGATTGGCCATAGACCGAGCCGGTGGACGCCACGAGGCAATGCGGCGGTCCAGCGCCGCGGGCCGCTTCGAGCAGATTCAGGGTTCCCTGTACATTGACGGCGGCATAAATCAGCGGGTTGGCGACGCTATAGCGCACGGAAGCCATGGCGGCGATGTGGGCGATGGCGCCAGGCTTTTGTTCGCGGCACAGGCGGTTGACCCCATCGGCGTCGCGCAGGTCGCCGTGGATAAAAGTGAAATTGGAATGGGTTTGCAGGTCCGCGAGATTGCGCCGTTTGTGCACGACGGGATAATAATCGTTCAGATTATCCAGACCGGCCACGGTGTCGCCGCGCACCAGCAGGGCTTTCGCCAGCCGCGAACCGATGAAGCCAGCGGCGCCGGTAACCAATATGCGCACGCTACGCCTCCAGAGCTTTCAGCAGCGCCTGGGCCAAGGCCAGATGGCCGGTTAGGTTGGGATGCACCCGGTCCCAGGCGATGGCCGCCGGATAATAGCCGCGGAGCAGGTTGTCGAATACGGCCTGTGTATCCACCAAGACCGCACCGCTGCGCTGGGCGATGTCCCGCACAATAGCGGCATATTGGTCCATCCGCGCTCGCATGGCGTCATCGCGTCGCGGTTCGATGTAATACGGTGTCATCATAACCAGACCCTTGACCAGCGGCTGCGTCTGCCGCACCAGGTCCGCCAGGGTGCGTTGAAATTCATCGGGTAACACCTGGGTTTCCGGGCGGGTGGGGCAGTCAAATTGCCGCCACACATCATTGATGCCGATCATGATGGAAAGCCAGTCCGGCTTCAGCTCCAGCACGTCGGTGGCCCAGCGCTGGGCCAGATCGCGCACCGTGTTGCCGCTGCAGCCCATATTCACCACCCGGATCCGCCGTAATGGATCGCCGGTCGCCAGCAGGGCATCGACCAGGGCCACGTAGCCGTTGCCAAGGCCATTTCCTTCGCCCACCGGCCGGGCCCGGCCGCAATCCGTGATCGAGTCGCCGATCAAAACCAATTTATCGCGGGCTTGAATTTTCATGGGAAACCCATTCCGGTCATTTTTGCGGCGAAGGAACCGCTTCGCCGGAGCATACCGGGAAACGGGAGGGTTTTCCATTCGCGGCCAGCGCCATACAATGACCCATCCATAGGAAAGGCGGGAAAGTATCCGCGATGACCGTACGCTTTTACAACAGCTTGACCCATCAACAGGAAGATTTCGTACCCCAGACGCCCGGCCCCTCGGCCCAGGCTCCGCTGCGCGGCGCGCAAATTCGCATGTATACCTGCGGACCAACCGTGTATGACTATGCGCATATCGGAAACTTCCGCTCTTTCCTTTTTGCCGACGTATTGCGCCGCCATCTGGAGTGGCACGGCGCCACGGTGCGGCAGGTGATGAATATGACCGATGTCGGCCACATGACGCAGGACCAAACCGCCGACGGCGCCGGCCGCGATAAGCTGGAACTGGCGGTGGAAAAAATGAAACAGAGCAAGAAGTCCGGCGCGGCGCTGGTGGAGAATCCGAACGATCCCGGCCAAGTGGCGGATTTTTTTGTGCGGGCGTTCCTGGAGGATGCGCGCCGCCTCGGCTTGGCCGTCGTGGCCGACTACGATCGCGCCGGCGGCGCGGCGGCCCAGGAGCGCATCATGCCCCGGCCTACGCGGCATATCGGCCAGTTCATCGAACTGATCCAGAAATTGCTGGTCCGCGGCCACGCTTATATCGGCTCCGATGGAGTCGTCTACTACGATGTGGGCGGTTTCGCAGCCTATGGTCGGCTGTCGGGCAACTCGGTGGAGCAGCTTTCGCATGGGGCCGGCGGGCGCACCAACGAATCCGCCGCGAAACGCCATCCCGCTGATTTTTTTCTCTGGAAGCCGGACCGCCATCACCTGATGCGCTGGCCTTCGCCCTGGGGCGAAGGCTACCCCGGTTGGCACGTGGAATGCAGTTCCATGGCCATGGAGATCCTGGGCGAATCGCTGGATATCCATACCGGCGGCGAAGATAACATCTTTCCCCATCACGAATGCGAAATAGCCCAGTCGGAAGGGGCCACCGGCCGGCCTTTCGTGCGCCTCTGGATGCACGCCCGGCACCTGATGGTGGAAGGCGAAAAAATGTCCAAATCCAAAGGCAATTTTTTCACCATCCGGGACCTGATGGAAAAAGGGGTTGACCCGCTGGTGATTCGCCTGGCGCTGATCCGCACCCGTTACCGGGAGACGCTTAATTTCACCCTGCAAAGTCTCCATGAAACCGCCGGCGCCATGGGTTCGCTGCGCGATCTGGTCGAGAAGCTTGGCGGCGCCGTTGGCGACCCCGGAGGCGCCGGCGAAACCGGACCGGCCGGACCCGAAGGCGGTCCCAGCACGGCCTGCCTGGAACCGGCGGACGCCGACATGCTGGCGGAATTTCAAAATGCGCTGGATGACGATCTGAACACGTCCGCGGCGCTGGCTGCCCTGTTTACCTGGGCCGCCCCCCGGTTTAAGCGGAAAAAGTTCACCGACGACGAGGCCCGGTCGTCGCTGGCAGCGTTACGCCGGGTGGATCATGTGCTGGGCGTGATGTTCAAGCCGTTGCAGCCGTTGGCGCAGGACACCCGCGCCAACGTGGAGAACCTGCTGCGGCAGCGGGACGAAGCCCGGCAGCGAAAAGATTTCGCCACGGCGGATCGGCTTCGTGCGAACCTGACAGCGCTTGGCGTAGAGGTCCATGATACACCGTCCGGCTCACAGTGGCGCCGGCGGCTGGCGCCCGAGCGCTCCACCGCGCCCGGGATTGCCACGGAAGCAGCGCGGCGGTGACACGCCTCCGGGCGGCGTTAATGCCGGCGCGATGGTGAGACGCCCCTGGGTTTGGGCTTTCCTTTCGCCGATGCCGGGGCCGGCCGCGGTGAGGGCGGCCAAGGCCAGCAGGCGGGCGTCAACAATCGCCCAACGCCATCCACGCGCCTGGGTAGGCCGGCCAGGACAAATGTTTTGACACGGACTCAAAAGGTGACTATGATTAGATGCGGGTTTAGGAGATTAAGCAAATGCCAATCTATGAATTTGAATGCAAGGGGTGCGGTCGAACATTCGAACATTTATCACGCGGTATACAGCCGGATGTGGAGAAAGCGGCGTGTCCGAACTGCCATTCCCGCAATACGGTTCGAAAACTTTCCGTATTCGCCGTGGCCCAAGGGGCCAACACCGGTAGTGCGGCCGAAAGCTGCGAGGCGCCAGGCGGATCGTGTTGCTGCGGCGGCGGGGCTTGCCGCAGTTTCGATTGATCCCGATGAGAGCGTCGCCCACGGGCCAGTGGCACGGGAGGGCTGCGCCTCAGCCCACTGATCCCTCGCCGCTTGCCTTCTGGAGTTCATCAAACTGCCGCGCCGTCGCCGCTGGCGACTTGGAGGCGGAGGGCGCATGGGGCGCCGGACAGCCAGGTAGAGACGTGGCAGGTCTGGAGACCTGCACCACAGGCTGGTGACCTGCGGCAAATGCTTGTGGTGCAGACCTCCAGGTCTGCCGGCTTTGTAGTCCAGACCTCGTTTGTGGTGCAGACCTCCAGGTCTGCCGGCTTTGTAGTCCAGACCTCGTTTGTGGTGCAGACCTCCAGGTCTTCCAGCTTTGTAGTCCAGACCTCGTTTGTGGTGCAGACCTCCAGGTCTGCCGGGCGGCTGAATTTCGCCGCTAAGACATTGGGGACCTGGCGCTATCGTTGCGGGCCGGCGTTCGCCAAAAAATCCGCCCCCCCAGACCGACCTCCAAAGCGGCCTGCTTGCATTCTTTGCTCTTTACCTTTACCTTTTCAGTTCCGCGCTGCGCCCTTGGTGTGCTTCGCGGTGAAACATCCGGGCTAAGGGTGCAGGGGTTATGGCGCCGCCTTTACTGTATGATTTAAGCAAACTGAACCTTCAGCATATCGCGATTCCTGTTGAAGAAATACGTAAAGTCAATCCGCATCGCTTTGAGATGGAGCTGCTCAGTGGTATCATTCATATCGATTATGAGGTGACCACCGCGGTTGGCGTCAAATACGTCACGCCGCATGAATTTTGGGTGCGCGGACACATTCCCGGACGACCGCTCATGCCCGGCGTGTTGATGCTGGAAGCGGCCGCCCAACTTTGCTCCTACGTGACGCGAATACTCAGGCCGGAAATGGGCTTTCTCGGTTTCGCCAAGGCGGACCATACGCGTTTTCGCGGCGCTGTGGTGCCCCCCACGTGTTTCTTTATCATCGCCAAAATGGTGGACATCAACCGCCGCCGTGTGATCGCCGACTGCCAAGGCGTCTGTGACGGCACGCTGGTGTTTGAATCCAACATCACGGGAATGCCGGTATAAGCAACTGCCAGGAAATAAACTGTGCAAATATGGCGCAGGGATTTTGGCTGTTGGCGAGGCGCCAGCGACGAGCATACCCGCTCAGTGGGTCTGTAAGGAGCGGGCAACGAAGCCAGCGGCCAAAAGAACCAGCCACCTTGTGCAGGCTATTTCCTGGCAGCCTCTGAAGCCGCCGGCGCCCAGCGGGCGGTCCGTTCACCGCCACAGCGACTCTTGGATTGGTTCGCAGTGTCCAGCACCGAGAAACTCGAGGCTCTGCTGCCAGAAAGTTTAACTCCCCCGACTCGGCCGGCGGATGGACCACCAGGGGAAGCGGCGGACTGGCTTAAAACAGTGCCTGCGGCGCCCGCCGTATACGCGCTGCTTGATGTCGATGGAAACCCCGTTCTGCTGGGATCCACGGCTAATCTGCGTCACGCCTGGGCGCGGCGTCTGAGCACCTCGTCGGCGCTGGCCGCGCCGCCGCGCCCGGATGACCGGGCGCTAACCGCATGTGTCCGGTATCGTCGGATTGGCAACGCGTTCGCCGCGAATTGGTGGTATTACCGCTGCGCCCGCCGGCTGTTTCCGGGGCGTTATCGCCAAATGCTGCTCTGGAAACCCGCGTGGTTTATCTGGCTGGACAGCCAGGACATCTGGCCGCGCTGGCGCATTGGTCCGAGCGCCAGCCGCTGCCATCAGGCCTGTTTCGGTCCCTTGCCGGGCCGGGCCTGCGCCCAGAATCTGCTGACCGGACTGGAAGACCTTTTTGACCTGTGCCGCTATTACGACATCCTTCGCCAGGCCCCGCAGGCGAGCGCCTGCCCCTATAAAGATATGGGCAAATGCCCGGCTCCGTGCGATGGCAGCATCAGCCGCGACGCCTACCTCGAACAGCTGCGCCGGACCGCGGAATTCCTGTCCAGTTTCACCTTTCAGTCCGCGGGTCAGGCCGGGGCGGCCGGGGTTGAGTCCACCCGCCATGACCTTACCGCGGCGATGCGTTCCGCCGCCGCCACGATGGATTTCCATCTGGCGGGGCGTCTGAAAGCGAAGCTGACCCGTCTGGAGGAATTGACGGGAGCGGATTTTCGGCATTTGAATCGTCTGGATCGTTGCCGGTATCTGGTGCTGCAAAAAGGGTTTACCGCCCGCTGGATCGAACCGTTCCTGGTGCTCCCGCAGCGGATTGAAGTCGGACCGGCCGTGAAGCGCGCCGCTTTGGCGGAGGCGAGTGAATCATGGTGGCAATGGATTCAGCACCAGCGGACCACCGCGTCGGGACCGGCGCAAGCGTATGAAACGCCCGCCAGTTGGCCCGTGGAAGAGGTGCTTGGGCTGCTGGCCTGGCATCTGTTTCGCACCCGTGATCCCGGCTGGTATGTGCCCCTGTGGGGAATTGATTCCGCGGCCAGCCTGGCTGAAGCCGTCCGCGGCTGGCGCCCCGGCGAGACCACGGGCTACAAGGCCGTAACCTAAATGGAAACGCGTTACGCCCAAAGGCAATCCAGCCGCCCAGCACCGGCGCGGCAGGCGGCTTGGAGGCGGATGGCGCATGGGGCGCCGGACGGCCAGGTAGAGACGTGGCAGGTCTGGAGACCCGCACCACAGGCTGATCGGGTACATGGCATGTTCGGCGGCCCTGCGTGTGTCTTCGCACATGGGCACTTCGCATTGGGGCGCCCCCGGGCGACCAAACTGTTGGGACATCGCCGGCTACGCAACGTCCGGGCTTGAACCGGACACGCGCTTGGTGTCGCAGCCATACGGGCAACGGACACGGCGCCACCCGCAAGCGGCAGCGGCCACGCCAATGGCGATCCGTGTGCCCGATCCCGCGAACCCAGGTATTTCGGTGCTACTCACGGAGCAGAGGGACAGCTGCTTCGCCCCGTCGTTTTCTCGGTGTTCTTCTGTTCCATCGCGCCTGGATGAAAATTGGCGCGCCGCGGACAAACTTTGGCGGTTTCACCGCCGACCCAGCACAAGAAAAGCCGCCTCTTCGTCAGCGTGAAACGCCTGCAGTTGGGGATGGTGCTCTCGCAGGCACGCCGCGATGCGGGCGGTCGAGCAATTGCCGAGGCGCAAGCACACCACCTTCGGCGGGCATCCGCGAACAAAGCTTCGCTGGTGGAAATCACTGTCCTTCGAGACGATGGTACAATCGTGTTCCTTGGCCCATGTCCAAATAACCTCGTCGGGTGCTGCGTGCAGCCCGAGCACGCGGACGTGCTGGGACCCCGGGTATGTGTCCGCGAGCAACGCCACCAGCTTGTGGGAAATGTTTTGATCGAAAAGCAGCTTCACGCCGGGAGGCTCAGAAGGCGGCGTTCGCGATCGGCCGCAAACTGCAGGCACGCGCCAATATCATCCACCGTCAGTTCTGGAAAATCGGCGATGATATCCTGCGGCGTCATCCCACTGGCTAGGTATTCGAGCACGTCGTAGACGGTAATGCGCATCCCGCGAATGCAGGGCTTGCCCCCCCGTTTGTCCGGTTCAACAGTGATGATTTGGCTGTAATCCATGCGTATAATGGTAGTGTCGGGCGCTGTGCGTTTCAAGCGCCGGGGACTGATCGGGTACATGGCATGTTCGGCGGCCCTGCGTGTGTCTTCGCACATGGGCACTTCGCATTGGGGCGCCCCCGGGCGACCAAACTGTTGGGACATCGCCAGCTACGCAACGTCCGGGCTTGAACCGGACACGCGCTTGGCGTCGCAGCCATACGGGCAACGGACACGGCGCCACCCGCAAGCGTAATCCCGTTAAGCCGCAAGCGGCTCACCACCGTCGCCTCTGTCACTCGCGGCTTAGCGCTCGCGACCATTCCTCGTTCATGACGGAACAACTCACCTTTTCGACGGCCCTTCCCGATAGATCTATTCAGCCTGGCGCGCGGGCGGAACGGGGCTCTCATCCCCCTTGCGTGCCGCAGTCGGCGAGAAGGCATTATGGTACATTTTGTACCATAATATTTGGTGCATTATGTACCATTTTCGCCGGTATCAGGTACATTCTGTACCATTTCTTCTTTTCGCCCCCACCCTCCTGAAACTTCACAATTATAAATATATCACACCTATCCCCTTTATATAACACGACTTGCGACAACCGGTTCGCCCAGATCACGCATTTGGCATGGTCGTTGCAATACAACAAGACTGTGTATTGTGCGCCATGCCCGCCCCGTGTGTTGCGGTGGCGAAGCGCGGCGGGGAGATGGCCACCTTCCCCAATCGTACTCGCCGTCCGAGGTGGAGACCGGGCCCCATGCGACCACCGCCGGCGCTATGAACGTGGATTTCACCCTCACGGGGCAGGAAGTACAGGCGTGGTCCGCCCTACGGAAAGTGTTTTGGTTATCAGCCACGGGCAGAGCCGTGGGCTGCTTTCCCTAGCGGTGCGACACCGGCATGACTGGCGGTGGATGATCGCCGCGCCGCAGGCGGGCGACGATTTGACCAACCTGGTTGGCTGCGTGGCGACTTGGCGGGTGCGGGTGGTGGTCTTGGAGACGACGGGCGACGGCGACCTGGATTTGATCCGGCGGTTGGGCTCTGCTCAGCCGCCGGTGGAATGCGTCGCTGTCGCCATGCCCGGTTCCACGGAATTGCGCGACGCCGCCCTTGCCGCCGGCGCCGCCTGCTTTCTGCCCGGCGCCGGCTTGCCCGAAGTGGAAGCCGCCGTGGCCGAAAGGCTTGGAACGCCCAGTGCGGAGTTCGCATGAAAGAGGCCACAGAGGACATGCTATGGCGTCTGTGGCGTTGGCCGCTGAAAGCTGGCCGCTTATGGCTACCCGCTCGATCAACGGGGAACCCGCGCCGGAAAAAGTCGAAACCTAATCGAGGCCAATAGGCGGCTTTTCCGACGCGGTTAACGTGGCGCCTGGCCCCCCGGCGGTAAAGAAGATCCGTGAAACCGACCGGGGGGGCTGGGCCTCCTTGAGAAGAAGGGGCGCCGCGGGCGATTAACCACGGCGGATGCAGGCGTAGCCGCCGATGCCATCATCGGCGCTGCGAAGGTCGCCGCGGGCGACTAAAGCCCAGGATGGGACACGCAGACGCGGAGACACGGAGAGCACCGGGTGATAACCCGGTGGTATGCGGAGAGAGGGACGAACGGACAATGAGGATGAACACTAAATGTTTAGCGGCGATCCTCGCCGCGGCCTTGGCCGCGGGAACCGGCGCGGCGTGGGGAAGCGTTGACCCCACGGTCAGCATCGCCATTGGCAACAACACCTTCCAGTCGCTGAACGTGTCCCCCACCCTGTTACCCGGTGGGACTTACGACTTCGGTTCGCAAACCGACTATTCGAGTTCAGGTTTCTCCTGGAGCGACCTGACCGTCACGCCCAGTGTGATATCGGAATCGGGATTCGACGTGTACCAGCTAAGCCTGGAGGTGGATTCGCTGACCAACAGCGGTAGCTTGGCGAGTATCGCCTTTCAATCGGACTACACCGGCTATAACCTGCCTGCCGCTGTATTATTGCAAGGCTCGTTGGGCGCCGACGTCTCCAATGGAAGCAGCTCGGATGGCATAAGTTATTCCGGCGCCGTTGCGGACAGCGGTGGTTCACCTTCGGCCGCCCTCGGGCCTTGGTCGGAGGCGCTGGCGACGAACCCTTACTCGCAGGGGTATCAATACACGGATCCTTTAAACATCCAGAGGTACGGCATCGCCGGGCCGACCGACATCACAACGATTGGCGGCGCGGAGTTCGCCAATGGGACAACCGTCAACAGCCTTAACCCGGTCACCGATGTGACCACCCCGGAACCGGCCACGCTGGCATTGTTTGTGCTGGGCGGCCTGGCCCTGCTGTGGCCGCGGCGAAAGCGGCGGAAGTCTTAGGTTATAGGCTATAGGTTATAGGGAATAGGGGATAGGGAATAGGGGTCAGGGGATGGCCGCCCGTGTTCCGCGAAAACCGGCGGATGATGAAAATGGCGCCAATCCCGATGCATCGGGATAGATAGCTCCCGGTTTACCGGAGGTGGCGTCCCCGATAACGCCCCGCCCCGCCAACCGCGGGACAGGGCAAAGGGAAAAGTAAAAAGGAACAAATAAGAGACACCGGAAACTGGAGACCGTAAACCAGAAACCCGGAACCCCGAAACTGCTGTGGCGATGCAGCCGCGCCGTTGGGACGGGTGAATCAGGAGCGGGAAACTGGAAGCCAGAACCCACTGGCTTGGATCCGTTCATCCCGGGACGAGCCGGGCCGACCGAAAACAGCGACCAGAAAACATCGGCGGCCCGCTCTTCCCTCTTGCGTGGTTGTGTTTTGCGATGTTGCGTTGTAGTATTTGATTACACCTTTTTTGGAAGGGGAAACTTATGTATCCGTCTAAATCACCCCGAAGCACCCGCGCCATCTTGGCCGCCGCCGCGGCTGCGGCGGGGATCATTATGGCCGCCGGGAGCGTGGCGCCGCTGAGGGCAAACATACCGTACACGCAAGGCTTTGAGTCGGGTAGCACCAGCGGGTGGACCACCAGCCCAACCCCCACAAGCGTCACCAACACATCGACGGTCGCGTCCTATCCCTACGGCAGCGGCGGCGACACCTTCGAGTTCGGAAACTTGGCGGCCGCAAGCGGGGCCTATGGCGCCTCCTACGGCGTGATCACCAACGACACCTCAAAGAACACCTCCGGCTACACCGAGTTCGGTGGTTACACCACGTACCCCGGCTCGTCCTTCACACAATCGGTGAGCGTCTACGCCTACCTCAGCGGGAACGGGGGTTATGCGCTATGGAGTCCCCCGCAAACGCCAAGCTCGCCCGCCTTCGAAATTCAGGAAACCGCGGCCAATTTCGGCGGTACGAGCTACAACCCCGCAACGGACGCCAATTTCCAGTTCTACGTGTCCAACCCCGGAAGCGGGAACGTCCTGAATGTCGATGTCTCCGGCGGCGATGTCTCCAATGCACCGCTGCTGACCAACATCACCCAAACGGGTTGGTACACGTTTAAGGTAGCCTATGTCAGCAACGGTGGAACCGCGCCGGCCGGCATCGCCTTCGCCGCCTACAATTCCGCCACCGGCCAGCAGCTGGGCCTGGCGGGTGGCCTGCTCACCTCCGTGCAGAGCCAGGACCTCGGCGGCAACGGCTACCTCTGGTTTAATGATTGGCAGAGCGGCTTTGCCGACTCCAGCACCACCGGCGACAACTCCCTGGCCATCGACAATGTGGCCGCAGCCGAGGGTTCCGTCCCCGAACCCGCCACGCTTTCGCTTCTGGCTTTGGGCGGCCTGGGCCTGCTGGCGCGGCGAAGACGGCGAAGGACGGAAGGGCACGGCGACCCGGTGACGCGGTGACGCCGCGCGGGCGGGGCCTTGCAGCGCGGACTTCCAAGTCTGCCGCCGGGATCGCCCCCTTCCCGCGGGCCGGTAACGGCGGTACAATATCTGGTGGAAAGCCGCCCAAGGAGGCATGCCATGCACCCCGCGCAACCTAATCCTCGATCGCCCAACCTTCCTGGCCCACACCCCCTATGGGATGGTCAAGCAAAAACCTTGGCGTTTTTCGGCCGCCGCCACGATCCCGATGCGTCGGGATCATACCGCGCGCGCCCAAGATTGAGACATGGTTGGAAGGCCCCGTGGGGGGTGGGCCTCTCGCCGCAGCAAGTCGTCCCGCGGAAGCGGGTAAACTGTGGCGACCTGCCCGACTCGACCCAGGGCCATGGCGGCCTGGAAGGCCACCCCCCACCCAAGACCATGGCGGCCTGGAAGGCCGCCCCCCAGATGGGCGGCGCGCCCGCAGCGGGTCGCCGCGGGCGACTAGGCTTAGGGGCATCGCCGGCTGTGGCAGCGCCGGGCCGCGCCGGAACACGAAAACCGGAAACTGAAAGCGCTTGGCCCTCCTTCGCGGCTTCGTGGCTTCGTGTCAAAAGGTTCGCCGCGTTCACGTTGATCGAATTGCTGGTGGTCATCAGCATCATCGCGATCCTCGTTTCAATTCTTCTGCCCGCGTTGGCCAAGGCCCGCGAACTGGCCAATCGCGCCGTCTGCATGGCCAACGTGCGCGGAATCATCCAATCCATGATTACGTATGCTCAGCCGAACAATGGCGAGTTTCCGGCGCCAATCAGCACGATCGGGCCTAACCACCTCCTTTCCACCCAATACGCGAACTACGTGGATGTGCCGAACACCAATGTCGTCGGTACGCCAATCAATCCAGCGGTGGCGGCGCAGGGCTGGTACATTGCGAAATGGTGGGGGCATCCGCCAGGTTCCCCGATGGCCAGCCTCTGGATTTTGGTGCTCCAGGGCTATTCCACCCCGGACAGCTTCGTCTGTCCGTCGGATGCCATCGCCAGCTGGACGTCGGCCCTGGATTTCGCGAACCCGTCGCCCCCGCCCGCCAGCTTCTACTATTTCAATTTTGGCGATGTCGTCGCCAACAGCAGCGGCTCGCAAACTCAAATGACCGGGCAGGGCGAAAGCTATTCCATTGCGCTCCCCTGGCCCTGGGCGGGCACCGGGCTCGCCGCGGCGCCCGGCTTCTGGTGGACCACCACCGGCGCCAACACGGAAGTTCCTTTGGTCAGCGATATGGCGCCGGTGGACAACGCCTACGGCGACGTCGCGGGTAATGGCATCTACCAACGCGTCACTACTACGCTGCCTACCGCCAACACCTACGGCCCGTACATTTACAATTCCGGTAACCATGGCGGTGCCGGGCAGAATGTGGGCTTTGGCGATGATCACGTCTCCTGGGAAATCTCGCCCTATGTGGGCCAGAATGGCGATAATATTTTTACTTACACCACCGCGACGGGCGTGGTCAACGGAACCACGGACACCAGCCAGGTCGGGCTTTCCATGATTAACTCGCCGCCCGCGCCGGAGATCCAGACGCTCGCCTCCCCCTACGACACCTGCATGACGCCCGTGCGCACGGTTAATCCCACCACCGCCCAGCAGGGTAATGCGTGGTAGCCGGCCAGGGGGGAAAGGTTATATAGCCGCCGGTCTACCGGCGGTGGTGCTTCGGTATGAACCCGGCGTCGGGGTGTGAAACGTGGCGCTGAGTGGTGAGCCGCACGCCCGGCGTACGGGTCGCCGGGCTAACCGCGCGTCAACCCGCGCCGCCACCGACAAGGTCCCGCGGACGCCCCCGCGGATGGGGAGATAGCGATGAACTCCAAACGGGCCATCCTGGCTTTGACCGTCTGCGCGCTGATCGGCGCCGGCCCTGTTGCCGCCTACGGCAGCGCCGGTTATACGATCGCCGAAAACTTCGCCGGTGGCGATTACAGCAGTTCCGGCTTCTATCCCCCCGATACCGACGGCGCCGTCGGCGGCGGCGATGTCATGGAATTCATCAACGGTTACGTGGGGGTTTACAGCACCACGGGCAGCCTGCTGAGCAGCTCGAGTCTTTCCAGCTTCTGGTCCAACGCGGGCGTAACGCTTGGCGGCGGCATCTATCCCGGCGATGTGCGCGTGGTCTACGACAGCAGCGTGAATCGCTGGTTCGCCAGCAGCGACACTTTCAGCAGCCCCCAGACCGGCAACAACCAGCTCCTGGTGGCCGTGTCGCAAAACTCCAGTCCGCTCGGCACTTGGAGCGGATTTGCGATTAACTCTTCGCCCTCGAATTCAGGGCTGTGGGCGGATTATCCAACGCTTGGTGTCAACGGCCAAGGCGTTTTCATCAACGCCAATATGTTTACCACCGGCGGCAACCCCACCAGCAACAGCATTGATGTGCTGTCCATTCCCAAAGCCTCGCTGCTGGGGGCCACGCCGTCCATCAGCGGCTACCAGCTTCTGGAAGGCGTGGACGCCAGCGTCCACGGTTACGCCGTCCAGCCGATCAACAACTTCTCCGCCAATATGCCGGAAACAATGTACGCAAACTACGCCAGCAGCGGCGGTACCGATTACATCGCCCAAAGCCAGCTCAGCGACAGCATCAACAGCCCCACGCTTAGCAACACCCAAAGCCTCGCCACCACCACGGGCTATAGCAGCCCGGTCAGCTCCCCCCAGAGCGGCTCAACCATTCTGGTCGATGCCGTGGATAACCGCTTCGGTGGTAGCCTGTATCAGCAGCCCGCTAACAGCACTTCCATAGGCGAGGTCTGGGAGGTGATTACCGTACAGAATCCCAGCAACAGCGCCCTGGACGCACTGCAATGGATGCGCATCAACCCGAGCACCAATACCATCGATGCCTCCGGCCTGCTCTCGAACCCGAATCTTTCCTTCTACGACGGCTCCATCGCCGTGACGCCCGACGGGCATATCGTCATCGGTTTCAGCGCCAGCAGCTCCAGCACCAATCCGAGCGCATACGCCTATATCGGCAGCTACGACGCCAGCACCGGCGGAACCAACTTTACCAACCTGGTTCCGCTTATCGCCGGCACCAGCCCGATCACGCTCGGAGGCGACGCCACCACCCCGGCGCGCTTTGGTGATTACAGCACCACGGTGCTGGACCCGACCAATCCCGACGCCGTCTGGACGTTCAATGAGTTTGGCGGCGGCAGCGGCTGGAACACCCAAATCTCCGAGATCGCCTTCACGCCCGTCCCGGAACCGGCCACGCTGGCCCTGCTCGCCCTGGGCGGCCTGGCCCTTTTGGCGCGGCGGAAAAAGCGTTGCGAGCCGCCGGGTTAAGCCCGGCGGCGGGGTAGAAAGGGGGGGCGTGTATTCAACGCACATACCACCGCCGACAAGTCGGCGGCTATATGGGAGCGGGGGTCGCCTGGCCGATGAGGGCATCGGCCCTACATACCACCGCCGACAAGTCGGCGGCTATATGGGAGCGGGGGTCGCCTAGCCGATGAGGGCGTCGGCTCTACTGGCGCTTCGGCGCTATGAGGGCGTTGGCTCTACGAATGCAGCGCCGTCAGCGCGGCGGCGGCTTTACGGACCGTGCGGTCGATATCCGCCTCGGTATGGGCGAGGCTGATAAACCAAGCTTCAAATTGCGACGGTGGAAGCATGACCCCGGCGTCGAGCATGGCCTTGAAAAATCGCCCGTAGGCGCGTTGGTCACAGGCCAGAGCGTCGGTGTAGTTGCGTACCGGCGCGTTGGCGGCCCCGCCGCGCCGCGCTGCGCCGCGGGGTGGATGGCTACGGAAAAAGGGTGTAATCATGCTGCCGCAGCGTTGCACCACCAGGGGCACACCGGCCTGCTTCGCCGCCGCCTCCAGTCCAGCCTGCAGGCGGCGCCCGAGGGCTTCCAACCGGTCATACGGCTCGGAAGTTTCCAGTAGCCGCAACGTGGCGATGCCCGCAGCCATGGCCAGCGGATTGCCGGAAAGGGTGCCGGCCTGATAGACCGGCCCGGCGGGGGAAATAAGGTTCATCAACCGCGCTCCTCCGCCATACGCCCCCACCGGTAAACCACCACCGATAATCTTGCCCAGGCAGGTCAAATCCGGCCGCAATTGGAAACGGCCCTGGGCCCCGCCGCGACCCACCCGGAAGCCGGTCATCACCTCATCAGCCACCAGCAGCGCGCCGGCGCGATCGCATAACGCCCGCAGCGTCTCCAGGTAGCCCGCTTCCGGCGGCACAACGCCGATGTTGCCCATCACCAGTTCAAGGACCACCGCGGCGATCCGCGCCCCCTGCCGCTGAAAAAGCTTTTCCGCTGCGGGAATATCGTTATAGGCAAGCACGACCGTATCCGCCGTTACCGCCGCCGGCACGCCCGGACTGCTGGGGGTTCCGTGGGTGGTCGCGCCGCTGCCGGCCTGGACCAACAGCGCATCGACGTGACCGTGATAGCCGCCGGCGATCTTCACGATCAAAGCCCGACCGGTGGCCGCCCGCGCCAGACGCAGGGCGCTTAATACAGCCTCCGTGCCGCTGTTGACAAAACGCACCATCGGCACGTGCGGCATGGCTGCGGCGATCAGCTCCGCCAGCGTCACTTCTTCCTCGCTGCAGCAGCCGAAGCAGGCGCCGCGGCTCATGCGGCTGGCCACCGCCGCCCGCACGGCGGGGTGGGCGTGGCCGAGAATCAGCGGTCCGTAACCCATCACGTAGTCGAGATACCGGTTGCCGTCCGCGTCCACGAGCGCTGCGCCCCGTCCCTGGCGGATGAACACCGGGGACAGGCCCACATTCTTAAACGAGCGAACCGGGGACGACACGCCGCCGGGCATCCGCTGCGCCGCCCGAAGAAAAAGGCGGTGCGATTGTTGATAGTGCTGGGCCGAAAGCCGCGTCTTGCTCATTCCGGCAAGTATAGCGGATGAGGATTGCCTTGACACTGTTCTTGTGCCGTGATAAATGGTGCATTATCGGGTGCGTGCCGGGAGAGTCGGGCGGAGGCGGAAAGTCGTAACGCGGCGTGGGCGCAACCCGAACTCACTTTACTGGCACGGGAGAATAACTGAATGCGAACCTGGCGGTGGATGGCGCGGGCGGCGATTTTCGCCGGAGGCAGCTTCGGATTCGGCGGCGCCGGGTTGCAGGCGGCGCCGCCGGCGCCTAATCCCACCGTCACGGCGCTGTCGCCGATCGACCGGACGGCGATTTCGAGTTATGTAGACTATTATGCGACTTTACTCCAGTCGGCCGTCCAGTCCGACCGGATGGTGCGCGACCGGCGGGCTTTGCTTGCCCCCCTGCGGCGTCCGCAGCAACTGCCGTCCGCCGTGTTTGCCGATCATTACGCCGGCATCCTGACGACGGCCCTGCAGCCCCTGCTGGATCGGCCGGCGCTGGCCCTGAACGTCATGATCACGTTGGCCAAGGCGCGAGACCTGGCCACGCAGCCGGCGCTGCAAGCGGGTTTGACCAATTCCAATGCGGCGGTGCGCTATTGGGCGGCCTGGGGCCTGGCGCGAATTTGGCCCGAAGTGGAACAGATTCCGCCCGCGTTCCAGCAGGCGATCGCCGCCGTGGAAACTGCGCTGGACCGGGAGACGGACCCCGTGGTGATGCGCCAATTATGCGCTACGCTCCTGGCGGCGAATCCGCAGGCTAATCCGAAACTGCTGGCAGCGGCCCCTCTGGTGATCGCGGCGCTGCGGAAGATCGCGGCGACCTACGCCAAGGCGCCGCCGGATAATGCGCAAGTCGCCGCGGACATCGTTATGCAGTTGCACACCTGGCTGGATGATGGAGCGGTGCTGACGGATGCGCAAAAAAACGCGGCGATGACCGCCCTCACCGAGTTGATAAGTTTTCCGGCCCAGTATTGGAACGCCGGGGCGCTGGATACGGCATCGCAACCGCAGGTCACGCGGCTTATCGCCGCGGGCCTGGACGCGATGAATGCGGTTTCGCCCACCGCTGATTTTTCCATCCGTGGCCTGGGCGCCGCCAGCACGCCGACCCAGGTGGGCGGAATTCTGTTGCAGATCAACGAATTAACCGGCAGCCAAGGGCAAAAAGGACGGGTGCAGAAACTGTTTCCCCTGGTGCCGATTCCGCCCCGCATTCCCGGCGGCGCATAGACGGTTATGGGCCAGGTTTATCCAGATGTGATCGCCGTGCCCCCGATCCAGCGGCCGTTCCAGGCCAGTGCGACGCCTCCCGGCAGTAAAAGCATTACCAACCGCGTGCTGCCTCTGGCCGCCCTGGCCGCCGGAGAAAGCACGCTGCGCGGCGTGCTGCTGGCGGAAGATACGCAGCACATGATGACCGCATTGCGGCAATTGGGTTTTTCGCTGCAGCTGGATGCCGCGGCGAAAACCGTGCGTATACGCGGGGAAAGTGGGAAAATACCTGCCGCCAACGGCGCTCTTTTTTGCGGCAACTCGGGCACGACGCTGCGTTTTTTAACCGCGATTCTGGCCGCCTCACCGGGGCGTTATCAGCTCGATGGTGTGGAGCGGATGCGGCAGCGCCCCATCGCGGAATTGGTCGAGGCGATCGGCGCGCTCGGCGGCGAGGTGCGTTACCTGCGGCAGGCCGGCTATCCACCGGTGGAAACCGCGGGCCGGGTCTGGCGCGGTGGAAGCTGCCGCTTCACCAGCGCGCCAAGCAGTCAATACATCTCGGCGCTTCTCATGGCGGCGCCCCTGGCCGAAGCGCCGGTGGAGGTGGTGTTGGACGGGCCGATCACCAGCGAACCTTATGTGACCATGACCCTGGCGATCATGAAGCGTTTCGGCGTGGCCGCTTCCGTTTGCTGCCCTGGCGCCAGCGCCGCGAGGCGAATGGTGCATGTACCGGCGGGCCGGAACTATCAGCCTTGTGATTACACGGTGGAGCCGGATGCCAGTAACGCGTCCTATTTTCTAGCCGCCGCGGCGGTTATCCCGGGCGCCAGCGTCACCGTGAAGGGTTTAGGGCGTGATTCGCTGCAGGGCGATGCACTGTTCGCGGACGTGTTGCGCCAGATGGGCGCGGACTTGTTCATGGGAACGGATGAAATCCGCGTGAGGGGACCATCGGAGCTGGTCGGTTTAAACGTCAACCTGAACTCGCTTCCCGATATGGTGCCTACGCTGGCGGTGTTGGCGCTTTTTGCCCGCGGGGCCACGCATATCGCGGATATCAGGAATCTGCGGCTGAAGGAAAGCGACCGCCTGGCAGCGCTGCAAACGGAGCTGGCGCGAATGGGCGCGCGGGTGGATGCCACCGCCGACAGCTTAACCGTATTTCCACCGGAAAAGCCGCGGGCAGCCCGTATCCGCACGTACGACGATCATCGCATGGCGATGGCGTTCGCGGTCGCCGGCCTGCGGGTGGCTGGATTGGAGATTGAAAATCCGTCGTGCACCGCCAAAACCTATCCGGACTTTTTCACCGATTTTACGGCCCTCACCGCCGGCGGATGACCAGGCGAACCTATCACCACAGTCCCCCTGGCCTTTGGGCATCGACGGAGCACGGACATATTCATGGCCCCCAGGTCGTCGCCGGTGAGTCGCTACGGACGAGTCGCCGCGGAATAGCGCCCATGCAAGCTTCCTTTCCGGCTGGCGCGATCGGCAGACCGGTCGATACCGTTGGTCCAGATCGCCAGGCTTGGTTCACAGTTTCAAATGAACCGCTTAAGCCGCCATGCTGCGTGCCGGTGGTTCTTCGGCGGGTTCGGCAGCCAAGTCAGCTCTTTCGGTTTTCCAGGCCGTTGATCAGGCCGGAAAGCATTTTTCCTATGACCTCAATTTCAGAGCGAAATTGCAGATGTTGGGCACCGCCGATTAAGCCCCGACGATGGGCGAGCTCGATTAACGGTATACATTCCTGGGCCGAGCCGCGCGCGATCGTGAAAAAGTTCTTACGATCGGCCTTGGTGAATCGCCCATTGCCTTCGGCCAGGTTGGTGGAGATGGAAACACTGGCTCGATTCAGTTGATCGGAGAGAAAATAGAAGCCACGCGGAAACTGGGACGTCGCAACAAGTATCTGATCGGCGAGGTCAACTGCCTTCTGATAAACGCCAAGATTTTCAAACATGAAGGACAAAAGCAATCCATCGTCAAAAAGCTTCGAGCAGGTGAACAGGCGAGCAGGTGACCGCAGGTGGGGTCTCGGTTGCTTTTGCGAGCAACTCTATTTTCCCAGTCGCGTGCGCTCTCCTGATCTCCTGTTCCCAATTCTCCTGCTCTATTTTGGCCTGCGGCCAAAATCGGGGCGACAGGATTTGAACCTGCGACCCCCTGGTCCCAAACCAGGTGCTCTAGCCAGGCTGAGCTACGCCCCGTATCCAGCTAACTGTAGCATAACCGCGTCATATACGAAACTGGATTATCCCCGGCCGGTCTATTACATTATCCGGCGGGAGTTTCCATGGCTGCCGCTTATCGCCTCTTAAGCGTACTGATGCCCGTTTACAACGAAGCGCGCACCTTGCGAACCATGGTGGGCCGGGTGCTGGCGAGCCAGAGCGGCCTGCCCCTGGAACTGGTGGCGGTCGATGATTGCAGCACCGATCGCTCCTGGACGATCCTGCGGGAACTGGCGGCGTCCGATGGGCGGATTAAGCCGCTGCGCCATGCGAGAAATCAGGGCAAAGCCGCCGCGGTGCGCACGGCCATCGCGGCGATGCAGGGAGACGTGGCGCTGATTCAGGATGCCGACTTGGAATATGATCCGCGCGATTATCCCGTTCTGCTGGCGCCGATTCTGGAAGGAAAAGCGGACGCGGTGTTCGGTTCGCGCTTCGCGTTTTCCGGGCAGCGGCGGGTGCTTCTGTTCTGGCACGCCGTGGCCAATCGGATCCTGACGACCCTGACCAACATGCTGCTGGATCTGAACCTTTCCGATATGGAGACGTGTTACAAGGTGGTGCGCGCCGATATCCTGCGGCGCATCCCCCTGCGTGCGGAGCGATTCGGCCTGGAGCCGGAGCTGACCAGCCGTTTAGCCCAGTGGAACATTCGCATCTACGAGGTCCCCATCAGCTACCATGGCCGCACCGTGGCTGAAGGGAAAAAAATCGGATTCCAGGACGCGGTGGAGGCCTTGTGGACGCTACTTAAATGCAGCTGTTTCGACCGGCGTTTCACGACCCACAACGGCTATTACCTGCTGCAAAGCCTGCGCCGCAGCCGGGCCGTCAACCGCTGGATTTATCAACACTTTGCGCGGCATGTCGGTTCGCGCGTGCTGGAGACCGGTTGCGGCATCGGAAATTTCACGGAATTCCTCTTACCGGCTGAACGCCTGGTATGCGTGGACGCCGATGAATTTTACGCGGAAATGACGAGCCGTCGTTTTGGTCATCTGGAAAATGTATGCGTGCGCCACGGTGATTTAGGCGACCCGGCGTTGCACCCACTTCTGGCGGCGGAAAACTGTGACACCATTGTGTGCCACAATTTGCTGGAACATCGGCAGGACGACGCGGCCGTTCTGAAGAGCCTGTGCGACATGCTGGCGCCGGGCGGGCGGCTGGTGATTCTGGTTCCAGCCCATGGCTGGTTGTACGGGCCTTGTGATCAGAGCTTAGGCCATCGGCGGCGCTATACGGCGCCGGGCCTGCGTCGGCTCCTGGAGCCGACGGGGCTGCAAATAATGCAGTTGCAGGAATTTAACCGGGTTGGCGCCTGGGGCTGGTGGGTCAACAAAGCGCTCGGGCGGGCGAATATTTCGGCGGGACAAATTCGGCTTTTTCGATGGCTGCTTCCACTGGTGCGTGTGGTGGATGCCTGCCGGTTAGGTCCGGGGTTAAGCCTTTTGGCGATTGCCCGCAAGCCGGCGGAGAAGTTAGGAGCTGAAAGTTAGGAGTTAGATTCTGAAGGCGTAACTTCTCCGTACGACGCGGGGAAGTTCCAGGGCTCACGGTCGCCGAGGCGACTAAACTGCGGCGCGAAGACGCGAAGTTCAAAAACGTTCCTTCATCCTTTCGCGGCTTCGCGTGAGATTCCTTGCGGCTCCGGCTACGCCGGGTTAGGAGTTAGAGGTTAGGAGCCGGAAGTCAGGAGCCGGAATTCGCGGCGCCGCCCCTAACTTCTAGATTCTAACTGCTGGATGCTTCCGGCGAAGCCGGACTGGGTAGTGTGCCTCATGTTCCCATGGCTGGACCTGGTTCCTTTGGCGGCGTATCTGCTAACCGGCGTCGGGGTGCGCTCCTGGCGACGGCACGGCGAAGGCGAGCCGTGGGGTTGGCGGGAAGCATGGCTGATCGCCGCGGTTCTCCTGGCGGTTTGGGTGGCCGCCGGAACAGAAATACTTAGCGCCTTCGGCGCGCTGCGTTTCTGGCCGGTGCTGCTCTGGTGGGGTGTGCCGATCGTGGCATGGACGGGGTTTCTGGCGGAGCGTGGACGCCGCCTCCAGCAAGGTCCCCGCGGCGACTCTTCAAGTCGCCGAAGAGGGCGACTCGATAAGGCGAGCGGGGGCCACCGATCGCAGCTCAGCTGGCGGGGCTGGCTGTGCGTGGCGATGGCCGGTCTTATCCTGGCCTATGCGGGATTATCCGCCTTTTTCTCCCCGCCCAACAACGCGGATTCGCTGCTTTACCACATGCCGCGGATCGTCTTCTGGATGCAGCAGCATTCCCTGGCTGATTTTCCTACCAACGATTTGAGTCAGTTGATCATGCCGCCGTTTACCGAATTCGTCGGACTGCAGCTGATGATTCTGGCGCACGGACGGGATGGCGCGGTTAACTTCGTCGACTTTACGACGCTGGTGCTGTTGGCGCTGGCGGTCAGTTCGCTGGCCGAAGATTTCGGCGCCGATGCGGACAGTCAGGCCTTCGCCGGGTTGATGGTTGTGGCGATGCCCGCGGCGTTCTGCCAGAGCAGCACGTTGGTGCCGGAAATAGTCGAAGCGCTCTGGACGGTCCTCGCCGCCGGTTGGCTGTGGCGGGTAGCGGTCACGCGCCGCTGTGGTCCGGGGCGCATCCTGCTGATCGCCGCCGCCACCGGCTTAATGGCCCTGACCCATGGAACCGGTTACGTGTTCGGCCTACCCCTCGCCATACTGGCCGCGGTGGCGTTCTGGCGGTCGCATCGCTGGAAAATGCCGCTGGTGATCGCCGTTTTTGGCGTGGTTCTGGTGGCGCTGAATTTCGGCTATTTCAGGCGAAACGTGATGGCGTTCGGCAATCCGCTGGGGCTTTCGCCGTGGCGCCAGGCTCCCTTTACCGCATTCGGTCTGCATGGCCCGACGCGATCGCGGCATTGGGGCAGTGAAGATACCTTCGTGGACCAGCAACTGCTCAATCGCCACATCGGCCCGCGGACCATCCTGGAAAACATGCTGCGCGACGCCGCGGTCATGTTTGCCGGCCCGAGTGATTCCGCCAATCGCGCGGTTAACGCGGTGATCAACGGACTGGCCTACCTGGGCGGGTTAAACCTGCAGGATCCCCGGACCATGGCGACCATGACGGTCGGCGTGCCGCCGAGTTACAGCGGAGCGGTTTATTCGCCTGGCAATGAATATAGCGTCGGCTGGCCGTTACAAATGTTTCTGTTTCTGCTGATTCCATTGGGATTATTTTTGAGCCGTGGTGAAAAGTGCCAGACCGGCCAGCACCTCGCCCCGCTCGCCTTGTCGAGTCGCCCTCTCGCCTTGTCGAGTCGCCTTCTTCGGCGACTTCGGCGACTTGCCGTGGGGCGATGCCTGCTGTTTCTGCTGCTGCCGCTGGGAGGCTGGATCGTTTCCGCGGCGGTGTTGCGCTGGCAGCCGATTATGGACCATCTGCTTTTGGCGCTGCCGGCGTTGACCATACCGGTCGCCGCGGCTGCGTTGGGGCGGGATTTGCGCAAATTCCAGCCGATATTCGCCGTGGGGTTGCTCGGCTGGCTGCTGCCGACCATGTTGCTGTTCCCGCGCACTCTGGTGGGATCGCAGGCCGTGGAATTTCGCTCGCGGATCAACTTGCTGACCCGGGAACAAGGCCAGCAAGCGCGTTCCATTGCGGCGGTTCGGGCAGCTCTTGCGGTGCTGCATCCGCGGCTGATCGGCCTTTACTCCAGTTCTCTGCCGCCGGCATACAGCCTCATGGCGCCCTTGCTGGACGGACTCCAGCCGCAGCCCCGATTCACCTATTTCAACGCCGCCACCCAGATCCACGGAGTAAAGGAACCGGACCCGGATGTGGTTATTGGTCCCATGGGCGGAGCGCCGCTGATAATCCATCGGGACACGGGACGGCGGTATCGCCTGGTGCGGAATTGCGGCCAGTTCGCGATCTATCAGCCGGTTTCCGGGCGCCGGCCCTTCGCCGGCCCCCGCCATGGGGATAAACGACCGGCCTGAAAATCGCAGGCTTTGTTCTGAAAATTACCACCTCGGCCCCCTTTTCACAGCCCGGAGGTCGCCGCAGGCGACTGAATTGCAGCGACGGGGTTCACTTGATTTCGGACACCCCAAACCCCGCACTGCGGTTAAGTCGCCGACGACGACCTTGGGACTACGACGCACGCATGCCCTTCCGTTCATAACTCGGAAGTCGCCACGAGGCCCAGGCCACCTGGGAGAATGTGTCGATCCATCAGTCGCCGACTTGATCGACCTGTACGCTCAGCGAGGCGCTGCTATGACAGGCTCCGACCAACTCCGCGGATTCGGTTCCGACGGCGACATCAGCGGAGGTTCCGCGGCATTCCAGGTGGGGCAGGGGAAAGCGCTGCGCAAACTCCTGAACCTCCGCCCGTACGGCCGCCAGCACCGCCGCGTCACCGCCGCTGGAGGCGCCACGGTCAAACCATTGGGCCACGAGCTTCATTTCGGCTTCTTTTAAGCCGCGTGTCGTCAGCGCCGGCGTTCCCACACGTATGCCCGAGGTCTCCACGGGTTTGCGGGTGTCGAAGGGAACCATGTTCTTATTGACGATAATTCCAGCGCTTTGGAGCCATGCTTCCACGGCCGCGCCGGTCAGATTCGGATTCTTGGCCCGCAGGTCAATTAACATCAGGTGATTATCCGTTCCGCCGGAAACGAGCCGATAGCCCCGCCGCATTAACTCTTCGGCCAGGGCCTGGGCGTTATGAATAATCTGTTGGGCGTAGCGCTTGAATTCCGGTCGCAGGGCTTCGCCGAACGCGGCGGCTTTGGCGGCGATGATGTGCATCAGCGGGCCGCCCTGCAAGCCCGGAAATACGGCGGAATCAAGTTTTTTGGCCCAGTCGGCGCGGCAAAGGACCATCCCGGCACGCGGGCCGCGCAGGGTTTTATGGGTGGTGGTTGTGACAAATTCGGCATGGGGAACCGGCGAAGGATGCAACCCCGCCGCAACCAGTCCGGCAAAATGGGCCATATCCGCCATCTGCACGGCGCCGACTTCATGGGCGATTTCCGCAAACGCCGCGAAATCCCAGGTCCGGGGATAAGCGCTGGCGCCGGTGATAATCAGTTTTGGTTTATGCTCCCGCGCCAGGCGGCGCACCATGGCCATATCGATGCGTTCGGTCTTGGCGTCCAGCGTGTAGTGAAACGCCCGAAACCATTTGCCGGAGACATTGATGGTTTTGCCATGGGTTAAGTGGCCGCCGTGATCCAGGTGCAGACCCAGGATGGGATCGCCCGGTTGGAGCGCCGCCAGGAACACCGCCTGGTTGGCCTGCGAGCCGGAGTGGGGCTGCACGTTGACATGATCGCAGCCGAAGAGCCTTTTGGCCCGATCGCGGGCGAGATCTTCCACCACGTCCACAAATTGGCAGCCGCCGTAGTAGCGCCGGCCGGGATAGCCTTCCGCGTATTTATTGGTGAGCACCGTTCCCGCCGCGGCCAGCACCGCCGGGGATACATGGTTTTCACTGGCGATCAATTCCAGCGTCGATTCCTGGCGACGCTGTTCATCGCAAATAGCCTGCCATAGCTGCGGATCCTGTTGTTGTATGGGGTTCATCGATCATCCTTAACAAAAACCGTTCCAGCCAGCGCCGCAAGCGCTGAAACCGGGATTATATACCGCTTGGCGTGGCGACTGAATTATGCTCCAATAGAGGTATGATACTTCCTGAGGCGGCGGATTTCCCCTTCCGTGAATCCGGGACGGTGAAGCGCTCCGCCGACGCGACGCCTAAGGTCGAGGCGGCAGCGGCGGCACCGGGTAGGCGTCGTGCCCTTGGTGACGCCCCGGACCATCCCCACAACGGCCCGACTTCAACCGGCTGGCTGTCCCGGCATAGCGGCATCGTCGGCGCCACCGCTTTGATCGCCTTGGTATTTGCGGCCTACTGGCCGCTGCTGCACGCTCCCTTCATGGGTGACGATATCGCCTGGGTGGTAAGGTACCACTACGTGCATCGCTGGTCCGGCCTCTGGCATATTTGGACGGCAGTCGACACCCCGGTCCAATATTACCCCCTGATGCTGACAGGGATTCTTCTGCAGTACAAAATTTGGGGCGCAAGCACGGTGGGATTTCACTTATCCAATATGGTACTGCAGTCGCTCAACGCCATCCTGCTCTGGCAAATTCTCAAGCGTCTCGGCATCAGAACCGCTTGGCTCATCGCCGCCGTATTTGCCATTCACCCGGTGCAGGTGGAAACGCTCTGGTCCGTGATGGAGCAGAAAAATCTCCTTTCGGCGTTTTTCTATTTTGCCGCTATCCTGGCTTGGATCCGTTGCACGGGTATGGCACCGGATGACAACCGGGTCACTGATTCCCGGTCGGTACCCCGCCATCGCCCCGGCTGGTACCTTTTGGCGACCATTTTCTACCTGTTGGCGCTGCTGGCCAAGACCGATGTGTGCACGCTGCCGGCAGTTCTCCTGCTGCTGACCTGGTGGAGGTACGGACGTGTGACCCGGCGCGATATTTTGGCCGTTACTCCGTGGTTCATGCTCACTTTACTGATGGCCGGTTTGACTACTTATACCGAGCAAAGCTCGGTCGGCGCTCACGGCGCGGGTTTCCACCTTACGCTTGCTCAGCGACTCCTCGTAGCCGGCAGGATCTTATGGTTCTACCCGCTTAAGCTCTTGTGGCCGCAGACGCTGCTCATCATATACCCCCGCTGGCACGTGAGGGCCTTAGGCGGATGGGAATGGCTCTTCCCTGCCGCCGCCCTGGCGGTACCAGCGATGCTGCTCCTGCTGCGGCGGCGGATAAGCCGCGGCCCATTCGTCGCTGTAGCATTTTACGGGATCACTGCCTCACCGGTCCTTGGTTTCATTTCGTTCGAATACCAACTTTTCTCCTTTGTGGCAGATCATTTTCAATACCTGCCGTGCATCGGTTTGATCGCGCTGGCCACGGAAAGTTTCTGCTTTCTCGTTTCCGGCTTTCAGCGTTGGCGGCAGTGCCCGAAACCGGGAACCATAAGCCAGAGGCGTTCTCCGCCCCGCGTCCGGACCGTGCCGGTCGGAGCGGCCGTCTGCGGCGGCGTGGTGGTGCTGCTCCTCGCCTGCCGATCCAACCTCCAGAGCGGGATTTATCTGTCGCCGGTCCGTGTCTGGAAGCACGTTCTTAAATATAATCCCCGCTGCCCGCCCATGCTCGAGTCGCTGGCACTTCACCGTTGTAAGCACGGCGATATTCCAGGTGGGATAGATTTATTGCAACGGGCGTTCCACTCGTGCCGCCGCCATTTTCCTGTTCTTCTGCCCATCGCGGCGGTGGACCTAGGGAACGCCTATTCCCGCTATGCTCACAATTACGCAGCCGCCGTCCCTTGTTATCGGCTGGCGCTCCAGCGGGATCCGTTAATAATATTCGCCATTGTTGGCCTGGTGCAGTGCTACGAGCACCTCGGTCAATGGCCGCGGGCTTTTGCCACCCTGCAGCGTGGTTTGGGTGAATTTCCCCATTCGGTTTCTTTGCACCTGGCCCTGGCCAACGCCCTGGCCATGCGGGGTGATTATCGCGCCGCGGCCTTCCAATACCGGCTGATCGTCCAGGCTGAACCGCATAATGCCAAGGCCCTTTACAATCTGGCGGTGACGCTGCAAAAACTGGGGAAAACGCCGGCCGCACTCGCCACGTATCAGCAGGCGTTGCGCTGGGCGCCGCGCTGGGCCAGGGCGTATTTTATGTACGGACAATGCCTGTTAGCGCATGGCCAGCCGTTGGCGGCGGCCGGGCAATTCCGGCAGGCGATTGCATTCGCACCGGCTTATCCGCCGATCTATCGCGCCGCAGCCTACCAAGCGCTGGCTCGGGCGCTGGCCGCCGCGGGCCATGCCCATCAGGCCACCGCCGCGCTGGCGCGAGCCGCGCAACTGCAAGATCATAAGAGAATTTCTTCGGAGCGGCCCCTGGTTAAAATGCCGCGTTAGGGTGTGTTCCAGCCCAGCGACGTAAAGGTCGCCGCTAAGACCAGCGGCTTACGCCAACATCTGCCGGAACCAGTATCCGTATGACCGATGGCCCCGCGGAAATGTTTCCCCATTTGCCCAGGGTGACGACGCCCCAGGTCGTCGAATCAGCGCCGCATAAGCCGACTGGTTGGCTGGGAATGTTTACCGCTGGTGGCAGCCTGATTTTGCTGGTTATCCTGGCCTACTGGCCGCTGGTACATGCGGGTTTCATCTGGGATGACACCGCCTGGCTGGTGAAGAACCACGCGGTGCATCACTGGTCCGGCCTGCCGGCCATCTGGTGGCTTATCAGCTCCTCCACGCAATACTACCCTCTCGTGTACACCGCGTTCTTGTTGCAATACAAACTCTGGGGGTTAAACACGCTTGATTATCATCTGGTGAATATCGCATTACAGGCGGTTAACGCCATCCTTCTTTGGCGGATACTTAAACAGCTTGGTTTGAAGAGCGCCTGGATGGTGGCCGCCATTTTCGCCATCCATCCGGTGCAGGTGGAAACCGTCGGCTGGGTGGTGGAGCAGAAAAATCTGCTTTCCGCGCTGTTTTACTTCGCCGCGGTCTCGGCGTGGCTGCGTTTCACAAAACTCGGTAGAGCCCCGGGTGATAACCCGGTGGCTGGTCTCCGGCCGACAGCACACCACCGCATTGCCATGCGGTGCTCCGTTCGGACCGCCTGGTATCTCTTGGCAACCCTGTTTTACATACTGGCTTTGCTGGCCAAGACCGACGCGTGCACCCTGCCGGTGGTGTTGTGGCTGCTGATCTGGTGGCAACGCGGCCACGTGCGCTGGCGCGATTTTATAGTCATGGCGCCGTGGCTTATCTTCGGTGCGGCCCTGGCCTGGGTAACCATTTTCATGGAGCACACGATGGTGGGCGCCTCGGGCCCGGCCTATCAATTTTCCGTGGCCCAGCGTCTGTTGATCGCCGGCAAGGACTTGTG
>JAJYFE010000021.1 GCA_021785435.1 Planctomycetota bacterium
GTGAAAACGCGGCGCTGCGGGATGTGATCCGCGGCGTGGTGTGTACAATCCCATGCACCACCGCTGACAAGTCGGCGGCTATCTATTCGGTTGCGGCGCAGTCAGCCGGTCCGTGGCAGGCCACGTGTTTGACGTTTGAGGCGTCGCCCCGCCCGGCAATGCCGCCCGCGTTGGCGACCTCCCGATCCTATCGGCCGACGCCCACCGCGCGGGCCAGCGCCCGTCCATAGGAGTTGTGGATACGCCCGCCCGGCCAAGCTTTGTTGCCGCCATCCCCGAGCGTCGGAACCATAATAGCTTCCCTCGCCCAGCTCATTCCAGGCCTCGATGATAATCACCGGCCGATGTGGCAGCGGCGCCACGCGCATCGCTGGGTGCTGGTTTACCCAGGCGATTGCGACCCGGACGAATTGTTCAAACGCCGCAGGCGAACGCCGATACCAGATCCTGTACCGGCCTTGGCAACGTTGATTGCAGGGGCGCGGGTCCCACCCGTCCAGTACCACGGGAATATGGGGATACAGGTTAACTGTGGCGAGCTGGTCCCATATCCAACAGCCCATATGCGCCAAAAAGGTATACGGCTTGGGACCGCTTTTTCCGCAGCGCTGTAACAGAATGGATCAGCGTCTTGCGTGAGTGCCTGAATGTGCACCCCGTCCAGCCGTCGAAGTAATAGACCCCGACTGTCGCCGACGGCCTGAGCCGTGTGGCCGCGCTACGCATCCCCGGGAGACCGGGCCGGGCTGTCGCAACCCCGGCGATAGCCGGAACGCGGGTGGAAATCAGTGTCGCTGCGAGGAGCTGCTGGTGCGTCAGGTGGAGCAACATCGCCGCTATAGGGAAGCGCGCAGACAAAGGGACAACAACTACTGATTATCAGCATATTTTCTTGGCGTTGTGTGGGGTATCATGGCCCTTTAATTATATGCTTCTGTATATCGTACCCGGCCGCCGTGGTAGACACATCGCTGGCCCAACCTTGCGCAACGTAGTAACGCCGATAAAATGGGTTGCGGATCAGCCGCAACGGAACATTTCGCCGTTCTTGTCGTAGATCGTCAATCGTCCTCTGCTGGCGCCGGAGTGTTTCGTAGAGCTCCCCGAGGCGGCGGCTTCGGCGCACATTGCTGGCAATGTGCTGATTGATGCGCTTGGCCGCCAACCGGGCGGCTTGGCGGGCGGTATAGATGCCGGCGACAAAACCGCCCTCAGCC
Organism: Planctomycetota bacterium; assembly: GCA_021785435.1. GTDB lineage: Bacteria > Planctomycetota > Phycisphaerae > WQYP01 > WQYP01 > JAKCCC01. Next base: position 1,218 of record JAJYFE010000021.1, read on the forward strand.
TCGGTCCGCACAATTCTGTTGACCGTAGCTCCCAGAATGAACGGGCTTTGGACCGTGGGGATTCCGATCGCCCTAGCCGCCCTGGCAAAGGCCGCGGCACATCCCGCCTCGTTGGGATATTGCGGTGGGTCAAGAAACCGCCGCCGCCAGGTGTAGCGCGGAATCGGCGGTAGCGAATCCGCCGCCTCCACGACCCGGAGGTTATACGTACGGCTCGCCAGATAAGCCAAAAAATATGCCGCGAGTTCGTTGTGCGTCGATCCACGATAAATCGCCGTGCCGCGCATCACCATTACCGCGTTGGGAAAACCTCCGCAGGGCGGATCAGATACAGCCAATGGTATCGCCCCCCTGGTTCTGTAAAATCGCCGAAGCTGAACCAACCCCCAAAGCCCGGTATACAGCATCGCGCACCGGCCGACACTAAATAGCTGGATGGATGAACCACCAAAACCCAGTGCTATGGGCCGCGTGGCCAGCGCGGACAGTTCCGCGGGGGTTGGAAGAAGACGATCGCGGAAAATCCACCGGCGCATTAACCGTAGCACTCTGATGTAACGCGGATCATCCAGAATGCACCGGGTAAGCGTTTCGTTAAAAATCGATAATCCCAGACTACGCCGCATAAACCGGGTGTCCACCGCATTGGCGAAAAATATTTTCCGTCGCCGGCCCGGCGGATTGGCGGCACGAACGAACGCCAGGCCGCGCCGCTGAAACTCGGCAAAGGTCCACCTTCGCGGCGGAACGGGCTGATGGTACTTGGCGAAAGTAGCCCGGTCCACCCAGTACAGTAGGGGACTGGCGTTGTCGGGGAATAGATATTGCTTGCCAGCGTGCAGGATCTGCGCCCTAAGCCCGGACCACGTTCGGTCGGCTCCGAAGTCCATTTTGCCCGCCTCGGAGGCCACGTTGTGGAGTAATCCGCAACGCTGCATGAAATCCGCCTGGCCGAATCCGTACATATCCATGAGGTCGTCGCCGTCGCCGGAAATTCCCTCGATCAGGTCTTTGGTCGATGTGTCATTGGCGGAGTCGATCCGAATCGTGAAGACGGGATAACGATGCCGACGCAGCCAGGATTTAAAGGGGGCTATTTCCCAACGCTTCACGGGGCTGTCGTCGGTGGCCCAGTGCAACACGGGATGCCGGTGGCGCTGTGCGGGAAGACACACCCGCGTAAGCACGCTCGCCGCAGCAAGCGACAGCAGGCCCCATGTGAAAAGGTGCTTGAGATCCATGCCCGTGCCGTTTTCGGCGCAACAATTTCGCGTGCTTTGCTCGGCGCCACTTATTTTCGCGGCCGATGGCGTAAGACGAGGGCCAGACCCTGCCGCGCGATCCGGAACCCGCTCCCGCTGCGCGCTGGGACGCCTAGGTGCGTAGATGGCCGCTTCGAGGGGCTGCCCGCGGGCCGCGAATCGGCTACGGGCGGGGGTGGGGCCGCACCCATGGTTCGGCGCGGATTTCTACGGTGTCGCCAGGGAACATTCGATGATCCGGTTCGTGGTGGGATTCCACCGCGCCTGCACCATTTGCCCCCTGTCGAAAGGCAGTGGGCCAACCTTAAACCACGAACGGTCGCCCCAGAACCGGCCACCGGCGCTGCGTAGCGTGGCCTGCATGTCGATGATCCGCGCTGGCTGATTTTCCAGCGTTATCGTGGGCATCTCGAAAGGGGTAATGGGTGTCAGCGCCACGATCCTGGCGCTGGCGGTCCCACACCGTGCGGTGACCCGAATCGCCACACCCTTGCGCACGGTCACCACAACGTCGTCGCCCGACCGAAGGTCCACCAGGTTTGCTTTCGGGCGCCAGCGGCCATTTTCCTGCAGCCTTACCTCCAGCCCGTGCTTCGCCGGAATGGTTAAGGGACCAATCCCCAGCCGGTACGGCTCCAAGGTCAGGGAGCCCGTCCCCGCCCAGCAAAATCCCCCGGTTTGCCGGCGGTCCAGTGGCGGCGGCTGCCATTCCGCGGGCTCCTGTGCCGTTGGAGCATGCCGGCGGATAACTGTCCGGGCCATTTCATTGGCTCGCCGGTACGACCCCTCGGCGAATTTTCGCCAAGCCCCGGCGAGTTGCGCTTTATCCCCGGCGCTTAGCGCACCCGGCGGAAGCGCCGCGGCTAGCTCCAGGCTCCATGCGGCGTCGGCCCGCCAACCGACCAGGCTCGCCTCGGCCCGTAAGCGCCTGCCGCCGTAGCTGCGATTGGAAGCGAAAAGGCGTTCCACTTTTTCCGGCCACGGCTTCTCCAGCGCGAGGTTGAACAGCGCCACCCAACCGGGCAGGCCCACAGTGTGGAACACAAATTCGATGTAAATCTCGGGCGCTTTGGCGGCGATGGTGGTCAGATCCACGTGGTGGCTGGCGATGCCGCTGTTGTATAAACGGTTGATCGGTCGCAGGTCGCCGGGCGTCGTGCCGCCCCGAATTTCCAGGTAGCCATTGGGGTTGAGTTGGCGGAAAACGAACGCCCGCGCCGTGTAACGCAGCACCAGACGGCCAAAGCTGGCTCGCCCAAGAATCTGGCGGCTCTTGAAACGCAGCAGAGCACGGCCCATCGTATTGACCTTGGGCGTATACATGGCCTTGGCATTGCCCGGCCAATCCTGGAAGGCCAGGTGCTCAAACGCTACCAAGACGTGGTCGAGCCGCTTTCGATCCTGGAAATCCTCGGAAAACACCGTGGGGCGCCATAGCTTCGGTCGAAAATGTCCCCAGCCGTTCCGCAGCGAGGGTGCGATTTGAGCCAGCTTGTCGTTGGAGACATTAAACAGGGTCAGGGAACTGCACCCGCCGGCGTAGGCTGCGTGCACGTCTCTCACTACATTTTCAGCCGGTGAGCTGCCGCATTCCCGGTTTATATCCGCGGGGACGCCCAATTCCCGGAATTGCTCCAGCAGCGCCATCCGGCTGGTTAGATGCGCCCATTCGAGACCAACACGCCCGTGACGCAGCACGCCCACTTCCACGGACTGGAACAACCCGTCGAACAGGCCCGCCACCGGGTTGATGAACGTATGGGTGTAAACGGTCTCACTTAGCGGACAATCGCCTAAGCCACGGCGTAGCGCGGTGTGCATCCGCCGATTGTAGTCAAGCAGGCTGCGGCGCAAGAATATTTTGGCGCGCTCGCTCAGTTGTCCCTCGCCCCGGCTATTCCCGGGACTTAAGTCTACCCCTTCCGCCTTGGCCCTTTCCACCATCGCCGGATTAAAGTCGCCTTCCAGACCGGGCGGCATGCCCGGGTCACCCGCCACCCAGTAGGTCACCTCGTTATCCAGGACCACCGTCAGGGCCGGCAGATCGCCGCCATGGCGTAACCACGCCTTCCGCAACAGCGCGCCGAAATTTTCAAAGGCGCTGGCTTTGAAGGCATTGAGCCGTTGGTTGCCGACCGTAAGCCATGGCGTGTTGCTCCACACGTTGGGTACCGACAACCCATATAGATCCCGGCTGGGTTGGTAGGTCACCTGCTGGTACGGTGTATCGATCCAGCGGCCGCCTTTTCCATCGAATCCGCTGGGAGTGCCAGCCCACCACGTAATCGCCTGTACCTGCAGGGCGAGTCGGAGCGTTTTGGCCAAATGGATCAGCTCGTCCAGTGTTTTGGCTTGTGTTACAGGATCCCAAATCGCCACCGGAAAAGTCGCAATTGCAAAGCCCGGGCGCAGATCATCCCGCGCCGGAAACAACTCCCGCAGTTGCCGTAGCTCCCCCATCGTCACCCGGCTGGAAACCGTCGGCAACACGCACAGCGGCGTAACCAACCCTTCCCTGGCCGCGTGCGCCTCGAGGTCACAGTAGAGGACGGCTTCAGCAAAACAGATTTCATCATCCGCCAGGTTGGTCAGCTTTATTTCCAGCGGCCCGTTTCGCCCCGTCGCCCAGCCCGGAATGTCCACGAAGGCGGTGGTTGGACCTGGCCCATGGTATGCACCATTGCGAAAGGCGATGGGGTGCGAGTTAACCTCAATCAAATACGCAATACCGGCAGTGGGCCGGGCCCTAAATTCCCGTAACACCAGCGTCAGAAGCTTGCGGCGTCCATGGTTATGCAGGTGGAAGGTCAGGGGCGTCCCACCACGGCTTACCGGTACGCCGGACAGCGTCATTTCGCGTTCACCCGCGGTCCACTGAAAGTGGACCAGCCCAGCGCTAGGCAGTGCAGCTGTGGCAAGGTGCTCACCCGCGCCTTGGAAACGTACGCAATCGACGATTCCGGATGGCCCGGCTATGGGCCGGTCCAGGCGCGGCGCCGGCGGGGACAAGATTGCCCCCGCCAGCACCACCGCGCCTTCAAGTAGAAATTCCCGCCGGCTGGGATTGGCGGCGGAATTACCACGCGGGATAGCCGACACCATAGCCTCCTTTCGCAGCCACATCGGGGTTTGCCGTCCGCACCGGCACCATGCAGGTGTCAAAAGGGGGAGCCAAGGTAGAAATTTCCACCGACTCTCCCCAGCCGCCCAATTCGTCGGACAGGCCGACCTGGTTGGTGTCGGTGGTTCCATTGACCACGCCGGTGGCGGTGGTGTAGGTGAAAATATTGTCGCCATTTTCACCTACATAGGGCGAGGTTTCCCACGTCACGTGATCATCACCGAAGCCCACGTTCTGGCCGTCGCCGGCATGGTTGCCGGAGTTGTAAATATACGGGCCGTAGGTGTTAGCCGTCGGCAAAGTCGTGGTGATGCGCTGAAACGTGCCCGCGCTGGATCCGTAGTCACCCTGCGAGGCCGGGTCGTTAGCGCCGCCATCCGCCGGGGCCATATCGCTGACCAGCGGAACCTGGGTGTTGGCGTAGTTGGTTGTCCACCACTCGCCCGGTGGTGTGTCTCCGCCGCCAGGGTTGTAGGGCCAAGGCATGGCCACGGAGTAGCTTATTCCCGCACCCTTCGGTGAGAGCTCGCCCCAGGCCCAGGTGTCCACGTTGCTCGTGTCACCGAAAGTACCCTGGTAAAGGGCAACTCCGCTCGCGTTTGTGTCGTACTCCATTGAGGTACCAGCCGATCCCAGCGGATCCGACGGGCAGATGAAGCTGGCCGGCGTCGAATAGCCCTGGAGCACCAAAAGCCACATCCCGGCGATCGGGTTGGCAATGCCGGTGCGTTCCGCCGAGTACCAAGCCTGCACCGCCCCGGCCGCGGTCGCACCCTGGTCCTGCAGGGCACCCTCAGTGCCCGCGTCGGCGCCCGGCTCGCTCGGCACGTTCCAGGTGAGAGAGGTTCCCGTATAGGCCGTGTTCAGAACTGCGGGAAACACGCCGCCGTTCGGCTGAGCATAGGTCACCATGGACTGGATGATCCCGCGGATATTGGCCATGCAGACGGCGCGATTGGCCAGTTCCCGGGCTTTGGCCAACGCCGGCAGGAGGATGCTAATGAGGATCGCGATGATCGAGATCACTACCAGCAGCTCGATCAGCGTAAAACCCAACGCACCCCTGAAACGGCGTCGCCACGACCGGAATCCCACCCGGCTGACCAGGGATTCCAGGTCGCCATAGGCGCCCAAGCTTCGGGCCAAGCCGAGCACCATGGAATTCAGCAGCAGGGCCACGCCCGTAAGCAGCCAGGTGATGGGGGACAACGCGGTTTCAACTACGCTTTGGATGGTTTGGTACGCTCGCATCGTAATCTCCTTTAAAAGAGAGCCAGTATTACCAGTTTCCAAGGTTAAATGTGTCGCCTTGGCCACTCCGCGATCCATTTTCAGTGAACCCAACATGAGCGACTCCTTTGAAAAAAGGGGACCAACCTTGCGGCTCCCGGCGACCGCCGCCCGGAATTCCGCGAACAAACCACCGTCACGAAGATTTGAATCTTGCCGTGCCATAGGGCATCTCCTCGCTTAGTCCGCCCCGCGGGAATGTCGCCGAAAGTGACTCCTCGACAGGCCCAAGCCGCTCGGCCCGAATTAAGCCAAACCTGTCTGGGCCGAGGCGAGCGAAGTTTTCAGTTTTCGTCGTTGTTCCTTTTGCTGTTTCCTTTACGGTTCCCTGACCACTGGCCTCTATATAACCTAAAACCTGTCTGCATCGGTTCACCGCGCTAAAGGTCGCCGTAGCGACTCTGCGACGCGGTGCTTACGATTCCTTATCTCACGATCTCACGCGAAGCCGCGAGGGGCGCGAAAATCACACTCCAACCATCTCCATGTCCGTCCTCCGGATTTCTTCCGCGCTCTTCGCGGCTCCTGTCCCGATTTCCCCCGCTCGCGGTTGGCTATCGGGATCGCTCGCACTATCCGATGTCCTCGTGTCCTTTGTGGTGAAATCCCCGGCCGCGCCTGGCGCGGGACCGATGGATTCGCCATCCTGCCAGGTCACGGGCAGTACGCGGTGCCAGACGCTATCCTGGTCTCGTGTTGTATTCGCAGCGGGTCGCCGCGGGCGACTAAACTCCCGGGCCTGGGTCTCCATGGGGGCGACTCTCCGACCGGCTACCGAAACTTCGTGTCCGTTTCTTCCACCTTCCGCCTTCATCCCTCCGCCTCCGCTTTGTCCCCGTGTCGTCGTGTCGGCGCGTCCGTTGGCCTCCGCCCCGTCGCGGGCCGCAGCGGGCGTACGGGACGCCCGGTTAACCACGCCCGCTTCCATTCTTGATCCTCGCGCCATCGAGTCCCCGTCCATCAGGGCCAGCAGCATTTCCATGGCCGCTGCGCCCATTTCCCGCGCCGGTTGGCGAACGCTGGCCAACGTTGGCGAAAGCAACTGGCACATAGGATCCCCATCGAACCCAACCACGCTGACATCCCCCGGTATCCGCAGTCCCAATGCGCGAATAACCGTGAACCCCATAGCCGCCGCCCGATCGTGGCAGAAAAATAGGGCGGTCGGTCGATCCGGTCGGTCAAGAATTGTTCGCACTATCCGGTCGGCCTCATCCTTTTCCGATTCCAACGGTTCCACATGCACCTCACCGATAAGCGAGCGGGATAGAAGCAGGCCCGCATCGGTCATAGCGTCGCGCAGACCGTCCAGCCGAGCGCGTACCGTATCGGCACCGAAGAAACCAACAAAACCGATCTTTTTGTGGCCACGGTCAATTAATCGCCGCCCTGCCAGGTATCCGCCACGATAGTTGTCCGCCACTACCGAGGGGATTTCAATGCCACGCGGCGTTTCGTCGACCAGCACGAATGGATAACCCGCCGCCTTAAGTTCGCAAAGCGCTTCGGCAAAACGCTCATGGTGTAGCGAAAGGATAACCGCCCCCCGGGCGGAGGTCCGGGGCAATCCCCGAATGGCCTCCAGGTCCATATCGAAGCTGCTATGAGCGTCGTGAATCAACGTTCGTACGCCCACATTTCGCCCCACCAGTGCAGCTCCCCGAGCTATCTGAACACACAGACCGTTCACCAAATCGGGCACCACGATCTGCACCAGCCGCGAGGTGGAAGCCGGGTTGCGCACATACAGGCCTTTGCCGGGCCGGCGCTCCGCCAGCCCCTCACGAACCAGCACGTCCACCGCCCGGCGCACGGATTTACGGCTGATGCCTTCACGCCGCGCCAGCTCATGTTCGGAAGCAACCAGCGCTCCCGGTCCCAACGCCTTATCCGTGATCGTGCGGCGCAGCTTCGCCGCCAGCCGCTGATAGACGCTCGAAGCGCCGTTGACGCCGCGACGGGAAATGGTTGTACCTGCATCCGTCACAATCGCACCAAAAAAGGGGCAAGGCTTTGCCGCCGATCAATTCTGGCTGCCGCCACCGGCAGGTCCCAGTAGGGTAACTGGTATAGGTATCCGGTATCCATGACCAAAGTATAGACCCCCGCAATTGCCAAGTCAAGTCTTTTCTTCTAAGACTTTCCCTGAATTGACTATAGGGAGTTCTACTTGATCGTATATTGGGTGCGCCACCTATGGCTGGTCCGATGGCCAACCCCATCGTTTTCCTTAACTGCCGCCAAAATTTGGCTGCGGCGCAGTTTAGTCGCCACGGCGACCCGCGCTGGGCAAGCTGCGAAAATCCGGGTAATCTTCAGGATGCTTGGATTCTGCGGATGGCGCCAATGGATGCCCCTGATTTCACGGTCATTTTTCCCGCCGCGGGGAACAGTCGGCGTTATGGCGGAGCCGACAAGCTGCTGGCGGACCTGGGTGGCTGGACGGTCCTGCAACGGGCGGTGCGGCTGTTTACCCAGCGGGTCGACGTGGCGGATATTGTCGTGGCCACCGGAGCGGACCGTCTGGAGGCCTATCGCCGGCATCTAGCGCCGGTGCTGAAAGGCAAACGCCTGACGGTGGTGGTGGGTGGCCGGCAGGCCCGGTGGGAAAGCGTTTATCTGGCTTTGACCAACGGGGCTGTGGCCACCGCTTACGTGGCCGTCCATGACGCGGCCCGCCCGTTAACGCCGCCCGCGGTGATCGATGCTGTCTTTGCTGTGGCCAGGCAACACGGCGCCGCCGTCCCGCTTCTGCCCGAAGCCGCCACACTCAAGCGGGTTGATGACCGTGGCCTGGTCAGGCAGACGGTGGATCGCGACGGTTTGTTTCAGGCCCAGACGCCGCAATGTTTCCGCACCGCGCTGCTGCGCGAAGCGTTTGAAAAGCTGCGTGCCGCCGAGCCAGCCACCGCAGTCACCGACGACGCCCAAGTGGTCGAAAACGCCGGCGGCGAAGTGATGGGAACTCCCGGCTCGCCGGCCAACATTAAAATAACGACGCTGGACGATTTGCCGCTGGCCGAAGCGCTGCTGCAGGCCGGTGCGGGACGGAGTTCCTGAAAACCATAACCGTACCACCTGTGAACGGTTCCTGAAAACCTTATGAACGAAACCCTTTCTATTCCCCGTATCGTGATCGCCGGCGCTGCCAGCGGCGTGGGCAAAACCAGCGTCATGGTCGGCCTGCTCGGAGCGCTGCAACAGCGCGGACTGAAGATCGCCGCCTTTAAGTGCGGCCCGGATTACCTTGACCCTACGTATCATGCGCGTTTGACCGGCCGCGCCAGCTACAACCTGGACGGGTGGATGATGGGACGCGCCGGCGTGTTGTCCACCTTCACACGTGCCGCCGCGGGCGCCGACTTGGCCTTAATCGAAGGCGTGATGGGTTTGTTCGATGGGGCCTCGGCCACGGATGACGCCGGCTCGACCGCGGAAATCGCCCGGTGGCTGGCGGCGCCCGTGGTGTTGCTGCTGGATGCTTCCGGCCTGGCCCGCACCGCCGAGGCGGTCGCTTATGGATTTAAGCATTTCGCCGCCGATGTGCCGGTGGCCGGGATGATTTGCAATCGCCTGGGAAGCCGCGGCCATTTAGATTTGATCCGCCAGGCAGTGCGATCGCTGACAGTTCTCGGTGGGCTACCGCAGGAAAACGGCCTGGCGTTTCCCGCCCGCCATCTGGGTTTGCGCACGGCCGATCGCGAAACTATCCCCGAGACGCTGCTGCAAGGCTGGGCGCGCCTGACCGAAAACTGGGTGGATCTGGAAGCGTTGCTGGCCCTGGCCCGCAGCGCCGGGCCGTTGCCTGCGGCGCCGTTGCCCGCCGCACCGACGGCGGCGGCGCGCTGCCGTATCGGCATTGCCCGCGACGCCGCGTTTCATTTCTATTACCCGGAAAATCTGCGGCTGCTGGAACAGTTTGGCGCCACGCTGGTGGAGTTTTCGCCCCTGGCCAACGCGTGTCTTCCCGCCGTTGACGCCCTCTACCTCGGCGGTGGTTACCCGGAGGAATTCGCCGGCGAGTTGCAGGCCAATGCATCCATGCGCCAAGCCATCCGCGATTTTGGCGCCTCCGGACGGCCTATTTACGCCGAATGCGGCGGCCTGATGTATTTGACGGAGGCGATCGTGCGCCGGGATGGAACCAGCTTTGCCATGACCGGGCTGATTCCCAGCCGCTGCCGGATGTTCGATAAGCTGCAGGCCCTGGGCTACGTGGAGGTCCAGACCCGCGCCCCTTCGATTTGGGGGCAGGCGCAAATATGTTTTCGCGGCCACCAATTCCGATATTCGGCCATGGAGCCGGCGCAGCCAACGGGCGTTGCTTACCACTACACGGTGCGCCGCAGGCGCGACGGGCATACCCTGGCGGAGGGCTATGCGCGCCATAACGTCCTGGGCTCGTATATACACGCCCACTTCGCGTCGAACCCGGAAATGGCCCGCGGCCTGGTAGACACGGCCGTCCATGGCCGCGAAGCAAAAAGGCCAAAGTAAAAAGAGGCGATCCCGACGCGGGCCTGGTACATGCCGCCGCTCGGGCCAAGTCCGAACATTTCACCACCACGGACAGCGCCGCGAAGCAAAAAGGCAAAAGTAAAAAGTAAGAAATACAAGCGGGTGTTCCGTAGCCATAGAATCGCAGGAACTCTTCGCGCCGCTTACGCTCGGTAATGGCCGTATGAACCCGCCCTGTGCCCACTTGTAAGGCGGCACATAGATTCAATGTTCCGTGGCGTTTGTAGGCGCTCTTGTAACCCCGGACAATCTTGCTGCTGTCCGTCTCCACATAGCCGGTCTTGCGTTCCAAGGGTTGGATACTGGGTTTCTCATCCACAGACAATACGATGGCGTTCTGTGGCGAGTCCAAATACAGGGCCATAATGTCCGCCGCCTTGGCGGCGAACTGCCGGTCGGTACTGACCCACCACGAACGCTGCCGTTGCAGGCAAATACCCCCTTTTTCGCAGGATCCGCCAGACCGCATAGACCGAACCACCAATCTCCTTGGCCAGGGACGGACCATCCCAGGTGGCCGGCTCCAGCGGCGGCGGCAGTTCCAACTCCTCCAAGACACGATTACGGAAACTCTCGTTGTACTTCCGCTTGGCGCCCGAACACGGGCGGTCCGACAATCCAAGCAGCCCCAGCCGGACAAACTGATTCCGCCATTTAATAACCGTGTTCGGGCGCGTGTGGCATTCCCGGGTCGCCGAAGAGGGCGACTCGACAAGGCGAGCGGGGCGAGCGGTCTGCTGCACCGCAACACCCGCCACACACCCCGGCACCATACGCGCACGCTCGACCACCTGCCGGGCCCCCGTACGGCTACGAGACAAACGTTCCAACAATTGCCGATTCTCGGCACCGCATTCAATTGGTTTAGCTTCCCTTGCCATGCCCAGTATTCCACGTACGATCTCTTTTCATTGCAGGTAAGCAGCAGTATATGTTTTGTGAAACGTTCTAGGAGAACCTCGTGATGCCAACCATTCGTACATTTGTGGAATCTTCATCAGGATGTACTATGACGATCATGCGCCGCCGCATGTCCATGCCTGCTATGGAAATGATGCGGCCGTGATTATGATAGAAATATTGGCAATTCGTGACGGACGATTGCCCCGGCGAGCCACGGCTATGGTCTCGGAATGGGCGGCGGAGCACCGCGGGAAACTGCTTGCGGATTGGCGGATGGCAGTTGATCATCAACCGCTGCAACGGATTGAACCGCTCTGGAGTCACGCCATGCGTGCTGTTAGAAGAATATCCGCCCGGCCGCAGGGGCGGCTCGAGGTGCAGTTTACGGATGCAACCTGCGGTGAAGTCGAGCTGCGGGACCGGCTCTTCGGCCCAATGTTTGAACCGCGGCGCGACCCCCAGGTGCTTGGCCAGGTGGCCGGGGACGACTTCAGTGCCTTAGGTTGGCCCAACGGTGCGGGGCCGGCCCCCGATGCGCTCTACAAAGCTATCGCCGCCAACGTTGTTGGACGCAAGTGAATATGAAATACGCCATCATCATACCGGATGGAGCGGCCGATGCGCCGCTGAAAGAACTGAGCGGAAAAACGCCCCTGCAGGCCGCGGACACACCGCACCTCGACGCTGTCGCCCAAAGTGGTCGCATCGGCACGGTGCGCACTACCCCGCCGGGATTCAGCGCCGGCAGTGATGTCTGTATGCTGTGTCTGCTGGGCTATGACCCTGCGCAGTATCATCCCGGCCGCGCGCCGCTGGAAGCCGCCGCCTTGGGACTGCGGCTGGATGCCGCAGACTGGGTGCTGCGCTGTAATTTAGTCACGATCGTGGATGACAAAATGGTGGATCATTCGGCCGGCCACATCAAGGATACCGAGGCCCGCCAGTTACTGGACTCACTGGAACATACCTTGCTCCCGGCGGGAACCCTTCAGCCCGTCCAATTCCACCGTGGCGTAAGCTACCGCCACCTGCTGACCGTGCGCGGCGGCGATTTTTCCAAACTGCACACCACTCCCCCGCATGACATCCCCGATCAACCGGTCAAGCCCCACATGCCTCGTGGTCCTGGGGCGGACCTGGTGCTGGACCTGATGCGCCGAGCCCGCGTGGTTCTGCGAGCGCACGAAATCAACGCCGTGCGGCGGCAGTTGGGGGAAAATGAGGCGACCGATATCTGGCTCTGGGGTCAGGGGCGGGCCACCAAAATTCCCTCTTTCCAGGAACGGTTTGCGGTGCGCGGGGCGATGATCACCGCCGTCGATCTGTTGCGTGGTATCGCCAATCTGCTCGGCTGGCGAAATGTGGAATGCCCCGGCATTACCAGTTACCACGACACCGACTACGCCGCCCAGGGGCGCTGCGCCTGCGCTGCTCTGGATGAATACGATCTGGTCTGCTGCCACGTGGAGGCGCCGGATGAAGCCAGCCATCAGGGCGATTTCGCCACCAAAATCGCCAGCCTAGAGGCCATCGATCGGCACGTGGTTGGACCGGTCGTCGCCAAGCTGAAAACTTTCGGTGAGGACTGGCGGGTTCTCGTCATGCCCGACCATGCCACTGAATGCTCCAGCCGTAAGCACCACGACGCCCCTGTCCCGTTTGCCATCGCCGGCAAGCAGTGCCACAGTGCCGTGGCCCGGCCTTTCACGGAACAGGCGGCCCAGGATAGCGATCTGCATGTGAACGCCGGATATGAATTGATGGAATATTTTCTGTCGGTGGCTCGCGCGTAAGCCGTCCTTCGCTCCGAGGATGCCCTAAGGCGGGCCGTCTGGTGGCCGTTAGGGCGGTGGGGCATCCCTGGTGTGGCCCCGGGTTGGGCACGGCTGGTTTCACCGCCGGTTGTTTTTTTGTGCACCAATGGGGATGATGGTGGTTGCGATGATTAACCATCCTTTACCACGCTTGGATCTGAGGCCCGACGTTCGCGCGTTGCTGCCGCCGCTTTGTCGCCTAAGACGAGGTGATATACAGACAGACCTCCAGTCTGGTCATAGGGTCGGTTGCCTGGATGCGGTCTGCACCGGCGACATCGCGGAGTTGATGGAGGGAAACAAAGCTGCGCTCGTTATCCACGATCCGCCATATAATCTTATCGCATTTGGAAAGCGCTCCATAGACGAATTCATGGCATGGTGCCAACAGTGGGTCCAAAACACGATCGCCTGGATGGACCTCGACGCCTCTCTTTATGTGTGGCGGGGAGTCGATCAAAAGGACAACTTTCAACCACCCCCCGACTTCATGATGAGGCGGCATTTTCCGCTGGTCAGCCGCAGTTTCGTTACCATGCGGAATCAACGGGGTTATGGGACGCAACAAAATTGGATGGCAGAGGTTACAAATGTGCCGGAATGATCTGAGCTGGCTTATCTAAAAAACGCCAGGACTTCATCCGCGACGCGGGCGATTTGCCCCTCGGTTAATTCCGGAAAAATAGGCAATGCCAGCACTTCCCGGCACGCCTGTTCGGCCTGGGGAAAGGCCCCCGCCTGGTAACCTAAGTCGGCAAAGCAGGGCTGCAAATGCAGCGGCAGCGGGTAATAAATGGCCGTCCCAATGCCCCGTCGTTGGAGATGCTCACGCAGCGCATCGCGCCGGGGAACACGCACCACATATTGATGGTACACGTGCCTGGCTCCGGGCGCTTCCGCCGGTGCGATGACCGCGCTGCCGCGGAAGCGCCCGGAATAATACGCCGCGATGTCTCGACGGCGTTGGTTCCAGCGGTCTAGATACTTTAGTTTTACATCCAGCACGGCACATTGCAGTGCGTCCAGACGGAAGTTGCCGCCAATGAAGGCGTGTTGGTACCGACGGGTCTCGCCGTGCTGGCGCAGCTGGCGAAACCGCTCCGCAAGTAATGGATCACCCGTCAGCAGGGCGCCGGCATCGCCAGCGGCCCCGAGATTCTTGGTTGGATAAAACGACAAGCATGCCGCCCGGCTCAGTTCGGCCAGGCCATGACCGCGGCCGTCGCGGGCGCCCAGACATTGCGCTGCGTCCTCCAAGATCACCAGGTCATGCCGCCGCGCGATGCCATGCAGCGTTTCCATGTCACACATTTGTCCAAACAAGTGAACTGGAATAACCGCCCGGGTGCGGCCGTCGGTCGCAGCGCTAATCGCCGCGCTCTGCATCAAAAAAGTGCTCAGATCGATATCCACAAACACCGGCCGAGCGCCGGTTCGGCTGATGCTGCCCGCCGTGGCGAAAAAGGTAAACGGGCTGGTGATTACCTTGTCCCCCGGCCCCACGCCCAACGCCATCAGGCCGACCAGCAGCGCGTCGGTTCCACTGGAGATGGCTACGGCTTCGGTTCCGCAGAAACGGCCCAGATTTTCTTCAAAACGCCTGACCGCGCTGCCACCGATATATTCCGTCGACGCCAGAACCCTCTGCACGGCATTTTCCAGTTCCCAACGCAAGGTCTGGTATTGCGAGGTCAACTCGAATAGAGGAACCGCCCCGGGTTCGTCGCGGACAGCTAAGGGTGCGTCAGGCATCGTGACTCCACTGGTTTCGTTGCCGACAATAGGGTATGGCGGAAATTTGTGAGCATAGGCGCCACAATCCTATCCCGATTGCCCGTCGGGATGTCGTTTCCGCAGCGCCCAGGCCCGCTAGCGCAACCGAGGGGGACTGCACATCGGAATGTGTCCATCGGGGCGGATCTACGACCTGCGACAAGGCCCATAAATTATGACCATCCCCCGATAGTAGGGCCGCGGCGCAAAAATGTCCATGCCAGACATTTTCCGTTAGAATCTAGGCTATGCTGACCACCGTGGTTCACGTGACGCACGAAGTCGTGCAAAAGATCGGCGGCATCGGCGCGGTGCTGCAGGGGTTGCTTACCGCCCCCACCTACGCCGCCGCCGTGCCGCGTAATATTTTGGTCGGTCCACTGTTCAGCGCGGACGGCCCCGCCGCGGACCGCCTGGGTTCTGGCGGCGAGGTGCTCTACAGCTCGCTGGACGGCCGCACCGACCATCCACAGTCGCCGCAGCTGGCCGCGGTGGAGCGCCGCTATAATGTCCATATCGTTTATGGTCGCAAGGTCTTCACCGATCCTTTTACCGGAGCGTCCTGCCGGCCGGAAGCGCTGCTCATCCAGGTGCATCAGTACGATAAGGCCCGCATCGACCTGTTCAAGTGGCGCTTGTTTGAGCGGTTTGGCATTGCCTCGAACCAATACGAATGGATCTGGGATTACGAGCAGTACTGCCGCATCGCTGAGCCAGCCATCGATGCGCTCCTGGCTCTCGGCTGCGGTGATGAAACCAATCCCGCGGTGCTGCTGGCCCATGAGTACATGGGCATGCCCACGGCCCTGGCGGCCATGCTGAACGCACCGACCCGCTTCCGCACGATTTTTCACGCCCACGAGACCGCGCCCGTGCGACGCCTGGTGGAGTCCCATCCCGGACATGACATTACCTTCTACAACGCCCTGACTCTGGCCCAGCCGCGGAACTTGACGATTCACGATGTCTTCGGATCTCAAAAATCCTTCTACAAGTATCCCCTGGTCGAAGCGGCCAAGTTCTGTGACAATATCTTCGCGGTCGGCGATCTTGTCGCCGAGGAACTCCGTTTTCTGGATCACGCTTTCAGCCCCCATCCGATTGATTTGGCCTATAACGGCGTACCGGCGGCGCGAATTTCCCTGAACGAAAAGCTCCTTTCCCGGAGGCGCCTGCGTCGCTACAGCCTGGATCTGCTCGGCTACGAGCCGGATTTCATCTTTACCCACGTCACCCGGCTGGTGCTTTCCAAGGGTCTGTGGCGTGATATTCGGGTGATGGAGCAACTTGATCCGTTGCTGCGATCCAGCGGTCAGACCGCCGTTCTGCTGGTGCTGTCCACGGAAACCTCCCCCCGACCCGCCGCCGCAATTCAAAGCATGGAATCCGCCTATCACTGGCCGGTGGCTCACCGCGAAGGCTATCCCGATCTGACCGGCGGCGAGGCGGCCTATTACACCGGCGTCCAGGAGTTCAACGCCCGCGCCCGCCAGAGCCGGATTATTTTTATTAATCAGTTCGGGTTCGACGCCCAAGCGTGCGGAAGTCGTGTGCCGCCGAATATGAATTTTACCGATCTACGCCACGGTTCGGACGTGGAGTTCGGTCAGTCCATTTATGAACCCTTCGGCATCGCCCAGTTGGAGCCGCTGGCGTTTGGCGCCCTGTGCGTGCTGACACGACAATGCGGCTGCGCCGGCTTCGTGCGGCGCCTTATCGGAGCCAGCGCCAGTGTTAACATCTTGGAGGTCGATTACACCCCCCTGCCGGCGCCACAAAATACACTGGAAACTTTGCTGGCCCTGGACGCTTCAGCCCGGGTGCAGATTGAAACCAATGTCGCGGCCGCGGTGGCGGCGGAAATTTACCGGCGTCTGCCGCGCACTGAGCGCCAAGTCGCCGCCCTCCTGGACACCGGCTATTCATTGGCCAGCCGCATGAGCTGGGACGCCGTGGCCCGCGATTATGTCCTGCCGGGCATCACCCGGGCCTTGCAGCGACGCTGACCCCAAGACCGGCGTGGTTGATGCCTGGTTCTCGCTCCTATCGGGCTCCCCTCAAACGCGCGTAGTAGGCGTCACTCCAGATGCTATGGCCGAGTTTTTTCGACTCCGGCAACAACCTGCCAATTTGCACCACCCGCCGTCGCAGCTCAATGGCCCCGGCACTAGCGCGATTGCGAAATCCCCGCACGGCTACGACTATCGCCCGCCGTCCCTGGGGCACAACCATCACGCTGATCCCATGGCGGGCGATGAATTCCGCATCGCGTTGGGCATATTGCGGCAACGTCGTCAGGATCACCAGATACCAGCGATTGGGCAGCCATGTCGCATTTTTCGCGATAAGCGCCTTCGCACCTGGAGTCGCTGCTATCGCACTTGGCGCGGCAGGCGGCTTGAATGGAACCGGTGCCAAACGGGACTTGATATACACGCTCGGGCTGCCCACCGGCGGGGCATGCACCGCCGTATTTTCTCCCAGCCGCTCCACCCAGCGCACTATCACTAAAATTAGCAACACCGCCACCAATGCTGCGGCGAACAACAGCCACGGACGAACGCCGATCGTATCCGCAAGACTCTTTAAGCCCGCCCACGCCTGCCGCGCACGAGGTGTCTTGGCTCTATTTACCGGGGCGCGGGGGCGGGCCAGCAAGCGCGCTGTGGCTGCGGTGCCGGCTGCGGAAGCGGCCTTTCTGGTGGCCGGGATACCGGCCGCGTCGGACGGCGATACCGACCCTGCGCTGGCCGGGAATTGCGGCACTGGCGTCACGGTTGCCGCAGCGGCCGCCGGCGCCACCACGTTCTCCCGGCTGACTTGCGGCTCCCCAGCTGAAACAGGCGCCTTGCTCTTCTTTGCGACCTCTTTTAAGGTGGACTGGGCCAGCAACTCATAAAGAGTGGGCGCCCCTTTTCGCTTGTTCCCTGCCATTGCCATCCCCTCGGTGGGTTCACAGCTCCCAGCGTTCCGTTACTTTACCGAACGCCACATCCACAAACAACCTGTCATTCCCCTTCCTGACCGTAGCTAAACCCAGGGCTTTGACACATTTGACCGAAACCCTATATTGGCGGACCATGGTTACTCCGCGCTGGCGCATGATCGTCTGTGACCTGGATGGCACGCTCATTGACCAAGACCATCAGGTTCTCGAAGCCGATCGCCGGGCGTTGGTCCTGGCGCGTGACGCGGGGCTGCATGTTGCCGTTTGCACCGGACGCAGCCTCCGCGAAAGCGCCGCCATCCTAAAGGCCCTCCCGCTATCTGGCCTGGGCATCTTCGTCACCGGCGCTGCCATTGGTGATATGGCCGGCGGGCCGCTGGTTCTACGCCGCCCGCTGGAGCCGAAACTGGTGCTGCAATTGATCGATTTCTTCGGGCGCCTCGGCCACGCCGTCCTGCTGTTGATTGACGACGGCTCCGCCGCCGGGGCACATTATGTCATTACCAGTCATGGCCCCGTCCACGCCTCGACAACCGAGTGGCTATTGCGTAACCGCCTTGACGCGGCTATTGACGACGGACCGAACCCTAAGCTTCTGGCCGGCGTGGTCCGGGTGGGTATTGTCGCCGATTGGGACGCGAGTCGGCGAATAAACGCAGCTCTCCGGCGGCGCTTCAACCGGCGCATCACGTTTCACTGCATCCGGGCACCACGGTTGGATTCACTGGTGGTTGAGGTCTTCGCCTCAGGCGTAAATAAATGGACCGGGGTCGAAGCGTTATGCCGGCTGTTGCGGATTGATTCGCACCGCGTGGTGACGATCGGTAACGACATTAATGATTTGCCCATGTTGCGCCGCGCCGCTTTAAGTTTCGCCATGGGCGACGCATCGCAGCGGGTCAAGAACGCGGCCAAACGCGTCACCGGTCCTCACCAGGCGGCCGGTGTTGCCGCCGCCATTGACCAGGTTCTGGCCAATCCTGTGCCATGACCGAATCGCGGCGAAAATGGACCACGACAGCGTGCGGTCCCATAGGACACATTTGCCGATGATGGCCAAATAAGAGTCGGGCCTTATGCCTGATTCAGGCGCGGCTTAGACGGCCGTCCCCCAATTGTCTTAATTTGGTCCGCCCGAAAAATAACGCTCCACCAGCCGGCGATAGCCCGCCGGAATGACGCCCCTCACGCGGTTATGCCGCGGCACCGCCCGGGGTGACCACCGCGATGACGCTCGGCCAGTGTGGCCGTCCAACCTGGGCGGCGAATGCAGCACCGCCACCGCTGGTCCAGCGACTACACCTCCTTCTGCGCGGGAAAGACCATGCCCCTCCATCGAATCTGTGGCGGGTTGGCTATTCGGGCCAGCGGTCCCCTGGGTGCGGGGAAGCCTCGGCCCAGTTTTGGCGACCTGGCGGGGCAGCTCGCCCACGCCAGCGGCCGCGGCACGACCAACTGTTGGCGCGGCCCCGTTGAGCAAACCGGCTATTGTACGCCGGGTGCGTGGACTGACGTCGCCCTGGCTGATTTCACGTTGCAGCTTCACCAGCAACGAATGTAGGCGCGGTGAAAAATCGCCCCGCGTGGCGGAGCGCACACCGGTGCCGAGAGTGACGGCGGCCGCCCTGCCCGATCCCGGTGGCGTGCTTTCCACCAAGGCCCGACCCGCCCGGCTGATAGTGGCGCTCTCCGCGGCGCCGCGTGGCGGTGCTGTCATCCGGCGCCCAAGCTGCGGAGCTGACCCTGGCTCTGTCCCTGCGTTACCCGGTCCTGCCGTCGCCGTCGCAACAGTCAGGCTCTTTAGTAAGGCTGTGACTGGCCGCTCCCGCTGCGCCACAACCGCCCTCGGCCGGGTTGGTATGCGACGCAGCAACCGGTTTAGCCGCAGCAATTCGTCGCGATATTTCCTTGCGTTCATACCGACCTGCGTCACTCGGCCGGGTGCGGCACCGGGGCGGGCCAGCGGGCGCCGGCGCGGAGTGGCGGCGGAATGGTGCGGCAACGAAACAGACAGTGTGGCCAGCCTCGGGACGCGGGCGTTGCCGCTATCGGCCAAGCGAACACTTTGCAATATAAGTGTTGATAAGCCAAGAGCCGCGATGGCCAACATCGCCGTTGCCAACAATCGTGGAGCCACCAGCGGTGGCCGTAGAGCGCGCGGTGCGGCGCTTCGCAGACGCTCCACCGCCTCATGGCCTGCCAGAAATTGCAAGTGTCGCCGCCACCCCTCCGGCTCACGATCAATTTCAAGTGCCGTCGACAGACGTTCATCCATTCCCGTCCGGCGGTCCAGAAACAACGCCGCCTGGGCGATCGTAACCTTCCGCGTTACGGGCAGGGTGCAAAACACCAGAACAACAGGCAGACCCCAAAAGGCGTACCAGTGCGGCAACGGCAGGGAAGGTACAAGTTGCCGCAAGATTACCAACGCCAGGATCAGTAAGCAGGCTGCGGCGGCACCCAGCGCCAGCGCCCGAAAAATCCGGTGCAACCATAGCGCCGCCAACAGGCGCCTTCGCGCACGCTGAACCGTCTGCCACAGCCGCTGTTGTTCCGACTCCATATGTCGCGCTGACCTCACCTCATTCTACAGCAAAAAAACCAGGCTGGCGGCCCGAAGGAACGCCAGCCTGGGGAGGGAGAGAGAGCAAATTTATAACCGTCTGCCTGGGCGGCTTTGCCCAGCGACGGAAACTATTATACGCGCATCGGCTTTCATTGCAACCTCCGCGCCACGAAAAATATTATAGCGGCCCTGTGCCGACAAGCAAGACGGTTTTCCATGGCCTGCGACCACCCGGGAACGATGGAAACGACGCCAATCTTCCGTATACAGCCCCCGATCAAAGAATCGCCTCTGGAGACCTTGCCAGAGGCGGCTTTTCCGAGGACACCCAACCCCGCTATTTCCTTAACGGTCGTCCAGGTTCTGCAGCTGACGACGGAGCATCGGAATACGCAACCGCCGCCCTCCCAGATTGCCGTCTTGCTCCCATTGACAATCCTGGCTAACCAATGAAGAATCAAAAGTGGCGGAGGGAGCGGAGGTGCCCCGTGAAATTTTTCAAGGTTATATTTTCGAGTCCAAATGTGCTTCTGTTCCTGGTGGCGGTGGCGGGAGGCTGCAGTCAAAAGCCCCCGGCGCTCCTGCTGCCAAATCCGTTCTCCCCCGTGATGGATGTGCCGGTGCCAGTTGGATTTCAGATCGACCGCGATCGCTCACAGGCGACCGTGGTTCCCCATAGCTCGCTGCGACTGATCAACCAGGAGTACCGGGGTTCCGCACCGGCTTCAGCCGTGGCGCGATTTTACCGCCATCGTCTGCCCCCGCTGCGCTGGAAAAGCCTCGGGCAAACCCGCGTGGGGGGATCGTGGATCCTGTTCTTCAACAAAAATCGCGAAGACTGCACGATCACGATTGTGCCGGGCTGGTTTTTCACGCATCTCTACCTCGTGGTAGCGCCCGTCCGATGAACGCGGAGCGCGGTACCGCCCCCAGCTGGCGGTTAACGGCTGATCGCGGACAGCTATTTTCAGGACAGTGGACCATAGGGCCCTGCCGTACCCGGAGCGTATGAACATACAAAGCACCGCGGCTTCAGTTTGCCGGGGCGAGTCGCCTACCCAGACCAGTGGACCGGCAGGTCGGGGAGTCGCTATAGCGACCTTGGTCGCGTCACCCTAAAGTTTTTGGCGGCGCCCCGGTCAGCGGAAGCAGCCGAGATCCACGACCCCGTGGCGCCTGACCGGTGCGACGAGACCTTCTGCTCCACGGCTATTTTCGAGACAGACAATTCGCCGCCATGGGATTCAATTACACGATTGAATAGTTAAGCCTCCAGGTCGTGTTGACATTTAATTTCCGCTATAGGGCCAAATTATGACTGTGCTGGGCGTGGCACTGGGCGTGGCCTGGCCAAGGATAGGCCGTGCGGCTATGACCAGGGAGGCAGGCTATCGCGCGGCGAGACGAAATTTCCGACAAGCAGTGGGAACAGATCAAGGATTTTTTGCCCGGCCGACCGGCGGACCGCGGGCGGACAGCCCGGGACAATTGGGGGTTCATCCATGCGGTGTGGTGGATCGCTCGCACGGGGGCCCCGTGGCGCGATCTGCCGGAGCGGTTCGGGCCGTGGAATTCGGTGTTCCAGCGTTTCAACCCGCCAGTCTGCGAGTCGCCTCTTGGCGACTGGTGGTGCAAACGGGTGGGGCTGAGCGCGCCTCCTGCGCACCTGGCAGGAGCCGGACTTGGAGTGCCTGATGCTCGACTCGAGTCGCATGCGGCCCCGCCCGCACGCCGCCGGGACGCGAAAAAAGGGGGCGCGGGGGAGACCCTGGGGCATTCGCGCGGGGGCTTGAGCACCCAGTTGCACCTTTTGCACTTTGCCGTAGAAGCGGAGGGACGTCCGGTGGAACGGATCGTGGTTCCCGGCCAAGCCCACGATACGACGGAAACGGCGCGTTTGCTGGCCGACCACCGTCTCCATGACGGGATCGCGGATAAGGGCTATGACCGCAATGCGCCGATCCGGGACATCCGGAGTCGTGGCAGCGTTCCGGTTATTCCCGCTCGGGCGGGATGCACCGTGACGCGCCGCGTGCTGCGACGGCAATATGATCGCCGTAATCGGGCCGAACAGTTGGTTAACCGGCTCAAACCTTTGCGTCGGATCGCCACGCGTTACGAAAAAACCGCCCGCAACTTCTTGGGATTCGTCCGACTCGTTTCCGCCTTCCATTGGCGGAAATTAAATATCAGCACGACCAAGACACGGGGGAGGGTGTTTCATAGGCCTTCCGATGGTCATCGGGATAAACGCGGGGCTGCGGCCAGGCGCGGGCGCTCAAGACCCGCGCTGCAATTTAGTTGCCCGCCGCAACCTCCAGGCTATGAAGGGTAATATGGCGGCATTTTCAACCCAGAGCAGCGCCTGGCGTCACGCAGGTGCGACCAGGCCCACTTGCGGATATACTTT
Source organism: Planctomycetota bacterium (assembly GCA_021785435.1). GTDB lineage: Bacteria > Planctomycetota > Phycisphaerae > WQYP01 > WQYP01 > JAKCCC01. The sequence continues at coordinate 23,822 of JAJYFE010000021.1, forward strand.
GCCCGCATGTCCACCGGTGAGTCATCGACGTCAACCGGGCCGTCCAAGCGGCCGATTCATGAGCCTATGGCCGGCGTTGCCGCGCTCCGCCGACGAGAGCGGGAACGGCTGGCCCGCCAACAGGAGCTGGCCCGGCTCGGCGAGTTGACCGCCGGTCTGGCCCATGAACTAAAAAATCCCCTTTCGACCATCAAGTTGAATTTGCAGCTTCTGCACGAGGATTTGGCGAAATTTCCGGCTGCAGAAGCGAGCTTGGCCCGGGTTGGCACGGTGCGCAAAGAAGTGGATCGGCTCAGCGCGACGCTGGATGATTTTCTGCGTTTCGCCGGGCGCATTGAGCTGAACGCCGCGCCGGTGGAACTCAACGGCCAGGTGCGTGACTTGATCGACTTTTTTTATCCCCAAACCCAAACCGCCGGCGTGCGTCTGTATGCGAGTCTTACCGCGGCGAACCCCATTTGCCGTCTGGATGCGAATCTGTTCAAACAGGCCCTGCTGAACCTGATGCTCAACGCCCTGGCCGCCATGCCGACGGGCGGTGAACTGATTATCCGCACGCACGTCGCCGGTGCGTACGCCCTGGTGGACGTATCCGATACCGGAACGGGGATTGCGCCGGAAGTGAAAACCCGGCTGTTTGAAGCGTATTTCACCACCAAAAAAGGAGGAACCGGCTTGGGACTGGCCACCACCCGCCGCATCATCGAGGAGCATGGCGGTCATATTTCCGTTACCAGCGAACCGCGGCGCGGAACCAACTTTCGCTTGGAGTTGCCGCTGGTCAGGCCTGCGGCGCAGACTTGAAAGGAACAGGCCATGAAGCCCGATGCACCCCGATGTCACACCCCCCTGCTATTGATTATCCGCGATGGCTGGGGAGAAAATCCCCATCCGGAAATGGATGCCTATAACGCCGTCCAGCAGGCCGCCCATCCCGTCGATGACCGTCTGAGGCGTGACTATCCCCACGTGTTGATCCACACCAGCGGGGAATGGGTCGGACTGCCCGCGGGGGTGATGGGCAACAGCGAAGTGGGACATCAGAATATCGGCGCGGGGCGTGTTGTCGATCAGGAAACCATGCGCATCACGCGGCGGATCCGCGATGGCGGCTTTTTTGAAAACGCCGTGCTGCGCGAGGCGTTCGCCCATGCCGCCCGGCATAACCGCCGCGTGCATCTCCTGGGGTTATGCTCCGACGGCCGCGTGCACAGCGATCTGGATCACGCCTTCGCCATCCTGGAAATGGCCAGGCGTTGCGGCTTTCCTGGCGCCAGCGTGTTCGTTCACGCCATCACCGACGGCCGCGATACCGCACCACGCAGCGGTCCGGGCTATTTGATGGCGCTGGAGCGGAAAATGGCGGAAATGAGGGTGGGGCGTATCGCCAGCGTGGTCGGGCGCTATTACGCCATGGACCGCGATAATCGCTGGGATCGCGTGCAACGGGCGTATGATCTGCTTACACGCCGCGAAGGTCAAGCGTTTCCGAACGCCCAAGACGCCCTGGCTGATTACTACGCGCATCCCACCGATGCGTCCCGCACTGGCGATGAGTTTGTCACGCCTTCGGTTATCGGCAACCCCGACGCCGCCGTTGGCGATCACGATACGGTGATTTTTTTTAATTACCGGGGCGATCGACCCCGGGAAATCACCAAGGCTTTCCAATATGATGATGCCGCTTTCAGTAAGGAAAAAAATGGCGGTTTTCAGCGGCGCAGCCGTCCGCAAGACCTTTACTTCGCCACCATGACCGCATACGAGGAAGGCCTGCCAGCCCACGTGATTTTTCCGAAGCCGCCGAAGATGAGCCACATCCTCGGAGAATATCTGGCCGAGCGGGGGCGATCCCAGTTTCGCTCCGCGGAGACCGAAAAATTTCCGCACGTGACCTTCTTCTTCAATGACTATCGCGAGGCATCCTTCCCGCGTGAAGAGCGGCAAATGGCCGACAGCCCGAAGGTGCCCACCTACGACCAGAAGCCGGAAATGAGCGCCGAGCCGGTTACACGAATGGTTTTGGCGGCGCTGCAAACGCGAAAATACGACTTCTTTGTGGTGAACTTCGCCAATGGTGATATGGTTGGGCACACCGGTAATCTGCCCGCGGCCATTAAGGCGGTGGAGACGGTGGATGTTTGCGTCGGGCGGTTAGTGGATAAAGTCATCGAGTTGGGCGGCGCGGCGATTGTCACCGCCGACCATGGCAATTGCGAGCAAATGTGGGACCCGCAGAATAACTGTCCGCATACCAGCCATACCACCTATGATGTTCGTTTGATCGTGGTGGACCAACGGTTTAAAGGTGTCCTACTGCGTGGGGACGGATGTCTGGCGGACGTGGCTCCCACCGCATTAAAAATGATGGGTTTGGCGCCACCGGCCGAAATGGCCGGAAAATCGTTGCTGCCCTGACTTTTGCGGCGGCTTCACACTGGAATGCTCCGGCTGGGGAGCATGGTTTGACCCATCGGTGCAAACCGCGAATAATGGACGGGAAAGGAACGCCTGGCGGACGCCACAGGAGAATCTGGGATCCGCCAAGGTGCTTTATCACACTCCGAGGCTGGCATGATCCCGATTGGCACCGATACCCCCGCCCGCCGAACGCCCTGGATGAACTGGTTCCTCATCCTGACTTGCGTGGCGGTTTATTTGGTTAGCAATAGTGCGCCGCTGTCTACCCAACCGGCGCCGTTGGCGCCGGGCTGGGGACGTTTGGTTCTCAATCCGACGCATCTGCGGTTGTACCAGTTCATCACCTACCTGTTTCTGCACGCGGATCTCTGGCATATCGGTGGCAACATGCTGTTTTTGTGGGTTTTCGGCAATCTGATGAACGAAAAACTCGGATCCTGGCCTTACCTTTTTTTTTTCCTCGCCAGCGGCATCCTGGCTGGCTGTGGCCAGGTGCTTAGCGGCTGGGCGCCAACCATCGGGGCCTCGGGCGCGATCGCCGCGGTCGCCGGCTTGTTTCTCGTGCTGGCTCCGCTGACCAATATCCGGGTCTGGTTTTTCTTTATCTTCGACGTGCCCAGCGTCTTGTTCGTTTTATTTCAGATCATCGTTTTTGATATCCTCGGCCAGTACACCCAGGGCGCCGGCGCCATCGCCCATTGGGCTCATCTGACCGGCTATGCGGTCGGAATTACAACGGGGTTGATTCTCCTGGCCACCCGGCTGGTTCCCCGCGATCATTACGATCTGCTGGCGCTGTTGAACCGCTGGCGGCGCCGACGGGCTTATCAAGGCATGGTGGCCAAGGGCTACAATCCCTTCAGTAGCGTCCCCGCCCCCGGCGCGCTAACGGCTGCGGCTGGCGCAGCGCCGCAAGTGATTAAGGTTATGCCCTTGCCGGATCCGCGGGTATTACAACTGCGTGATGAGATTGTACGATTGCGGCGCAATCACCAGTTGGCCGCCGCCGCCGCCATCTATCTGCAACTTAGGCAACTCGATCCGCGCTTCGTATTGTCAGCCGAAGTGCAATTGGATATCAGCAACCAACTCATGTCGGAAGGCCGCCATCGCCAGGCCGCCGATGCCTATGAAGACTACCTGGAGCACCATCCCACGGGGCCGGACGCTGATCAGGTTCGCCTGATGCTGGGGCTGGTCTACACGCGCTATTACACCCGCCCGGGGCGGGCGCTGGAATTGCTGCAAAAGGCTTTACAACGCCTACACGATCCACGCCAGAGGGCCCTGGCCGAACGCGAGCTGGCGCAACTGCAAGCCGCCGGCCCCTCCACGGGGCCCACCGGCTGAGCACGGCGCTGCTGCCAACCGTACGCCCCGCCGATGGTAAACGGGGGCCTGTCCGCCGGTCGCCAACCAGAAGACCCGACCTTCAGGCCGCCAGTGCCGGCAGGGGCTCGGAGCGTCGGGCCAGCCATTGGGCGTACAGCGACAGGCAACCGACATACAGATAGCCGAACATGAAAACCAACAAAAATGGGACGCACAGAACCGCCCGCTGGTAAACCACCGCCACCACGATGCAAGCCAGCAGATATAAGCCCAGGGCGATTTCCACCCAGGGCAGCCAATGCAGCTTGCCGCGGAAGGCGCCGGCCCGGCTTTTCCACTGGTGGCGGGGGGCATCGCCGGCGATGCCGTACTTCGGCGTACGGATAAACTCACTCTGCCGGCCAATGAAACCCTCCCATACGGCCAGCGAATTAGCCAGGCTGATGCCCATGCCTACGGCCATCAACAGGGGCACCAGCAGCGCCCCGCGCCAAAAGCTCTGGCCCAGTTCCTTCTGGGCCAAGACATAAAACGTACCGGCGGAAAAAGTCAGAACCGTCAATAAGGCCATAATGATCAACGCCAGCACCGGCGATTTCGGCGCCAAAACCCCTGGTCCGCCAAGGAAAAATGTCGGCAGCAGCAGCACGGAAAGCAATACCGCCATGGGATAAACGATACCGGAGGAAAGATGAAACCACGCTTCAATTTTCACCCGCAGCGGCAGCCGGGCGCCCAGCACCGCCGGCAGGAGCTTGATGCCGGTTTGCACGCTTCCTTTCGTCCAGCGATGCTGCTGCTGTTTGAAGGCGATAATTTCCGGCGGAAGCTCGGCCGGCGAGACCACTTCCGGTAGAAATATAATCTTCCACCCCTGCAGCTGAGCACGGTACGACAGGTCCATATCTTCGGTCAGCGTGTCATGCTGCCAGCCGCCGGCGTCACGGACCGCACTGGCGCGCCACACGCCGCCCGTACCATTGAAATTGATGAAGCGCCCGCTGCGGCTGCGGGCTCCATGTTCGATGATGAAGTGGCCGTCCAGAAATACGGCCTGGCAGCGCGTCAGCAACGACTGACGGCGATTTAAGTGTTCCCAGCGGGTTTGAATACAGCCGACTTTCGGATCGGTGAAATAATGGATTACCCGCCGGAGCATATCCGGCTGCGGCACGAAATCGGCGTCGAAAATGGCGATGAACTCGCCCTTGGCCGAAGCCAGGCCGGCGGCCAGAGCGCCGGCCTTGAAGCCGGTGCGTTCCTGGCGATGCAGATACTCTACATCCACGCCCGCTTGTCGCAGCCGCGCACAGGCGCGGCGGGCGATATCCGCGGACTCATCCGTGGAATCGTCCAGCACCTGAATTTGCAGCCGATCGCGCGGATAATCCAGCCGCCCCGCCGCTTCAATCACCCGCGCCGCGACATACCGCTCGTTGTACAGCGGCAACTGCACGGTCACGGTCGGCAAAATGTCGAATTTTCCCGCCCGAGCGGGCTGCCGCCTCCGGTACAGGCGGTACAGGATGACTTCCCAATACCGATGCACGCTGTAAACCGTCAGCACGGTCAGCGGAATCAGGTACAAGCCATCCAACATCCAACGCAACGTCGATATCATTGCAAGTCCAATTCTGGCCCGAGTTAACCGCCCTCTGATATTCGATAGTTGACGAAGGCACCCCCTACGAGACCCACCCACGAAAATATCAATACCCATGCGTAGTTTAGACCCTGCCGCGGTATTTTGCAAACTTTTTACCTATTCCGAGTAGAATATTTTCCGCGCGAATGGTGGGACGGTTGAGCTGAGGCGGCATGAAGCGATCCCTTGGAGAGGCCCATGTTCGAAAGCCCTTTATCCTCCCCCCCGGTGGCCGCCGGACCCGACGGCACGGGGTTGATCAACGCCGATCCCTGGTTAAAACCGTATGCAGACGTTCTCCGCCGGCGCTACGCCCATTATCAACGCCTGCGGCAGCGCCTCGATGAGAGTGGCGGACTGCTCGGTCCCATCAGTCAGGGGCATCATTATTTGGGGCTAAACCGCGGTGAAAACGCCGGCCAGCCCGGGGTGTGGTATCGCGAATGGGCGCCGGGCGCCGAAGCGCTGTATCTGATTGGTGATTTCAACGGCTGGGATCGCCGCGCCAATCCCCTGCGAAAAGATGCCTACGGCATTTGGAGCGTGTTCCTGCCGGATCAGGTTTACGCCGCACGGTTGATTCACGGCAGCCAGGTGAAAGTGCATGTGGTCTCGGCCGCGGGCGCCATGGACCGCATTCCAGCTTATATTCGCCGGGCCGTGCAACATCCCGACACCCTTGATTTTACCGGTGTTTATTGGCATCCGCCCGAACCATTTCGATTCCAGCATTCCGCGGCCAGTCCGCTGACGCGCCGGCGCGGCGGCCTGCGTATCTATGAAGCGCACGTGGGTATGGCCCAGGAGCAGCCGCGCGTCGGCACGTTCCGCGAATTTACCGCCAACATCCTGCCGCGTATCGCCAAGCTCCATTACAACGCCGTGCAACTGATGGCCATCATGGAACATCCATATTACAGCTCTTTCGGCTATCACGTCAGCAATTTTTACGCGGTCAGCTCGCGTTTCGGCACGCCGGAGGATCTTAAGCAATTGATCGACACCGCCCACGGTCTGGGCTTGGCGGTATTGTTGGACGTGATTCACAGCCATGCGGTAAAGAATCGCAACGAAGGCCTGGCCCTTTTTGATGGCACCGAGTTCCAGTACTTCCACGCCGGACCACGGGGCCACCATGTGGCCTGGGATTCCCTGTGCTTTGATTACCGCCGCTTTGAAGTGCAGCGGTTTCTGCTGAGCAACCTGCGGTATTGGTTGGAGGAATTCCAATTTGACGGGTTTCGCTTTGACGGCGTCACCAGCATGTTATACCTGGACCATGGCCTGGGGGCCGAATTTAAGAGCTATGATGATTACTTTGGTGGCAATGTGGACCCGGACGCCCTCGCTTATTTGCAATTGGCCAATCAGTTGGTGCATACCTTGCGCCCTGCGGTGATTACCCTGGCCGAGGATGTATCCGGAATGCCGGGCATGGCCCGCCCCGTGCCGGAGGGTGGGCTGGGGTTTGATTACCGCCTCGCCATGGGTGTGCCCGACTATTGGATCAAACTGTTAAAGGAACAACGGGACGAAGACTGGAGTCTCGGCGGCCTGTATCACACGCTGCTCAACCGCCGCCGGGATGAAAAACACGTCGGCTACGTGGAAAGCCACGACCAGGCCCTGGTGGGCGACAAGACCGTCGCGTTTCGACTGATGGACCAGGAAATGTATACCCATATGAGCAAGTTCACCCCCAGCCCGGTCATTGATCGCGGCCTGGCCCTACACAAAATGATCCGCTTGCTCACTTTCAGCCTGGCCGGCGAAGCCTATCTGAATTTCATGGGCAATGAATTCGGCCATCCGGAGTGGATCGATTTTCCCCGACCGGGTAATAACTTTTCCTACCTCTACGCCCGTCGTCTCTGGTCTTTAGCGGGGCGCACCGATCTGCATTATGCTGCCTTGGAGCAATTTGACCGTGCCATGCAGTGCCTTGATGAAACCTGGACACTGCTGGAGAATCCGTGGATTGAACAACTGCTGGTGCATGAAGACACGCGGCAACTGGCGTTTCGCCGCGGGGACTTGGTTTTCGTTTTTAATTTTCATCCCAACGAAAGCTTCTCTGCCCTGCGCGTTCCCGTTCCTCAAGCGTGCCACTACCGGGTGGTTCTGGATACGGACGCACCGGAATTTGACGGCCAGGGGCGGGTGCAACGCGATCAGCTTTATCCGCGGCAGGATGTGGCGATGTATGACCGCGCCCAGAGCGTGCAGATTTATCTGCCCTGCCGCAGCGCCCAGATTCTCGCGCCCGTGCCGTCCGCGGCAGACCATTCGTGCTTTGTCAAGCGATAAATTTCGAGTGGGCGAAAGAGCCTCGGAGCCGCCATCGAACCCGCAGCACCGGCTTTCAGCTCGCCTTGTCGAGTCGCCTTAAAGTTTCCTGGCGGCGACCCGGTGATCCTTCAACTCACCGTAGCGAATCGCCCGCGGCGATCCGCCGAATGGCGGCGGACGGGGTATCCGAAAGACAAAAAGACAAGTGGTGCCGAAGCACCAGTTCGATAGTCCTGCCCGCCTGCGGCGCTTCATCGGCCCGCACCGGAGGGGTATACCGCGGTACCGCCCGGGCCTCGCCCAACGCCTGCCACGCCCGACGCTTGCGGACGCCCAGCTCCACCTGCACCTGCGCCACCATTAGTCGCGGCCGCACCGAGCGTAGAAATTTTGGGCGGGTCGCCTCCCGCAGCATCGCCTTATCCAACTCCGCCTCTGCCAATAAACGTTTCAGCCGAGCGTTATCCCGCTCCAGCTCCTTGAACCACTTGGCTTACGCCACTTTCAACCCGCCGTATTCCTTCCGCCAGCGAAAGTACGTCGCCTCCACCATGCCCAGTAGTTTACAGGCCGCGGTGACGTTACTGGCCCTTGCCCAGTTCCACATCCGCCTGCCGCAGCTCGGGCACTATCGCTTCCGGATAGAAACCTTTGTAGCTCATGGCCATCACTTCCTGAATTCCACCCCAACACGATCCTTGCAGGCGGGCTGGTCTTAAGGAAAGGTCAGAGCACGCCGCGGCCCTGGCTTAAAACTTCCACACCTCCACCGGCTCTTAACGTACGACATTTCAACCGAAAAGCCGGTCCAATAGGCTCGTTGGTGAGAATCGCGTTAGCCAGCCGCCAGCACCACTTGCATTTTCGGCCTGAATATGGGATTGATGGAACAGGATCGCCTTCGGGCCCTGGTGGCCAGGGCACGCCCCGGTTCCAAGGTGCCCTAACCATACGCCCGCAAGCGATGGAGAAATTCCGGCCCGATGCGGTTCGGTTAGAGTTCCTAAGCAGGAGCTTTTGTCATGTCCACTAAACTTCTCCCCGAAGTAAAAACTTTCCTCACCGCCGCGCCGCGGCCCATGTACATCGGCGGCCAATTCGTTTTCGCCGCCGATGGTCAAACGTTCGACACGCACGATCCTGGCACGGGCGAAACCCTGGCGAGCGTGGCTGCGGGCGGCGCTGCGGAGATTGACGCCGCGGTTGCCGCGGCGCAGAAGGCCTTCCGCGGTCCGCAGTGGTCCGGCCTGCCCGCCAACGATCGCGCGGTGATACTGCATCGCCTCGCCGACCAGATCCAAAAACACGCAGCCGTCCTGGCCCAGCTCGAATCCCTGGATGTGGGCAAACCCCTGGCCCAGGCCGCCGGTTTTGATATTCCCGAGGCCAGCCGCGCCTTTCGTTATTTCGCCGATTTATCCGTGCATACGCGCCGCCGTGAACCGATCGCTCTAGCTGGCATGGATGCCTACACCGTTCGCGCGCCATATGGTGCGTGCGGCTTTATCCTTCCCTGGAATTTTCCATTCCTGCTGTTGGGCTGGAACTTAGCTCCGGCCCTGGCCGCCGGCAATACCGTGGTTCTTAAGCCGGCCGAAGATACGCCATTGTCCTCCTTATATTTTTGCCAGTTGGCCCAAGAGGCGGGGGTGCCGGATGGTGTGATTAACGTGGTTCCCGGGTTCGGCCGCACGGCCGGGGCGGCTCTGGCCAAACACTCCGGGTTGTCCCGCATCGCCTTCACCGGTTCGCCGGAAGTTGGCCGCCTGGTCGGCGAAGCCTCCGGGCGCAACCTGATACCTTGCAAGCTGGAACTGGGCGGTAAAGGCGCCGCGGTGGTGTTTGATGATGTGGATATCGGCAAAACCGCTGATCAGTTGGCCGCCGCGGTGACGCTCAACTGCGGCCAGGTTTGCTGTACCGCCACCCGCTGGCTGGTGCAGGAGCGGATCTACGATCGGTTCGTCGATACGGTGCGCGATCGCTTAAAACAAATCCATCTCGGTCATGGCCTGGACGCCTCCACCGAAATGGGACCGGTGGTTTCGGAAAAGCAGCGCCAGCGCGTACTGGGCTATTTGGACCAGGGCGTCAAGCAGGGCGCCACGGTGGTGCTGGAGGGCGGGGCGGCCGCGCCGCCCCAATCACCGCGCGGGTATTTTGTCAAGCCGGCCCTGTTGGCTGGTGCACCGGACAATGTTTGCGCCCGCGAGGAAATTTTCGGCCCGGTGGCCTATCTGCTTAAGTTCAAAACCGAAAATCAAGCGGTGGAGTTGGTCAATCATTCCCGTTACGGGCTGGCCAATTCCGTCTGGACCGCGGATTTGGCGCGGGCCAATCGCGTCGCCGAGGCCTTGGTCGCCGGTAACTCCTGGATCAATGCCCACAACGTGTTCGCCTACGGTCTGCCGTACGGCGGAACCAATTTAAGCGGGTTCGGCGGTGGCGTGAACGGCCCCCAGACGCTGCTGGATTACCTCCGCGAACAATCCGTCGCCCGCCCGATGTAGGGCGGGTTATGGCACTACCGGCGGCCTGGGGCAATGCGGCGGAGAAATTCCGTTTCGTCGATCACCTGAACCCCCCGCTGGCGGGCTTGGACAAGTTTTTCACCGGGATCTTCTCCGGCCAACACAAAAGATGTTTTCTTGCTGACGGTTTCGGCGGTTTTGCCACCGAGGGCTGCGATGGTTTGCTTAATCTGAGCGCGGGTAAACTGTTTTAGCGTGCCGGTGACCACGATGGTTTGACCAGTCAGAACACCGCCCGGGGCGGTAGCGGATGGCGGCGCCTGCGTGCACACACCCAGGCTGGCCAACTCACGCAGTAGTTCCAAGCCACCCCGGCGATGCAGGAAATCGTAAATGGACTGGCCGACTATTTCGCCGATGTCGGGAATGGATTGCAATTGGGTGATGTCGGCGGCGGCCAGAGCTTCGATATCAGGGCAATGCTCGGTCAGCACCGCCGCCGTGCGCACGCCGACATGGGGAATGCTCAACGCCGCCAGGAGCCGGGCCAAGCCGCGGGTTTTGCTTTGCGCGATGCCAGCCAGCAGATTTTCAGCGGATTTTTCGCCCATCCGTTCCAATGGCAACAGATCGCGCCGCGTGAGTCGATACAGGTCCGGGATGGACTGGACCAAGCCGGCGGCCAAAAGTTGATCGATGATCGCCGGGCCAAGATTTTCGATATCCATCTGCTGGCGACCGCCAAAGAATTTAAGCCGCTGGGCCAGTTGCGCCGGACAGCGCCCATTGGTGCAACGCACAAAACCGCCGGTGCGGACTACCGGCTCCTGGCAGGAAGGGCAACGGGCCGGGGGTATGATGCGCTCCGCCGCCACGGGCCGCTGTGGTGCTACCACCCCCACGACATAAGGAATCACTTCGCCGGCCTTTTCGACGATCACGCGGTCGTGCAGCCGGATGTCCTTACGTTCGATCTCATCAAAGTTGTGCAGGCTCGCCCGATACACCTGGGTGCCGCTGATGAACACAGGGGGGGAGAACTCGGCTACCGGTGTGATGGTGCCGGTCTTGCCGACCTGAAACAGGACGCGGGCCAACTGGGTTGTGGCCTGCTCGGGCTGGTATTTGAAGGCGATGCACCAGCGCGGCGCCCGGGCGGTGGAGCCAAGGTCCCGGCGCTGAGCCAGGTTGTCCACTTTAATCACGACGCCATCGGTGTCGAAGGGGAGATTTTTGCGGGCCTCGGCGAAATAACGCACAAATTTCAGCGCTTCGGATATGTCGGCGGCCGCGGTCAGGTGGGGCGGCAGGTCAAATCCCACCGTTTGGAGGAATGCCAGCCATTGCCGGTAGCCGGTGAAGTCGAAGCCTTCCACCACGCCCTGGCCGTGGGGCAGGAAACGTAACTTTCGCGCTGCCACCAGACGCGGATCCAACAGCTTCAGGGTGCCGGCGGCGGTATTGCGCGGGTTGGCGTAAGACTCCTCGCCCAGTTCTTCCTGTTGCTGGTTGATCCGCAGGAACTGGCGGCGGGTTAGAAAGGCCTCGCCCCGCACTTCCAGCACATCGGGTACGGTTGGGGGGAGAACCAGCGGCGTGGTTTCCGCGGCGGCATGGATCGACCGGTCCGCAGCGACCGCCTGCGGCGGATGCAGCAGCAGCGGGATATTACCAATCGTGCGGGCATTGGCGGTGACATCATCGCCGGTGGCGCCATCGCCACGGGTAGCGGCCAAGACGAGGCGGCCCTTTTCATAGCGCAGGGACAGCGAGACCCCATCGATTTTCGGTTCACAAGTATAGGAAAACGATGCGGTTCCGAGAAGTTTGCGCACCCGGGCGTCGAAGGCCAGCAATTCGCCCTCGGTGTACGTATTATCGATGGAGATCATGGCAATGGCGTGGCTGACGCAAGCAAAACCCGTCACCGGTTCGCCGGCCACGCGCTGGGTCGGAGAGTCGGGCGTGATCAAATCCGGGTGCGCTGCCTCCAGGTCACGCAGTTGGTGAAAGAGAGCATCGTATTCCGTATCCGTGATTTCAGGGTGGGCCTGATCGTAATAGAGCCGATCGTGCCGGCGGATGCACTGGCGTAGTTGCTCAATCTGGGCGGCGACGGCGGAGGTCATGGCGTAACGGCTCCCCAATGGCGATAAGGCGGCTGGGCCACGACAAAATCCGTCAATCCACAAAGCGACGCAGCACGGCCGGCGCCACAAGGATAAGTCGTGATTCTACCCCCGCAACACGCGAAAAACACGAAACGGCGAGATGCCCTTTTTTTCGGGTGCGCCTGGCGGATTTAGCACGCCAGTGGCGTATCCGTCAAACCGCTTCTCTATTGTCTTTCGGAGAAACCGGCCGAAACGTGGTACTGCGTACTGCGGTTGGACGCGGACCGGTGAATTCCTTAGAATGGCCGCCGTTGCCGTCCGGCGGTGACACTATCAGGATTGGGTATCAGGTGGAGGATGGTTTTATGACCGCCATTAGTGCCAAGGATGTAATGACACTGCGGGCACGCACCAATGCGGGGATGATGGATGCGAAAAAGGCTTTGCAGGAAGCAGACGGAGATATGGAAAAGGCCGGCGATTTGCTCCGCCAATGGGGCCGGGGCCGGGCGGCCGTGCGCACATCGATGGAAATGAAGGAAGGGCTGATCGGCGGCTGCATCAGTGCCGATGGTCAGTTGGGGGTATTGTTACGGCTGGGTTGCCAAACCGATTTTGTGGCGCGCAATGACGCGTTTGTGAAACTCCTCAACGATCTGGTGCAGCTGGCCCTGGCCAACGCCGTGCCGACGCCAGCGGAATTAAACCGACTGGCCTGGCCGGACGGCTCCGGGCGCACTGTGGAAGCGGTGATTAAGGAACTGGCCGGCGGCACGATCAAAGAAAACCTGGCGGTGACGGGGTTGGCGCGATTTCAAACCTCCCACGGCCAGGTGGGCAGTTACGTGCACCACAACGCCAAAGTGGGTTGCCTGGTGCAGGTGGACGGCGCCGCCCATGCCGCGGTGCGCGTATTGATTAGCGAAGTGGCGATGCATATCACCGCTGGTGTGCCGTTTGTACCGCTGGCGATCAGTCGTGAACAGGTCGAGCCGGCGGTGGTGGAAAAAGAAAGGCGGCTGGCTGCCGAAGCGATTACAGGCAAACCCCCCGCCATCGTTGAAAAAATCGTTACGGGTAAGGTGGAAAAGTTTTTTGCCGATCAGGTGCTGTTGGAGCAGCCGTTCGTGAAAGACGAAAAGCGGAAGATTAGCGATCTACTGGCGGCGACTTCCGCGGCGGTGGGGACGAAGTTGCAGATCGTCCGCTTCGCCCGGTTCAAGGTGGGGGAGGTTTAGGTTTGCAGGGTTGGCTTTTAGGCGCCGGAATTTTCGTGAACGTTCTAAGCTCGACTTTTGCCGATTTCGGAGGAACCGGAAAGCGTGATTTTACTGGCCTGCTAGGAGGGCGTGGACTTTTTGCACACCCGCATAGCAGACGGGGTGTGCAAAAACTCGCCCTGCTACCGCGAATTCTGAAGGATTCGACCATTTACGCCCCCGAAAAACGGCAAAAGTCGAGCTAAGGCGGTAGCCGGAAGCTGGAAACCAGGAACCAGGAACGAGAAACCAAAAACCAGAAGCTCGCAACCCGAAACTCGTAACCTGCGGTTGGGTGGAGCGGAAGAGCCTCAGGTTGAAGGCATCGATATGGCGTCACGTTATCACCGGATTGTGCTGAAGATATCGGGGGAGGGCTTCTGCCGCGATGGTGGCAATGGCTTGGACTTGGCGGCGCTGGCCGGCATTGCCGAACAGATTGCGCAGGTCGCGCGTGGCGGCGTACAGGTGGCGGTGGTGATCGGCGGAGGTAACTTTGTGCGTGGTCAGACCCTGGCGGCTTCGGGGCAAATCCAGCGTGCCACCGCCGACTATATGGGAATGCTGGCCACGGTGATGAACGCCATGGCCCTGCAGGACACCCTGGAGGGTCTAGGCCAGGCCACACGCGTGGCCAGCGCTCTGCCCGTGATTCAGGTCTGCGAGCCGTTTATCCGCCGCAAAGTGATGCATCATCTGGAGAAAGGGATGGTGGTGGTGCTGGCGGCGGGCGTGGGCAGCCCCTTCTTCACCACGGATACTTGTGCCGCGCTGCGTGCCACCGAATTGCATGCCGAGGTGCTGCTGAAGGCGACCAAGGTGGACGGCGTTTATGAGAGCGATCCGGGGCGCAATCCGGCGGCGCGCTGCTTCAAGCGCCTGACCTATCGGCAGGTTATCACGGATAACCTGCGGGTGATGGACCTAACCGCGGTGAGTCTGGCAATGGAAAGCAATATTCCGATCGTGGTGTTCAATCTCAAGACCCGGGATAACATCAGCCGGGCGGCTGCGGGCGAGCCGATCGGGACGCTTATTTGCGGAGAGGGCCGGGAAACGAATCAAGTAAAAAACAAAAAGTAAAAAGGAAAAAGGGGGCCGCAGTGGAATTCCGGATGGCTTGCACCTTTTCTTTTTTTCCGGAGAGGATATCGCGCCATGCCAGTAGATGAAATTCTTTTCGAAGCCGAAGAACACATGGAAAAGGCGCTGGAGCACTTGAACCATGAATTGCGTGGCTTGCGCACCGGCCGGGCCAGCACCTCGCTGGTGGAATTTATCAAAGTCGACTATTACGGCACGCCGACGGACCTGCGGTCCCTGGCCTCATTAACCACGCCGGACGCCGCGTGTATTGTGGTTAAGCCCTTCGATCCGGGGAGCCTGAAGGACATTTTGCGGGCGCTGGAAACGGCTAATCTGGGGATCAACCCGCACAACGATGGCAAGCAGATTCGCCTGGTGTTGCCGCCGCTGTCCGGGGAACGGCGCCAGCAGATCCTGGGCCAGGTCAAGGAAGCGGCGGAGCGCTGCCGGGTGGCGGTGCGCAATATCCGCCGGGACGCCAACAAGCATATCGACCAGGAGGAAAAAGAGGCGGGGCTTTCCGAAGATGCGGCGCGGCGCGCCCGGGACGAAGTGCAAGAGCTGCTCAAGAAATTCGAAACGCGGGTTGAAGAAGCCATTCGGGTCAAAGAAAAAGAAATTATGCAGGTATAAGGGCGCCCCCTTTTTCCGGCTGGCGAAGACGGTATCAGACACCGTTTACCGGCAAGTGCTCGAATCTTCCCACATCGGCGGCGACGGGGCGGGTGGAGGGGAAGAAACGCGGGGATAATGCGACAGCAGGCTTTAGAAACCAGATACGGCATCCATAAAGGAATCAGGCGAAACGACCTGCAACGCTGGCGCCAGGCGGCGGAATTGCCGGCCAAGCGCTGAGTGGTCGGTCCTCAGCGAGAGTAAATCCTTGTCGCGGGGGACCAAGTAATCGGCGCCGGCGGTGATCGCCAGGTCGATATAGGGTTCGTCGGCGGGATCGCGCGGAAAATCAAGCGTGTGCTGGAGCCGTCGAATCAGGGTGGCGCGGAAACACAGGCGTTGTAGGAACGCACCAATGCGCTCGGGCGTCATGTTGGCGCTGATGGCAATAACCTCTGGATAATTGAGCACCCGCCGGAGTTCGGCGCAGGGTTTGACGGCTGACAAACAATTCCACGTGACCAGCTTCGATTTGTTCCAAGCATCCGGCGGCCGGTCCGTCGAAGGCAATGGCGTGGACCAGCGCATTGCAATCGAAGACGGCGCGGGGGCGGGCGCCGCAGCCCCCCTGGGCGGCTCATCGATTTTTCCTGTGGGAGCGCGGACGCCGCGCGAAGGACTGGCGGCGGGCGCGATCGACGATTCTATCTAATTGGCCTTCGGTGACTCCGCCCGCTCAAAAATCCTCGCGTATCGGGCGCAGCAGATCCGCAAAGGGTTGGTCCGCGAGTATGGAACGTTCCACGAGGAAACGCACATATTGCGGCACCGTCTGCCCCGTGCGCTTCGCCTTCCTTTAGAGCACACCGAATTCCTTGCGAGGGAAAGCAATCTCCGGTAGGGATAAAGTAGTCATAATAAATATAGTGTACCGCTGGCCGGGCGGGCCGCAAAGCGGTTTGTTATGGGTGTGACAATTTTTCCGAGAGGGTTGTGGGGCAGGCTTTCCAGCCTGCGCCGTCCCTCGGCAGGCTGGAAAGCCTGCACTACAAGGCGCATGTCGCGCCCGGAGGCGCCGGCCCCCTCCCGGAATAAGTGGCGCGCCCTTTGTTATCTCCCTGTTATTTTCCGGCACCCATGAAACCCGGCGGGTGCTCAAATCTTC
>JAJYFE010000167.1 GCA_021785435.1 Planctomycetota bacterium
CGGTCGCGGCCTCGGTGCTCCTGGGGGCATTACTGGGCACCAAGATGATGGAGCGGATGTCCAACGTTTTGGTGCGAAAAATATTCGCGGTGGTGCTGGCGATTACCGGCGTGCAGATGCTGGCGGGCGGATTACACGTGTATATTTAAGTAGGAACGCGGAATGAATGCGGTAGTAGTAGGCACGCTCCGCGTGCCGTCAAACCAAGCGGAAAAGCCACGGCACGGGGACCGTGTCCACCGGGGCGGATCTTCGACCTGCTACTGGAACCGGCCGGACGCCCCGGTTCAATCGCCGCATTCATTCCGCGTTCCTGCTTAGGAGGCTCCAGCGCGGGCTTGGGAGATGCGGTCGTGAATACCAAGCAGGTTGATCCAAACTGCCGTGAGCCTGGGATGGGAAATAGTCCGCTGGTCCCGGCGCGGCCGGAAAAGAAGGCGGCGGCCGGTTGCGACCCGGCGGCGCGGACTGGCTTCCTTTTGCAGGACGTATCCGCGTGGGTGCTGCGCCTTGGTGTGGCGGCCAGCGTGGTGGTCATGTTGGTGGGCTTGGGGCTCAGTTTCAGCCACCAGCCGCCGACGCTCCAACACATGCTGGAAAAATCCAGCTATAACCCCGGTGTGGTTTGGCATGGCATTTGGCAGGGCCATGGCGAGGACATTATCGACGCGGGGATATTCATCCTCGTGCTGACGCCGGTCATTCGAGTGGCCACCTGCGCGGTGCTGTTTGTCGTGGGGGAGCGCGACTGGTTTTACGGGCTGGTCGCCGTGGTGGTCTTGCTGTTGCTGGTGCTGGCCCTGGTGGTGTTGTCGTGAAAACAGAATGGTTAGCCGCTGAAGCCCGCGGGGCGCGTTCGAACGGGCTCACCCCGGCGGACCGGCGGCACGATCCTGATATTCGCAAAGATGATGTATGTATCTAAAGGGTTGATAGGTTTGTTTCTGACGTTGGATCAGGCCAGCATGCCTAAAAGATATCGCGCCGTTTCCCGATGGGACAAGGGGCGCCGATTCTCTATGATGTTGGATAAGGAGTAAAACATGGAATTGGATACGATCAAGCTATGCTGTGCCAAGTGTGGCTTTACGATTGAACAATATAGCGCCACCGAATTGGCCGAAGTCCCCCGCAAGGCTAAGCGCTATAAATATCTGCTGCAGAAGTCGTCGATCTGTCCGGCCTGCCTGGCCTCCGGGCGGCTCAAGGAGGTGCGGGTCACCAGGGAATCCGCCACAGCGCCGCCTGGCGGGCCGGTGCAGCCCTCCGCCGCCGCGCCGGTGGCCCACGAGCGGCATCCGGAAGCGCCCACTCCCATGCTGGACGCCCTGGAACGCGGCCGCTGGCCCAGCCATGTCACCGAATTGCGCCAGACCAGATATCCGTTACAAATGTACGAGCAATCCCTGCAGCGACGCACCACGCAGTGGGATTACGGTGGGTATGTTTCGCTGCCCGGCGTGGCGGCAGGTGTTCTGGTGCGGGCGTCGGCCCGGCCGGAGATCACCAAAGGCTCGAACTTTCTGCGGATCATGGATCCGTGCGGTAATTTTTTCAAGACGGATAAGCTGCGCCGGCTTTGCGAGATTGCCGAAAAGTACGCCTACGGCATGTTGCATTTGTTGAGCACCGGCGGCGACCTGGAGATGCTGGGCATCCCGACCGAGAACCTGCGGCCCGCCGTGGCGGAAATTATGGCGATCGGTTTCGATGTCGGTTCCACCGGTGACGATTATCGCACCAGCGAAGAGTGCATCGGCCCGGCCCAATGCGATCTGGCCCTCTATGACACCCTGGGCTTCCGGGAAGCGTGGTACAAGCGCTTCCTGGATGACGTGCAGTACCCGCGCTTTCCGCACAAGGTCAAATGTAAGTTTGCCGGTTGCCCCAACGATTGCGTGCGCGGGGGTCAGAAATCGGACTTCTTTGTCTGCGGTGTTTTTCGCGATTTACCGGCGATCGATCAAAGCCGGGTCAAAACCTGGGTGGATCAGGGCGGCGATATCACGACGGTGTGCACCCGCTGCCCGGGTGGATGCTTAAGCTTCAATAACGGGGACGGCTTGCGTATCGATGGCGACAGTTGCCTGCGCTGCATGTATTGCGTTAACAAAGTTCCCGGCGTGCGGCCCGGCGGCGACCGGGGGGTGGCCATCCTGGTGGGTGGAAAAATGCGCGGTAAATTCGGCCCCATGCTGGGCAAAGTGGTCGTGCCATTCCTGAAAGCCCAGCCGCCTGATTACAAGGAAGTGTTTGATCTGCTCGAACGCATGACCGAGGTATACGACGAACATGCCCGCAAGAAGGAGCGCGTCGGCGACTTCCTGTTGCGCATCGGCCTGAGTGAATTCTTACGCTTGGCCGGTGTTCCGGTTTCGGCGCGGGTCGTTAGCCAGCCGCGTATTAATCTCTACTACCATTGGGAACCTGAGGAAATCAAGGACGAACGCACCGCCGTCCAGGAAGTTGGTCCACCGCAAGCAGGAGTTTAAACATGCCCGGAATAGGAATACCCCCGTTGCAGGCCAATTTGCCGCCCATTGTGCGGCGTAATTATGGCCGATGGATTTCGCACGAACACCCGCGCCCCGGTGTGATCAAACACGACTCGGAAACCGGGGAGTCCTGCTACACGGTGCGTGCGGGCATGCCGCCCAACGCCCGGGTGAGCGCGCCAACCGTGCGTAAACTCTGCGACCTGGCCGACGAATTCACGGAAGGTTACTTCCGCATCACGCAGCGCAACAGCTGTGAGTTCGTTGGTGTGCCGGAAAACCGCATCGACGAACTGATGGGGCGCCTGGCGGACCTGGGTTTCCCTGTCGGGGGCACCAATCGGTCCCTGCATAACACGGTTTGTTGCACCGGTTATCTGCACTGCCATCTGGCGGCAACCGATCCCGCCGCGATTATGAAGGCGCTTTCGGAGATGCTGCTGAAAGAATATCAAAACGATGGCCTGCCGGCCAAGCTGAAAATCTCCGGCTCGGGCTGCATCAACAATTGCGGCGAGAGCTCCACCGCAGACATCGGCATCATCGGCGTGCACCGTGACTTGCCGCCGATTAAGGTCGATAAGCTCAAGGGCTGCGAATTGCCGCTGGTCATTTCGGTCTGTCCGGTCGGGGCGATCCGCCCCAAAGGTCCGGGGATGATCGAGATTGACGCGAAACGGTGCATTCATTGCCCCGCCTGTTCCGTCGCGTGCGGCGCCCTGGCGCCTATCGGCAGCCCCATGGGTGATGGCGTGGCGGTGGTGGTCGGCGGCAAGGCGGCCAATACTGGAGCCGGCCCGGCCATGGCCAAGGTCGTGGTTCCCTATCTGCCGAACAATCCGCCCTATTGGCCGGAAGTGACCGCGACGGTTCGTAAGATTGTGGACGCCTGGTGCGCCCATGCCCGCAAGGACGAGCGCATCGGCGATTGGATCAGCCGTATCGGCTGGGAAAAGTTTTTCGAACGGACCGGTCTGCCGGTTTCGATGAAGATCGTGGACGATTACGACGCCCGGGCCATGGAATACGCCCGGTCGAACGTGCGGTTTAGATGGTAAGGAGGCGGTCTGGCGTTCCGGACCCAGGTGGAGGACCAAAATGGCGCTGGCGGAGCGTATCTAGCCCCTGGTCCGCACGGAGGCGGAATAGTTTAGTCGCCCACGGCGACCCTCGGCGGATCGAGGAGTCGCCTCTGGAGACCTTGCCGGGGGTGGGGTCCCCAACGATGCCCAATCTGCGATGTTTAGAACAGCAAAGGAGATCACCATGCCCGCAATCACGCTGGCCGGAAAACAATTCGACGTGGACGAAAACGGGTTCCTGCAGGATCCCGCGCAATGGTCGGACGAGGTGGCCCTCGGTCTGGCTCAAACCGAAGGGATCGAGAAGCTAACCGACGAGCATTGGAAGGTCGTTCGCTACTTGCGTGAATACTATATGAAGTTCCACGTGGCCCCGTCCATTCGGATGCTTTGCAAGCAGACTGGCTTGCCGCTGAAACAGATTTATCAGCTGTTTCCCAGCGGCCCGGCCAAGGGCGCCTGCAAGCTCGCGGGCATGCCCAAGCCGACCGGCTGTGTGTAGGGGGCATAGGAGCACCGGGATTTATCCCGGTGAACCGGCGCGAACGTAAGCCAGCCCCGGGATTCATCCCGGTGAACTGCGGCGGACGAGATCCAGGACACGCGGATCGAAGCCTGTGGCGCAACTTGGACGCCGCCCGATGCGGTTCGCCGCGTTGAATCCCGATAACCAGATTGCTCGGAGTGGTTCTCGGGACAGGCTGTGGCGTTGTGATGTCGTCGGCGGGTGTGATTTTTGACGAAGGCTAAGGTCAACAATGCAATTGTGGCTTTCCCTGCTTTTGTACCTCGCCGCCGCGGTTTTTCTGATCGGCCTGGGTTGGCGTCTGCTTAACTGGCTGCGCACACCGGTGCCGCTGAAAATTCCGTTGACGCCAGGGCCGGCTGACCGCCGCGGTGTCCTGTGGCGTTTGGGCGGCGAGCTATTCGCCTTCCGCGCCCTTTGGCGCGCCGATCGGTCGCTCTGGACGCCGGCCTGGATATTTCACGTGGCGCTGGTCCTGCTGTTGATCGGGCACTTCGGCGGCCTGGAGACGCCGCGCTTCGCTTGCGCCACGCTGGGTGGTATGCAAGCGGCCTTTTGCCGTGTCGCCTGCGATGTGGGGCTGCCTTTTGCCGGGGGCTTAACCGGCATGAGCATGGCTCAGTTTGGTCATTTTGAAGACATTTCCGGTGGCTTGGTTGGCGCGGTGGCCATAGCGGCTTTGCTTTGGCTGCTCTTGCGGCGGCTCCTGGCCGAGCGCGTCCGCAGCATTTCCACGTTCAGCGATTATTTTGCCTTGTTGTTGCTGTTGTTGATCATCGTGACCGGTAACGACATGCGGTTCATGGGCGGCCTGAATATCGAGCAGGCGCGGCAATTTGTGGCCGGCTGGTTGGCCCTGCATCCGACCCCGGCGCCGGCCGATCCAGTATTTACGATGCACATACTGCTGGTATGCGCTCTGTTGATTTATATTCCGTTCAGCAAACTGGTGCACATCGGTGGTGCGGCGCTCTTCAGTCCGACGTTGAATCAGCGCAATAACCCCCGCCAGCGCCGTTATACAGGTCCCTGGGATAAGACGAATGCAAGCGCCACCGCTTAAACCCAATGCCGCCGCCGGCGCCCACCACCATCGGGCCAACCCGACTTTGTTAGCCGCGCTCGGACTGCCCACCGAAGTTCCGGCGGATTGGCGGGCCAGGGCGCTGACCAAGTTTGACGAACTGCTCCATACCCGCCGCTCGCTGAAGCTGTATCTGGATACTTGCGTGCGCTGCGGCGCCTGCACCGATAAGTGTCCGTTCTTTCTGGGCACGGGTGATCCGAACAATATGCCGGTGGCGCGGGCCGAGCTGCTGCGCAAGGTTTATCGCCGCCATTTCACCGCGGCTGGAAAATTATTTGGCCCGCTGGCCGCGGGCGAGGAATTAACCGACGCTGTCCGGGAGCAGTGGTTCACCTATTTCTACCAATGCACGGAGTGCCGCCGCTGCGCCGTTTTCTGCCCCTTCGGAGTGGATACGGCGGAAATCACCATGGCCGCGCGTGAAATTATGGCCTCCATTGGCCTGGCCACCAAGTACGTCAGCGAAGTGGTCGATAAGGCCCATACCATTGGTAACAATATCGGCATTCCCGAAGCCGCCTGGCGTGATACCTGCCGGTTTCTGGAAGAGGAACTCAAGGAGCAAACCGGCGCCGACATTAAACTGCCTGTAAATCAGGCCGGCGCCGAGGTCCTGTTGGTGCCGCCGTCGGCGGATCTGTTCACCAACACCGACACCATGATGGCGTACGGAAAGTTTTTCCATGCCCTGGGCGTCAGTTGGACCACCAGTTCCTACGCCAGTGAGGCCGGCAACTTTGGCATGTTCCTGAACTATGAACATCTGAAAAAAGTCAACCGCCGCATCGTGGATGCAGCGCGGCAACTGGGGGTCAGGCGCCTGGTGATGGGCGAGTGCGGACACGCCTGGCGGGCCGCCCAGGCCTTCACCGACACGCTCAATGGCCCCCTGGATTTTCTGGAAAAACCGCGCCCGGAACATATTCTCGAATACGCCGTGCGGGTGATCCGCCAGGGGCGCTTGAAGCTGGATAAATCCGCCAATGACGGTTTGGCGGTCACCTATCACGATCCCTGCAATCTAGCCCGGGCCGGCGGCATCATTGAGGAGCCGCGCGAAATCCTGCGCCTCATCGCCCGCGGCTTCCGCGAAATGCCCGCCGATA
This sequence comes from Planctomycetota bacterium, assembly GCA_021785435.1. Lineage (GTDB taxonomy): Bacteria > Planctomycetota > Phycisphaerae > WQYP01 > WQYP01 > JAKCCC01. Next base: position 6,297 of record JAJYFE010000167.1, read on the forward strand.
CCATCCGGGAAAAAACTTTCTGCTGCGGCGCCGGGGCCGGCCTGCTGACCGATGAAATCATGGAAACGCGCTTCGCGGGCGTTAAGCCGCGCATCGAAGCTTTCTGCGCCAGCGGCGCCACCCATCTGGCCGTTCCCTGCGCCATTTGCAAGGCGCAGTTCCCCGTGGCCTTCGAGCATTATCGCATCGACGCCCAGGTGGTGGGGGTGATGGATTTGCTGGCCAAGGCCATTGTACTCTGAAGAAACAAGGAGTGTTTTATGTATATCATTGAGATCGATGAAAATAAATGCACCGGTTGCGCTGAGTGCGTGAAAATCTGCCCAGCCGAAATCTACAAGCTCGATGGTCAGCTGGCCGGCGGTCGCCCCCGCGTGCAGGTCGGGGATACCGCCGATTGCACCAATTGCGAAAGCTGCAAGTCGGTCTGCGCCCCGGAGGCCATTACGATTACGGAAGTTTAGTCCAGCGCTCAGGTTCGCCGGACACTCTCCCGAGGCGAGTCTTCGATCTGCCGAGCTTGAAAATAGTCATAGCCCCAAGATCGCCGCGGACAACTAACGCGGGGGGCGGGGCGGCGACGGATAAGGAAATGGGTTGTAGCGCAGCCGCCCCGGTCGCCATCGGCGACCAAGATGCCACAGTTTACCCGTTGCCGCGGGGCGACGCGCTGCGGCGGGATGCCCGTGCTTCGGCCATTTTCAGGACGAAGATCCAAGACCGGAAATGAATTAAACAGGAGCTTCCCATGACCGCGACCACCGCGACCCCAAACCATTCCCAGTCCGCCTCCGTTCCCAGCCGACCTCCGCCGCGGCGGATTTGCCTTATCTGCTCGAAAGGTACGCTGGATATGGCCTATCCCGGCCTGGTCTTGGCCAATGCCGCCCGCATGAACGGCATCGGGGCCATGATCTTCTTCACCTTCTGGGGCTTGGATTTAATCACAAAGAAAAAAGTCGACCGCCTGCGCGTGGCGACCGTTGGCAATCCTTCCCTTCCCATCCCCACCTGGCTTGGTGCGATCCCTGGCGTGGCGGCCTTCGTAACCCGCCAGATGAAGCGCGGGATGGCGAAGCTGGATATCCCGACGATCCCGGAATTCCTGGAGATGCTCGAAGCGGGCAGCTGCGAAATGTACGCCTGCAAAATGGCCATGGACATGCTTAAGTTGACTCCCGCCGACCTGGTGCCTCAGGTCACCGGCGTGCTGACCGCTATGGAGTTCATGGATAAAAGTGAAGGCGCTCAAATTATCTTTATATAAAGGATATTCCAACGGATGTTCCAACGGATGTTCCAACGCCATTGTGGCGCATCTCGCTTCTTAACTACGTTCATTTTTACTCATTTGCTTGTCGCCATTAATATCATTTACAATATTCCATATAGCTATTGTTTTTAGATTTATTTGGTTGATATTGTGGTCACTATGCAGGAACTCGCGAAAGTGATCCCCGCCGACGGCCCGCGATACATCGTGCGTCGCAACCCGACCCATGTCGCCGAGATGGAAGCCTCGCGCCAGCATGGATGCATTCCGCGTTGCGAGCTTAGCGGGGGAAGCGCAGCGCGGTATCCGGCACGCCGCGTGCCCGCAGATATTCACTGACCATGGCCAGATAGGTAGTCGGTTCGTTGGCGACGCCTTCCAGACCTAAGCGCCGGCGCACGCTTAGAACCGCCATTTCATCTGAGCCCTCGATTTCCACGAAGCAGCCCAACTCGGGCAACTCATCGAGTTCCACACGGCAGGCATGGAGTTGAGCGGCCTGACTGCCGCCCAATTCCCCTGACGGTTGGATGGCCCAGGATTCCCGTCGCTTCTCGAACGCCACCGTCGGCACGAAGCCCAAAGCTTTTACAAAGCTCTCCGCCAGTTCCGCGGGCGCCGCGGTCAGGTCCAGCGAAGGCCGATTGTGCATCACGCTGGGGCGGGACGGCCCCTTCCAGGTTAGCAGAGCCGCGCAGGCGGATTGACCCTCGCGCTGCAGCAGGCGTAAGCGCAGGCCGCAACCGGCGGCGCGCAAATCGCCGCCGGGCCGGTCGAAAAATTGATTGGTTTCCAGCACGCGTTCGATAAAGCCCGCCCCGCGCGCCAGCAGGACTTTCCGCGTAGCGGCATGGTCCGGAACGCGCAGCTTGATTTCGATTTCCCGCGGGGTGTTCCGCCTCGGTGGAGACGACTGATCGTCGTTGGCCATAGCCTCGTCCTATCAGCCAGACCAAGATCTCCGGCTATGGCCAGCATAACCGTTGGCTGGGCACGTGACCAGATGGCAAGCAGCCGTCGCCAGTGGACCGTGGATGTCAGCGGGCAGGTTAAATGCAGCCAGGGGTGGGCGGGTTAAAACCAGCCAGTTATTGCGTCTCCTATATACGTCACCGGTGGAACTCCTGTCAAGCTTTTTCCGGGACCTTT
>JAJYFE010000168.1 GCA_021785435.1 Planctomycetota bacterium
AGCGGGAAGCATGCCGCTTACATTTTGGATTCTTGTACACCAGGCCAAACCCTTGCAAGCCGCGTCCCCTTGCGTTTTCGCCGTGGTCTTGCCAGAAATCCTGCCGGGGGAAACTAGCGTTGTAGGAATAATCCGTACGATAAAAGAATTCGGATCAAAGGATTGGTCGAAACAACATGGATGTATGTACCGAACAAGCCTACCAGCGATGCATCGCCGAGTTAACCCATCAATTAGCAGAACGTGACGCAAGGATCGTCGATCTCCGTGCGCAGGTGGCCGATATGTCTGTCAAGGTTGCCGTGCTGACCCAACAGGCGACTGCTCTCTTGGCCCCAAGTGGCCCGGCTGTCCAAGAACTCCTCGAATTCCTCCAAGCCGCTATCCCGTGATATTGTCAAACCACCGCCACCGCCTCTGCCTCCGGGAGAAAAGCGGTCCATTGGCGGACAGAAGGGCCACCTGCGTCACGAACGCGAGCTTTTCACCCCTGCCCAGATCAATCGGGTGGTGGATTACCAAATGGATTGCTGTCCGGATTGCGGCGGCCGAGTGCGACCGCTGAAGCAGCCACCACGTAAACTTCAACAGGTGGAAATACCGGAGTTCCCGGTGGAGGTGGTGGAACATCGCCGCCAGGGGTACTTTTGTCCGCGTTGCCAAAAAGTCCATTACGCACCGTTGTCGCCGGAGATTCAGCGCAGCGGATTGGTTGGCCCACGTCTGACGGCTTGGGTTGCGTACCTCAAGGGATCATGCCATTGTTCATTTTCCACGATCCGCAAGTTCTGCTGCGAGGTCTTGCCTCTACCGATCTCACGGGGCCAACTGGCCAAGGTGCTCCAGAAGGTCAGCACGGTGGTGGCGGAGTCGCATGGGGCCTTGCAGCAGATGCTGCCCGGCCAAGCGGTAGTGAACACGGATGAGACCGGACACAAGACCAACGGCCAGCCCCATTGGACCTGGTGCTTCCGCGCCGAGTTCTTTACGCTCTTCCGGATTGATCGCGCAAGGGGATCGCAGGTTCTCCGGGCGGTATTGGGGGAAGATTTTGCGGGAACGCCAGCCTGTGATTACTTCTCGGCCTATCACAAGTATAGGAAAGAGTGTGGCATATCCATGCAGTTCTGCCTGGCACATTTAATCCGGGACGTGAAGTTCCTCGCCACTTGGCCGGAAGCGGCCATCGTCGCCTACGGCCAGCGGTTGCTGGAAGCATTGCGGCAGCTATTCCACATCCTCCATCAGCGGGAGATGATGGAGCCTCCGGTGTTTCAGCAAGCACTGGAAAAAACCCGTGATGATATGCTGATCGTGGGCTTGGATGCTCCGGAACATAAGCCCGCCCAGAACATGGCCGGACGCTTCCGCCAAAACAGGGAATCCTATTTTCGATTTATCACTACGCCAAGCCTTGAGTCCACCAATAATCTGGCCGAGCAGGCCATCCGCTTCGTCGTGCTGGACCGCCATGTCACGCAGGGAACTCGCAGTGAGCGAGGACAGAAGTGGTCGGAGCGAATCTGGACCGCCATCGCCACCTGCGCGCAGCAACAACGCAGCGTCTTTGAATTCCTTCAGCAAACTATCAGCAATCACTTCGCGGGAAAACCCACACCCTCACTTCTTCCCTCAGGCCCGTGAACGGCTACCAATTTTTCAACGGGCGCGTCGGGATAACCGCTGTGCGGCGCGGGCCGTCGCGGCGGGGCGGCTTCGCGCAGTGCCAGAGCGTTGCCACGCGCGGGTCGGAGACCCGCGGCTAAATAAACCACGGCGCGGGCCGACGCGGCGGCCCGGCTTCGCGCAGTGCCAGAGCGTTGCCACGCGCGGGTCGGAGACCCGCGGCTAAATAAACCGCGCCGCGGGCCGACGCAGCGGCGCGGCTTCGCGCGACGCCAGAGCGTAGCCACGCGCGGGTCGGAGACCCGCGGCTAAATAAACCACGGCGCGGGCCGTCGCGGCGGGGCGGCTTCGCGCAGTGCCAGAGCGTTGCCACGCGCGGGTCGGAGACCCGCGGCTGAATAAACCACGGCGCGGGCCGTCGCGGCGGCGCGGCTTCGCGCAGTGCCAGAGCGTTGCCACGCGCGGGTCGGAGACCCGCGGCTAAATAAACCGCGGCGCGGGCCGTCGCAGCGGGGCGGCTTCGCGCAGTGCCAGAGCGTTGCCACGCGCGGGTCGGAGACCCGCGGCTAAATAAACCACGGCGCGGGCCGACGCGGCGGCCGCTCGTCAGGACCACGCTGTCTGTGCCAGCCCGCGCGCCGGTACATCGGCGCCGAGCAGCATCCCGGTCATCAGCTTCAGTTGAGCCGGCGTAAACGTCGCGTCTTGGAGAAATTTAATAGCCGCTATGTACGCGGGGTCCACGTCGGGTATGGTTCTTCTTGATTCGAATGGATGCTCTACGAGCGCCTTGAGCAGGGAGGCACGCAAGGCGTTAAAATCCGGCGGGCGCCGGCCGGCGCCCCACGGGTTGGTCACGATCCGACTGAGTTCCCCATCCACGTTGTCGGCCACTTGGAGCGCATGGGGCGGAACGTTAATGTCCCGGCCGTTGAGCAGGGCCGCCCACTGGAACTTGATCTGGCGCCGGACCTGGCGAACCTGTGATCGCAGGTTGAGCGCCTGGTGTTGAACCATCATGTCGGCGAATGTGCCGGCACCTTCAACCGTCAGCGCGATCGCCGTGCGAATGGAATGCGCGTGCGTTATGTGCACGCCCGCCACCCGGCGCTGCGCGTCCCAACACCATCCGTCGCCGCCTTCGTATTGGTCCAACTCCGCCAGCATCCTGCCTCCCAGCAGCACGGCCCGCGGCTTGAGTATGCCATGCAGACGCACCACATAGCGGCGGGCCGCGAGCTGACCCTCGAACCGGCCCCTGGTTGGTCCAATGACAAGCTGATGGCATTCCGGCACGGACGCGGGACCGAACGTTATAAGAGTCCAGGCGAATTCGCCGCCGTGGTATCCCAGCGACAGGCCGTCATCCTCATAGAGATCGAACTGAGCCGCCGCCCCGGCGTATATGTCCAGCGTCAACGGATCGAGCGGCTTTTGATCAGTGTAGTCCATCTTCGGCGCCATCGGCAGGATCGATCCCGCACGCACGAACAACGGCATCCGCTCCAAAGGACACTCGTGGGTGATCGTCCGTCCACCTTCGTAGATGTCACCGGTGAAATAGTCGAACCACTTACCGCCGGCCGGCAGGAACACTTCCTTCAGCGCCGGTTGGTTCGCCGGCGAACTGGAAAAAACCGCGCCGTCGCCGGCCGGTGTGGCCGGCTTGCCGCCCGCGGGTTTGGTGACCGGCGCCACCAGCAATTCCCGGCCAAACATATACTGGTGATTGTACGAGTAAGATGGCTCCTGGTCGGGATAATCCAGATACATGCCGCGCACCAGCGGCATCCCCGTTTCATGGGCTATTCGGCCGTACGTATAAATATACGGAATCAGGCTGTAGCGCAAAGAGACGAATTTCCGGTAGGTCTCGACGCCTTCGGGACCGTACTCCCAGGGCTCGCGCTGGCCCCAAAATCCGTGGAACCAGAGGATCGGGCTTAGAGCGCCAAACTGCACCCACCGCTGGTAAAGATCGAGCGGCAGACGCACGTTAAAGACGCCGCCGCAGAGATTGTTGATATATGCCACCAGCATGTTGCCGGCCTGTTGCGCGGCGGGCACGATCACATCTAAACAGTCCCACACGCCGGGCAGATCGCCGGTGAAGTAGGCACCGTAACGGTGTGATCCCCAGGCGCCGAGTCGGCAGAAGATAAAGGTTCTCTTGCCGGTTATACGCTCCTGGCCATCGTATTCCACCTCCCGGGTCCACTCCATGGGGTCCAGGCCTTCCATATCCGCCCCGGCACAGCCATCCTGCCACCAGAAGGCCATTCCGTAATCCAACTTGGGCTTATGCATAATGTCCATGAACAAGCCGGCATATTTCCTGCTGGCCAGGTTGTGGCTGATCTCCCTGGTATCCGCGGGCAGCCCGAGAGCCTTGCGAATCTCCTCGAAATGACTCTCGCTGAGAGGTGTAATCGCGCCGTAATGTTCATTGACCGTAACCTTAACGCCGCGTTGGCGCATCCACCGGAAAAAGGCCGGAGGATCGGGCAACTGCTCCGGATCCCAGTCATACCCCGCCCATATACATTTCGCGCTGGAATCCGAATCAAGGACTACCATGTCCAGAGGCAGTGAATCTTCCCGAAAGTGCGAGACGATCTTTTTCCATTCGTGGGAGGAGTACCCGGCGCGCGAACCAAACCACGCTCCCAGCACATAACGCGGAACCATGGGAATCGGTCCGATCAATTGCGCCAGCTCGAAAAGCAGATGGGCGTAATCGTGGCCATAGACGAAAAAGTACCAGTCCTGAGCACCCTTTTCGGAACGGGGCCGGACCCACTTTGTCTCCCGGTCGCGCAGCGCAGTCCGGCTGTCATCGAGCAGAAAGTAACCGTTGGCGGTAAGTGGACCCGGGGTGGTCACGGGCGTTACCTGCTGGCTCATATCGCCCGGCACGCCCAGGAGGTTCTTATCGTCCTTATCGCCCGGCTGCCAGTGTTGGGAGCCTTTGCCATGCCAGGTGATCCGCAGGTTCGCCGCCGTGAAGGGACCTGTGCCGAGCTTATAACGCAGAGTCATTTTATCGGTCTTGATGCTCAACCACCCGTCGGCCTCCCCGGTTGTGAACCGGGCCGCCGGCCAATCGCGCTTGATCACCGCCACACTCCGCGCGTTGACGAAGTGTGCGGTGGGCGAATATTCCATCCGAATCAGCGTGGGAGTCAGAACCTGAAAGCGCACGTTTTCGCGCACGACCGGCTTGCCGCCGCCGGCCGCCGCACCGTCGGCAACCTCGTTGGCGCGCAACGGCGCGATTGCCGACGCGGCTGAGAACACGACCATCTGTTCCAGAAATTCCCGCCGATTCATGATCCGCCCTTTTATTCGATGTCCTGCAAGGGTGGGTGATTCACTTGCGACTCGATCCCTTCCATCGTCTTTTCCCTGGTCTTCCGGCAGCGGGAAATAGATGGTAACCGTCCACGGAAAAAAAATATAGAGCCGATGCCCTCATGTTTGCCTGCGGGCAAACATAGAGCAGTGGAATTTAGAGCCGGGGAGCAGGAGAGCAAATAAGGCTGGCGCAAAAGTACTGCGGTCGCATGGAACACAACGCCACCGGCGGTCGGCTGTTCACCGCGGCCCTTACTGGGGCGGGGGAAGCGTGCGCACAAACTCGGTCAAATCGGTCAGGGTCGGACTTTTGGCGGTGCGAACATAATAACCGCTGGTGGCGGCGCCCACGCATAACGACTCGGCCAGACTCAAGCCCAGCAGGCGGCCGGTGACAAAACCGGCGTTAAAATGGTCGCCCGCTCCCGTGCTGATTTTCGGTTGGGTAACGAACGGTCCGGCGAATTGGGCCGATCCGTCCTGGTCCGCCGCCGCGGCGGCGCCGCGGGGGTGAATCACGATGGTTCCCAATTGGAGTTTGGCGCGAATGGCCGCCGCCATCGCCTCGATCTGCGATTCCGGTTCGCTGAATTCCGGCAACCCGACGGCGGCGGCGACCTGCACGGCTTCCTTGAGATTCAGCCCGAGGATCACGTGCAGATACTTCTGAAATTGCTCGAGTATTTCCAGGGCGCCGCGCAAATCCGCGCGGGTTCTCTTTTCCGGATCCGCCAGGTCCACAAACAGTATCCGTTCGGCCGGAGGAAGATGAGCCAGAATATCCCGCAGCAGGTGTTTCCAGATATCGTTCATAAAGGGCAGCATGGTCCAGTTGACCGTGCCGATCAGGCGGGCGGCGCGCACCATCGCCATCAGATGATCTTTGCCGATTCGTTCCAGGATGTTTTCCCAGGTGATCTCGGCGATGGGACCGAGTTTACCGAGCATCAACTTGCCGTCGAGAAATTCCAGGGCGTCGGTATGGCCGGGGGGAGCAATGCTGATGACCCGCGCCCGGGTGGTCATGGGCTGAAAAACCCGGTGAATGTCGGGGTAGCCGAGATTTCCAATGTAGGTCACGCGCAGACCGATGGCGGCCAGGGCATTGGCCATGATCGGGCCGTTGCCGCCAAGTTTCTCCTGGGTGACGACCAGCTCAAAATTGGCGCTTTGGCCGGCGGCCTGGGCGGCGCGGCGGGCGAACTGATCGATGGTCTGGATGCGGTCGTACTGCGCAAGGCTGTGGCGCTTATCGACCACGTGGATAATTTCATCAACGAATCCATCCAGGCCGATCAGCGTTTCAATTTGCGCCACGGCGGCGTGGGCGAGTTTATTGCTGGTGGCGGCGCACAGAGCGCCGCGATCGGGATTCGCCATCATGGAGTTCTCCTTTTTTCGCAAGCCATCAAGTCGCCGGCGTTTCGGCGCGGAAAGCATAACCGGTTCGGAAGAATGCTTCCAATCTGGCACTACAGGAGATTCCCGCCTATGATTTTCCAGACGCAGCGGGGCGGCTTCGCGCTGTGCCAGAGCGTTGCCACGCGCGGGTCGGAGACCCGCGGCTAAATAAACCGCGGCGCGGGCCGACGCAGCGGGGCGGCTTCGCGCTGTGCCAGAGCGTTGCCACGCGCGGGTCGGAGACCCGCGGCTAAATAATCCGCGGTGCGGCGCCCCGGGCGCAACCGGCGGGCGGCCGGCGATGGCGAACATCGTGTGTAATATAATAAATATATATTGGCATACATAATGAATAATGGAAGTCGCGCGGCCTTCGGAAAAACAGGCGCGGGAAAAGCCGGTCTTATGCTCCTGGCCGCGACGCTGTGGCTGGCGCCGGCGGGCCTGGCCCGGGGGCTGAGTCCGCAACAGGTGGCGATTGTCGTCAATGGGAATAACCCCGGCTCGCTGCGGGTGGCCCGGTACTACGCCCGGGCGCGCCATATTCCGCCGACCAACTTGCTTGTTCTGAATCTGCCCTTCAACGCCGACACCATCACTGCGGGTTTTTACAATGTCCGGGTCGCGCGGGCGATCCGGCAGATTCTGCAAATGCGCCATCTGAAGCGCAAAATCCGCTGCCTGGCGACCACTTACGGCGTTCCGCTGAAAGTGGGGCCGGCAACGCCCACGGCGCAAGACGAGGCGGAACTGGTCCGCCTGCACAGGCAACTGGCGCGCTGCGCCGGAGATCTGCGGCGGGGCATCGGGCGATTGGAGCGTTTCGGCCGGAAGAACGATCAACGGTCGGCGGTCCCCGCGTCCGCCGCCGCGGCGGGTTCGCAAAAAGCGCCGGCGGCGTCCCGCCCGGCCGGAATTTCTTCAACGTCGGCCCGGGCGCTGCTGGGAGACTTTCAAACCGCGCTGCGGGCGACCATCGAAAAAATCCACAGCGCGCCGCCGTGGAAACAGGCGGAGCTTAACCGCCGGCTGGTGCGGCTGCTCCCCCGCTACATCGGGCCGGCGGGTTTGCTGGCGATGATCCACGTGAACCCGCTAAGCCCGCTGGCAGGCCCGGCGCGGGCGGCCCGGGCCCGGGGCGAGCAAATTCTCCGGCGTCAAAAGCGGCTTTACGTGAAATTGCGCATCCGGCGCAATCGCCGCCGGGACCGCGGGGAAATGCGCCGGCTGCAGCGCCGGGAGTTCGGTATCGTCGGTCTGACGCGCCAGATCCTCGCGGATGAGGTTTTTCTCGCCAGCCGTCGTCCCACCACGGCTCTCGACAGCGATTTAATGATGCTCTGGTACGGCCGGCTGGCCGGCCCGCCATGGTTCATCAATCCGATGTGCATTGATGTATGGAGTCATCTGAAATATAAGAGAGAGTATCCAAGGGTCATGATGGTCAGCCGCCTGGACGGCCTTTCGCCGCGGATGGTCATCGGCATGATCCGCCGCTCCATCCGGGTGCAAAACAAGGGGCTTTCCGGCGTCGCTTATTTCGACGCGCGCGGGCTGCACGGCCGGGACCCCTACAGCGATTTTGACCGGAACATCCGCGCCGCGGCGCGTTACATTCGAACCCATACGACCATGAAAGTGGCGCTCAACGACACGCCGGCGCTGCTGGCGGCCAAAAACTGCCCGGATGAGGCGATCTATTGCGGATGGTATTCGGTGCACCATTACGTGGACAGTTGCCAATGGCTGCCCGGATCCGTGGCCTATCATGTGGCCAGCTTCGAGCTGGACTCGCTGCACAATCCTTCCGATACCGCCTGGTGCATCAATCTGCTCAAGAACGGCGTCTGCGGAACCCTCGGGGCGGTGACGGAGCCGTATCTTTTCTCTTTTCCGCTTCCTTCGCAATTCTTCCCGCTGCTGCTCTCGGGACGGTTCACGCAGGCCGAGGTATATTATCTCACCACGCCGGTGATGGGCTGGCGAATCGCGTATGTGGGCGATCCCCTGTACAATCCTTTCCAAAAGGATCCGATGATTTCGCTTAAACAACTGCGGGCAAATCCGGTGCTGCGAAACGCCCTGCTGGAATTGCCCGGCGAAAAAACGCCGGTGCCGCACCGCTAAGAAATGATCTTAAAAGACCGCTTCCAAGGCGTGCTCCCTGCGATTCGCAAGGCGTGGCAATAAATCCGGGCAGGGGTTGAAAAAGCCGCCTTTTCACGGGAGTTCGGAAGCCCACCGGGATAAACCCGGTGGCTCGCCGGTCGGGTTGATGTGGGATGCCCGGAAAAATTACCACGC
>JAJYFE010000169.1 GCA_021785435.1 Planctomycetota bacterium
ACGTTCACTACCACGGCTCTTTACCGTCGCAGCTCGAACTGATTTGCAACCGGCTTCTGCCAGCGGGTTGCGAGAGACCTCCTCTCATCTGGGACACGGCTTCTCCTGTTCACACGGTGTGGCCATAAACTGTGGCACATCGTGGCAGGTCGAAGATCCGCCCCGGTAACCTAACTCCCCCAATCCACCCCCTGGAATAACGCATTCATCACCATTCCCGTTGCAAGTTTCGGATAGAAAAAGGTGCTCTTTTGCGGCATCAGCTCGTGCTGGTGGCACAACTGGCGCACCGCCGCCAGCGGCGTCGGCTGCAATAGAAAGCCGGCCTGGTACTCACCGCCGCGGCATAACGCCGCTACATCCTTCGCCTCGTGCGGAAAAGCCCAGTGGATCGCGGTGCTGGCGGCAAAATGCGGCGTAACGATGCGATCGAAGATAAGATACTGCAGAATGGCCACATCCAACTGACGCCAAGATTCCGATTTGCCCTGTAGCGCCGGGTCGGTCGAGAATTCCCGTAACGGATCGGCGCTGGTCGGTTGCACGGCGATGGCCGTCTGCGCCGCGGCATCGTAAATTCCCACCGCATGGGCGCCCAATGCCGGCAACTTTTTCACCATCCGCTCCAGTTGGTCCAGCCGCCAGTGCCCCGGCAATGGTTCAAGCCAGCCGCCGGCCGCCTGCAGCAAGGCCGGGCAGGAAAATCCCCGCAGTCCCCCTACCACACGATGCGTCGGCAACACGATCAAACCCGGATCTTGCAGGGCGACCAACCCAAACAAAATGTAATTCGCCGGATGCTCCGGTGGCAGAATGCCACCTTCCCGTGCGGCCAATTCACGCTGCCAGGTTAAAGCCGTCGTATAGCGATGATGGCCGTCGGCAATGTACAGATGCTTGCCAATAAACGCCTCGTGCACCGCGGCGATCGCGGCGGCGTCGTCTACGCGCCACAGTTCGGAAAAAATATGGGAAGATCCATCCTGAGCCGGTAAGACGGCGGTAGCGACCGGCGGTGCCGTGGCGGCGGCGAACAACCTATCCGTGATGGTGTTGCCGGGATCATCAAAAAGACCAAATATCGGTGAAAGATTCACCTGGGTGGCCCGCAGAAGTTGCAGGCGATCTTCCTTCGGTCCGCTGAACGTCTGTTCGTGCGGATGAATGGTCCCCTGCGGGTCGAAGTCCTGCAGGCGGACACGGCAGAAAAGACCGCGGCGTTTGTAGGTGACACCATCATGGGTGAAGGTCTGCCCATAAGGGTAAAGCGCCGGCGCGGGATCACGGCATAACACCCCCGTGGCCAGCCAATTCCGCAGCGTTTTTCCGGCGGCGGCATACGCCTCTACCGGGCCGGCCTGCTTCGGCGGCACATGCGGAAGATCGATGGCCACAATGTTGTGCGGATTCGCCGCCAGATAATTCTGTTTGTCCGCAGCCGATAAGACGTCATAAGGTGGCGCCACCAAGGTGGTCTGTTCCAACTGCGGATAACGCACTGCGGTGAACGGCAATATCTCAGCCATCGGTCCTTCCTGCCTGCGCCGTCATTTCGACCCCATACCCATGTCAGTTGCCGCTCGTTCGAACCACCGGAAACAACCCCAACCGTTCCTCAACTCGACGGATAAGCAACCTCCGCGGGTGCCTTCAGGTTCAGCAGGCGAACAATCGCACGATCTTTAGGGGTCAATCCCATGATCCGGTAGCCAACCCACCGACAATGTCCCGACCCAAAGTCACGGTGCGGGTGGAAAAGGGGAATCGTAAGACCGCTTTCGGGATCCGTCGCGTCTATGCGGTCGGATTTGTGGAGATTACAAGATGGACAAGACCACGGCAAGTTATCCACCGTAGAGCTTCCGCCCTGCGCACGGGGCGTTATGAGGTTCCACATGGAAGGGCGCCCCTTGCCGAGACCGATGCATGCGCCAGCACTCACCCCGCCCCCCTGCGCAAGCTTCTACAGATGCAGCAATCTGCACCGGCGATGGCCTCATGCCGGCCCTCGCCCGAGCCAGTGCAAAGCGTCGGCCCGGACCAACGAAATTGTTTCGCTGAGGTCCACCAGGGCCTTCAGTTCTTCCCGCTCGTCAGAAGTCAGCAGACCGTCCGAATTTCGATCCATCAGAGTCTGAAGACGCTTGTCGGCGGTCGGAGGAAAGTGCAACGCCGCGACAGCTTCCATCATTTCTCGCGGAGCTTCAATGGTCGTGCCCATACCCCTACCAGAACCGCGTATAGTCCTTCTCGCTCCCCGTCCATGCTGATGATCTTAACGAATGCGTCAGCCCATGGCCACTGACCCTCCGTGGCGTGAGTGTCATTGCTGGTTCGCTCGCTGACGCCGCTTTCGCCCTGCAGTTTAAGCGGCATCCCCTTGGGCCGCCGGTTTGCGCACCTGGGCTGGACGCGGCCCTTGATAAAAGAGCCGGCGTTCAAAATCCGCTCCGTCCGCCCAGATGATCGTTCCCAGTTCCTCGCTATGCGAAAATTTTGCGAACCGGGCTTTAGCGCGTGGAGGCTCGAAGAACCCGCTCCACGGTTCGTCTTCCAGGTTGGCTTCGCCCTCCCCAGCACCCATAAATTTCAACCAACGTTCGGTGCTCCCGAGGGCGCTTCGCATCTGGCAATTTCAGCGGCAGGCGCGTTACTCCACCCGATCGATTCACCTCACCAGCCATGCAAGCCCACCAGCGGTACGAAGCGACAGGGCAAAACATCCACTTCCCATCGCCGACCATTGCGCCGCGAAATTTTTTTGAGCGTCTGACTGTGTTGATCCCCCAGCGGAATCACCAGCCGCCCGCCTTCCGCCAACTGGTTCCACAACGGCTCGGGCACCTCGGGTGCGCCCGCGGTGACAATAATTCGCTCAAACGGCGACTGCTCCGGCCAACCCAACGTGCCATCCGCAATCCGATATTCCACATTGTCCAACCCCAGAGCGTGGAGCCGGCTTTGGGCCTCTCGGGAAAGCGCGGCAAAACGCTCCAGCGTATAAACGCGGCCCGCCAGCAGTGCGAGAATCGCGGTCTGATAGCCAGTTCCGGTTCCCACTTCCAATATCCGATGACCGGCTTGCACCTCCAAGGCCTCCGTCATGACGGCCACAATCAACGGCTGACTGATGGTTTGCTGCTCCGCCACCGGCAGGGCCTGGTCACTGTAGGCTTGCGAACGTTGAGCCGGTTCCAGGAACAGATGCCGCGGAATCCGCGCCATGGCCCGGATGACGCGCGCATTCCGCACGCCGCGGGCCAACACCTGCTGGCGCAACATATCGTGCCGCCGCCGCCGATCCAGGGCGGTGTCATCCACTGCTCCCCTGCGGGCCGTACCGGAATGCAGCGCCACCATGCTTGCCATTATAATCGGGCGCAGAATGGAAAACTTCGACACAGCGCAACTACGGCAGTGGGACCAGCAGTACCTCTGGCACCCTTTCACGCCCATGAAGGCCTGGCGGCAGAAGCCTGACGCCCCGGTGATTGTGCGCGGCCAGGATGAATTTCTTTTTGACAGCGACGACCGGCGTTATATCGATGGTGTCTCCTCGCTTTGGTGTAATATCCACGGGCATCACGTCCCCGAACTCGATGCCGCGGTGCGCCGCCAACTGGATCAAGTCGCCCATACCACGCTGCTCGGCCTGAGTAATGTGCCCAGTATTCTGCTGGCCAAACGCCTCATCGAAATCGCCCCGCGCGGCTTAAGCAAAGTCTTCTATAGCGACAACGGCAGCACCGCGGTCGAAGTCGCCTGCAAGATGGCTTATCAATACTGGGTTAATCGCGGCCAACCCCGGCGCAGCCGCTTCATCGCCTGGCAGGGTGCTTACCACGGCGATACGCTGGGCGCCGTGTCCGTCGGCGGAATTCCCGCATTCCATGCGGTGTACCAACCTCTCTGTTTCCCGGTGGATCGGGTCGCCCCCCCGCTGCAACCCCCGTTCGCTTCGGGGCCGCGCAGCGCGGGACTGACCTGGGCGCAGGGTGAGGCCGGCAACCGGCAATGGCGGGCGAACCTGGAAACGCTGCTCGCGGACCGGCCGGGTGAATATGCCGCGCTTATTACGGAACCACTGGTGCAGGGTGCCGGCGGCATGCTGCTGCATCCGCCTGGAACGCTCCGGCAGTTGCGTGCTCTGGCGGATCGCCATGAAGTGCTGCTGATTTGCGATGAAGTCCTGACCGGCTTTGGCCGCACCGGAGAGATGTTCGCATGTGAGCATGAACAGGTAACGCCCGATCTGTTGTGCCTGTCCAAGGGTTTAACCGCTGGTTACATGCCGCTGGGCGCCACGCTGGCTACGGATGATATTTTCGAGGCTTTTTATGCCGATCCACAGGAAGGCAAGACTTTCTACCACGGCCATACTTTTACCGGCCATCCGCTGGCCTGTGCCGTGGCCCTGGCCTCGCTGGATTTATTCCAAACCCGGCGTCTACTGGCCCAGGGGCGCACTCTGCAGGACTTGCTCGCCGCCGGGCTGGCCCCGCTGAAGAGTCATCCCCACGTGGCCGATGTGCGCCAACTCGGCTTGATCGCAGCTGTTCAAATCGTGAAAAATCGTAATACTGGCGAAGGTTATCCTTCCGCCTGGCGCATCGGCGGCGAATTGTGCACGCGCCTGCGGCGACGCGGCCTGATTCTGCGGCCTTTGGCCGACACCTTGGTGTTGATGCCGCCTTTGGCCATCCAGTCTGAAAATCTGCGGGCCATGACTAACCTGGTGGTAGAGGCGTTGGACTGGCTGCCGGAAATCGTCCGGGAAAAAGAAAATATTTTTGGCGAAAGCTGAACTGCTGGCCACAAACCAAGTAAACGCTCCCGTGGTGTGGATAGCACGGGACTGGGGTGGATCGCGACGGCGATAGGGACAGCGCCGGTTACGCGGCGCCAGGACGCCAACCGGGCCCGCGGGGCAGACCGGATCCCGGCGCCAGCCGGAGGCGCCGTAGCCGGCGGGGTCCCGCCCGCCGCTGCGGATAAGACTGGCCCCCGCCACGCCCACAGCCACACGGCGCCGGGGCGACCAACGGAGAACTGCGCCAACCCGCCGCAGCCCCAACAATGGAAGGCTAAACGATGCAATCTCGCCTGTTGAAAGGCCCTTGGCCTATATCACCGCCGCGTTATGATCCGCACCGCATCCTTGGCGCCTGTGGGTGTCCGGGATTCTTTATCACCGGGACCGATACGGATATCGGAAAGACCACCGTCACCGCGGCTTTGGCCGGCGCCTGGACCCGGCTGGGCGTGAAAGTTGGTATTTGCAAACCCGTGGCCAGCGGCTGTCCACCCCGGCCACGATCCCACGGGAAACGTTCTCCGCTTGTCCGCCGCCATCGCCGCCGGGAGGATGCCTTGATCAGTCCGGATGCCATCATCCTGGCGAAGATGGCCGGTTGGGATCTACAGGATGAACAGGTCGCACGCTGCGTCAGTCCCATCCGTTACGCCGCCGCCCTTTCGCCCCACTTGGCGGCCCGCCAGGAGCACCGGCGCCCCAATTGGCGGCGTCTGGCCGCGGCCCTGGATTACTGGAAGCACCATTGCGACCTGCTGTTGGTGGAGGGCGCCGGCGGCTGGCTGGTTCCACTGGATGATCCGTGGTTCACGGTGGCGGACTTGGCCGCAATCATGGCCCTGCCCGTGCTGCTGGTCACGGGCGTGCATTTGGGCACGCTCAACCACACCTGCCTTACCGTGGAAGCCATCCGCCGGCGCGGCGTATCCATCGCCGGTCTTATCGCCAATCGGGTCCGCCCATCGCCGGATTTACTTACGCGCACCAATCTGGCGGAACTCCCGCGGCTTACGGGCGTGCCTCTCCTGGCGAGCGTTCCGCCCCTGACCCCTCCACCGACCGAGGGCATTGCACTGCCTGTGGTCAAGGCGCTCATGCCCGTCGCCAGGCAACTGCTTCGGTCCTCAAAAGGCGGCAGCCGAATATCTCGCTCGCCTGGGCAGGCGGGAAGCGACAGGCGTAGAAGAATCCCCTCTGGCCGCCTGGCGCCAGATCGCCAGCGAGTCGGTTAACAGATGTGGCAAAAGCGACGAGTTTTGAACGCGGTTACAGGGAGCCAGTCGGAATGCCCGGCGCCCAAATCAGGTCGTTGACATACACAGGCGGCCGCCGGGCCACGGGGCGGCCGCCCGCTCTTAGCCCAAGGCCTTAAGTGCCGCGGCGTAGTCAAGTTCCTGGGCGATTTCCGGCGCCAATTGCGTATGCCGGATGTAACCAGCGGAATCAACTACGAGGACGGCCCGAGCCAGCAGTCCCGCCAACGGGCCATCCACGATCAAAAGGCCGTATTTACGCCCAAAGTCCAGGTGTCGGAAACCCGAAAGCACATACGCATGTTGAATTCCCTCGGCTCCACAGAACCGTTTCTGCGCGAATGGTAAGTCGTGAGAAATGCACAACACGGAGACGCCGGGAAGCCTGGCCGCTTCCTCATTGAAGCGCCGCACCGAGTTGGCGCATACACTCGTGTCGAGGCTGGGAAAAACATTGAGCACGATCGGACGACCCACGAAGTCCTTCAAGCTGGCTGCGGAAAGGTCCTGCTTGGTCAAAGTGAAATCCGGCGCCTTGGCGCCCAGTGGGGGCATCTCGGCATTAGTGTGGCAGGCGCCCCCTTTGAATGCGATGCGTGCCATGGGCTGTCCCCTGTGCAAAACCAGCTTATACCCAGCATTATCATAAGTTCCGTGGAGGTCCGCAAGTGGACAATCGCGTCTGTGGCGTTGACAATATTGTTGGGTGTGGCGCGGAGAGGCCTGAATGTTCGGAGACGGTTCATTAACGCTGCGGGAGTTTGCCGTGCATGAGCCTCTGCCTTTGGCTGTGGTGCAGGGGGCGATTCTGGAATTCCTGCGCCACCGGCCCGACGCGGTACTATTCGGTTCCCAAGCGGTCAATGCCTACGTTTCCGAGCCGCGGATGACTCAGGATGTCGATATTCTCGCGGTGCACGCCGGGGAGTTGGCGGATGAGCTGCGGGATCATTTGCGCGAACGTTTCCACATCGCGGTACGGGTGCGGCGGATGGCCAGGAACCGCGGCTTCCGAATTTTTCAATCGCGTCAGGGAACGCCCCGCCATTTGGCGGACATACGCATGGTGGACGCCCTGCCTCCAGCGCGGAAAATCGGCGGGGTCGCGGTCTTGGTTCCCGAAGATCTCATTGCGGCGAAAGTAATCGGGTTCCATCGTCGCTCTGGCCAGCCGAAAGCCTTTACCGACCGGCGCGATATTGCGGTATTGCTGTTGAGGTTTCCTCATCTCCGGCGCTACGATGGCGTGGTGCGTCAGCGGCTGGAAGCGACAGGCGTGGAGGAATCCGTTCTGGCCGCCTGGCGCCAGATCGCCGGGGAGCCGGTTAAACGACGTGGCGAAGGCGACGAGTTCTAAACGCAGTTGCGGAGGGCCATAAGGTGGGCGAGGTTCGAACGCCGCGGGGGCGGTGGTTTCGAGGCATCCCTTACGGGGTAGATTTGGGCGGCGGGCGCCGAATTAAGTAGATTGCCTGTACAAACGTCGGACCGCCCTGGCGCGGACCGATTTGAACCTCCCACTGTTTCCACCCAGTCACTTGCCAGGATGCCGCTTTCGCCCCCGTTAAAATTCCGCGCCGCGCCAGATGGGAATCGAAATTCACCACGATGAGTTGCCGCGCCGCTGCGGCAGTCCATGCCCGATCCGCCTGACCATTCCAAAGCACCCTTCCCCGCCCGTACCAGCGCAGATACAGCTGAAAATTAACCGGCGTCTGAGCCTTTGGCTGAAGCACAATAATCCTGTCGGCGGGCTGCCCCGGCTTAAATAGTCCTGCCACAATGCTTCGCGCGTTTTCATCCGCGGGAGTTTTATACGGATGGACGATATCGCGGACCATACCCACCATGCCTACTGTCGCCAACAGGCCGCCGGCGATCCACGGTGCGGCGCGCAGATGGTCCGGCCGATGCACCAGTCGTTCCACCAGCCAGGCAATCCCGGTTCCGGCCAGCAGACAAATGACTGGAGCCAGATGCTGGGCCACGCGGGCGCTGCCGCCGTAGGGATAGCGTTGCATCAGCGCCGCGATAAAAGTCAGTGCAAACGGCGCCAGCAAAAGAACCAGCAGCCGTCGGCGCCGCCGAAACACCACCGCCAGCCCGACGAGAAAAACCAGCAACGTCGCTGTGCTTCCGCCGTTCTTGCCACCCACGGGATAGGCGAACATATTTCCCGTATGAATCTGTATCAGCCAGGCCAAAAACCGCAAAGGCTGGTGCGGCGGAAAAGATCCCCGCCAATAGGCGCGCATGGCCGGCCCCGTCTGGTGATATTGCCCCGCGCCGGTGATATGGAGCACCGCCACAAAACTGGCTACGGCAATGGCACCACATAACACCATGGCCAACCAATTCGCTCTTCGGGCCGCCACACGATTGGTGAGCAGTTCGATTCCAACGGCGGCACATAGCCCACCGGCCACAAATACCACGGGGTATGACCATCCGAACAACAGCGGCATTAGAATAGCCGCCGCGAGCAAATACCGCGTGCGTTGCGGCT
>JAJYFE010000022.1 GCA_021785435.1 Planctomycetota bacterium
GCCCGCGCCGAATGCGAATCTGCTCCCGGAAAGACCGGCCCCCACCAACCGCCCGCCCCCGGCGGCTCAGCTCAACGCGCGGTTACCCTCTTTGCGGAATCGCTGCGTCAGGTTGCCGGGTGCCTGACAGATGTGGCCGCGCCAGTGCCATTCCCAATGCGCCTGTTTCGCGCCGCGGGGCAAGGATGGCAAATGATTATCATAGCCCGGAGGTCGCCGCGGACGACTAAACTGCGGCGACGGGGCCGGGCGCTACAGCAGCACCTCAACCCCGTCGCTTACGCTCCGGGCTATGCGGAATGGCCCGTTCAACGCCGTACCCCACGCGGCGCGAACTCCTGTCCAGGAAACGGCACTGGCGCGCCCAATCTGTCAGGCACTCCAGGTTGGCTGATCCAACATGGCCAAATGGTCGCCGCTGCGGTATGATAGGAACTGTAGCGGGGAGCCATTCGTATGGCCAAAGCCAATGTCGATCCCGCGGAACTGCGGCGCTTCGCCCAGGACCTGAATCGCTTCAACCATGAATTGCAGGGATTGCTCGGCAACCTGCATAGCCGTCTGCGCGGGCTGGAAAGCAGTTGGCAGGACCAGGAACAACGCAAATTTTCCGAAGCTTTTGAGCATACTCTGAAAGCAATTTCAGGGTTTCTTGAAACCTCACACGAGCATGTTCAGTTGCTGGCCCGGAAAGCAGCCCGGATCGAAGAATATCTCAAGGGGCACTAACCCTATGGCCAGCCGCGCCCAAGTTGAAGACATCGATGCCCTGCGGTGTTTCCGCGCGTATCTGGCCAAGCTTGCGGATGTACTTGGCTTGGCTCTGGCCGATGCCGATGCGGAGATCAACCGTGCCCTGATCTGGCTGCAGACCGAGCAGCGGGCCTATTGGGTCGGGCAGATTCGTAAGCGGCAGGAACGGCTGGCCGCGGCCGAGCAGGCGCTGCGCAACAAGCAGAGCTGCCCGGCGGCGGACGGGAGCCGACCTTCCGCGGGCGAAGAACAGCGTGCGGTGGCGCTGGCCACCGACGGGCTGGCCGAAGCCGAAGCCAAGCTCGCCGAGACCAAGGCCTGGATCCGCCGCTTCGCCAAAGAGAGTTCCCTATATCGCGGCGAGGTGATGCCGCTGCGGAACCAGATCACGGCAGTTATTCCCACGGCGCTGGGACAGCTGGACTACGCGGTCAACCAGCTGGACCAATACCTGGCTGTGCCGACGGAGGCGGTTTCGGAAGCGCCCCGCACCGGGGTGCCGGAAGTTGCACCGCCGGCGGCTGCAGGCGACGAGAATCCGCAGCGCGGCGAACCGAGAAGCAAGACAGGAAAGCGCGAACATATGGAAGATGCTTAGGCATAACTCATCGAACGTTCGAAGGTGACCTCCGCCCTGGCGCCTGTGCCGCGAGGTGTGCCGTGGGCCGCCTGGGGCGCCCGCACGCCGAGGCGATATGGCGAAAGGGTGGATGTCACCTTTCCCGCCGGTCGAACCGGGGCGGGGAAGAAGGATGCTGATGAATGGGTATGGCGGACGGACAGGCGAATATCGCTCGCGCAGGGCACGACCTGGAAAACCGCTGGCACGAAATGCGGCGGCTGTGGAATGACGCCGTGGCCAGTGCGTTTGAAGCGCGCTTTGTGGTCCCCTTGCTGCAGGATGCCCGTCGGGCGCTGGCGGCGATGGATCAGATGAACCGCATTTTGACGCAGCTGCGACGGGACTGTGAGTAATCGGGCCATGGTTCAACCACTGGAACCAGTTATCCCCGAAGTGCGGGCGCTGCCGCGGATGCCCGCGGTGGTCCCGTTCGCCGCCGGCGCGCCACCCGAAGGCAATCTGGCGACGCCGCACGCGGCTTTGAAGGCTTTCCTGGAGCTGACGGTCCACAGCGTCCGCCGCTTGGCCGAGTTGAAGACCGATTTTCAAGCCGCCATGGCCCAGGCTGACGCCGAGGAAAAAAACGCTCTGGCCAGCCTGGAAAATGCCCGGCAGGTCGCACAGCAGCAGCTGGCGCATCAACTTGAAAGTCAGTGCCACCGACTGGCTGCCCGCTTGGCGGACGAAACCCGTGCCGCCGCCGCCAACGCCGCGTCGCTGCGCCAACGCGCCGCTTGGGACTATGACGCCACGCGGGAAAAACTAAAGCACCGACACGCCGATGCGCTCTGGATGGCGGATGTGCCGTTGGAAGCGGAGCAAAATCGTCTCCGTGTCGAAATGCAGCAGTGCCGTGAGGCTTCCGCGGCACGACTGGCGGGTAAGCAGGAACAGGGGTTGGCCCTGCTGGCGAAGCTCGGCTACTCCTGGGAAGCGGAGCGGGCGGGCGCTCCAACGCCGGCCGTTACCCATTCCCCGGATCGGCAGGAACTGCAGGGGCTTTTCGAGCGCCACGCCGCCGACGTGGATCGCTGTCTCGTGGAATTAGGCCGCTTGAGCCTGACCGATTTTCCCAGGGGTGCCTGGTCGTTCGTTCTATCGGCCGGAGTGGTCCTGTTGGCGGCGGCGATCCCGCAGTTTTTACCCGGCGTGGCGGCGCCGGATTTCATGCTCATGGCTTTTAGCGGGCTGCTGGCGGTCCTGGTGATGGCTGGGGTGGCCCTGCTGCTGCGTGTGCGTACCCGGCGCGAAGTTTGGCGCGTCTTCCGGGCGTTGCAAGAAGCCCTCGCCGCAGCCCGGGGCGCCGCCGAAGAGCTCCAGAGGGCGCTGCAAAAACACCACGACACGGTTTGGGCTGCGGCCCAGCGCTTACATGGGCAACAGGTGCAAACGGCCCGGGCCGAGGCGGCGACGCTGTTTAAGAAGGCGCACGCCACGCGCCAGGCGGCTTTGAGCAGCGCCACCCGGCACGCGCAAGAGCGCTGCGAGCGGGCCGCCCAGGAGCATGCCGCGGCGCGGCAGCAGGCCCGGCGAGAGTACGACCAGCAATACGCGGCCAGCACCCAAAAATTTGAACAGGCCGCGCAAACGCTCCGTCGGAACGCGGGCGTCGCCCGAGCGCAGCGGCAGGCCCGGTATGAAGAGGGCCGGGACGAACTGCAGCTATGCTGGAGGCAGGCTTGGACCAACCTCCGCAGGGCGATAGAGTCGCCGGCCGCCCACGCCGACCCGCGCGGCGTGCGCTGGGATGGGCACGCCGCGACATCCGGGGCGTGGCCACGGCTGGTGCGCTTTGGCGAATGGGCCGTGGATTTGCGTAAGCTCGTGCGTGAAGCGACCGGCGCGGAGTCGGAATGGCCGCATCTGCCGGAGCCTTTCATCGTGCCGGTAGGGCTGGTTTTGCCGCGGGAGGCAGGGTTGCTGATCCACGGCGACGACCGCGGCCGCGCCGCCGCGCTTGCGGTGCTGCAGGTCGTGATGCTGCGCCTCCTGACTACGCTGCCGCCGGGCCGGGTGCGGTTTACGCTGATTGATCCCGTGGGGCTGGGGCAAAGCTTCGCCGGATTCATGCATCTGGCGGATGACGATGAAGCCCTGGTCGGCAGCCGCATCTGGACGCAGACCGAGCAGATGGAGCAGCGCCTGACGGACCTGGTCGAACACCTGGAGATCGTCATCCAGAAATATCTGCGCAACGAATATTCCACCATCGATGACTACAACCGCCAGGCTGGAGAATTGGCCGAACCCTACCATTTCCTGGTTATCGCGGATTTTCCCGTCGGCTTTTCCGAGGAAGCGCTAAAACGGCTAAGCAGCCTGGCCGCCAGCGGCGCGCGCTGCGGCGTGTACATGCTGGTGTACCGCGACACGCGGAGGCCGGTACCGGGCGTGTGCCTGGGCGATTTGGAAAGCCACAGTATTAACCTGAGCTGGGCCGCGGGCCGATTGGCCTGGCGCGATGAAATCCTGCAGCCCTTGAATCTTTTCCTCGATGCTCCGCCCGGGGAGGAGGAACTCCGCGGCATCCTGGGGGTGGTGGGGCGGCGCACGCGCGAATCGAAACGCGTGGAAATTCCCTTCACCACCATCGCGCCAGCGCCGGAACAGTTCTGGTCGCGCCGCAGCGCCGAGGGTCTGGAGGTGGCGCTCGGCGTCTGCGGCGCTACCCGTCGGCAGAATTTTCAGCTGGGCCGCGGCGTGGCCCAACACGTCTTGGTGACCGGTAAAACGGGTTCCGGAAAATCCACCCTTCTGCACGTGCTGACGACCAATCTGGCGCTCTGGTATTCGCCGACGGAGTTGGAGCTGTACCTGATTGATTTCAAGAAGGGTGTGGAATTTAAAACTTATGCGGTGCGGCAACTTCCCCACGCCCGCGCCATCGGTGTGGAGACCGACCGGCAGTTCGGTTTAAGCGTGCTGCAGCGCGTCGATGCCGAGTTGACCCGCCGCGGTGAGTTGTTTCGGCATACCGGCGTGGCCGATCTGCCCGCCTACCGCGGGCAAACGCAACAGATGTTGCCCCGGGTGTTGTTGATCGTCGATGAATTTCAGGAATTCTTCGCGGAAGATGACAAGCTTGCCCAGGATGCCGCCGGCTTGCTGGATCGGCTCGTGCGTCAGGGCCGCGCCTTCGGTGTGCACGTGCTGTTAGGCTCACAAACCATCGCCGGATCGTCCGGTCTGTCCCGCAGCACGTTGGGCCAGATTGCGGTGCGCATCGCCCTGCAGACCACCGAAGCGGATTCCCAAATTGTGCTCGCGGAGGGCAATTCCGCGGCGCGGCTGCTGTCGCGCCCCGGTGAAGCGATCTACAACGATATGGGCGGTCGGGTCGAGGGCAACAGCCCATTCCAGGTCGCATGGCTGCCCGAAGCGCTGCGCGAACACTACCTGGACCAGGTGCGCCAGCGGGCCGCCGAGGCCAAGTTGAATCTTCCGCCAGCAGTGATTTTTGAGGGCAATGTGCCTGCGGATATGCGTCAAAATCAGGGCTTGGTGGAGCTGCTGAAAGCGCCCCGGCCCAGCCTCCACCCGAGGCTGTGGCTTGGTGAACCTGTCGCGATCAAGGAACCCACTGCCGTAACGCTGCAGCGCCGCGCCGGCGGCAATCTGCTGCTGCTCGGCCAAGATGAAGAGCGGGCCTTGGCCATCCTGGTGGGGGCGATCCTGGCCCTGGCGGCGCAGCAGGCCCCGGAGGCGAGGTTTTACATCTGCGATGGCAGCCCCGCGGATGGCCCAACCTGTGGTACGCTCGCCAAGGTCGCCGCGGTCACGCCACAGGTGGTTAAGGATATCGCCTATCGCGCCGTACCGGACATAATCACCGAGCTGTCCAGTGAGCTGCAGCGCCGCCGGGAGGCGCCAGCAGCGCCGTCGGCAGCGATTTTCCTGATCGTCCTGGGCCTGCAGCGCTACCGTATCTTGCGCCAAGCGGATAACAACTTCCATTTCTCCGCGGATTCGGGCGATGCCCAGCCAGATGCCGCCGCCCGATTCGCCCAGTTGCTTTCCGACGGTCCGCCGGTGGGCATTCACGTGCTGGCGTGGGTGGACACGTTGCTGTCCCTGGAACGCACGCTGGAGCGCCGGTTGATGCGTGAATTTGACCACCGCGTTCTCTTTCAGATGAGCGCCGCCGACAGCAGCAACCTGATCGATTCGCCGGCCGCCAACCGCTTGGGTCCGTTCCGTGCCCTGGCGTACAGTGAAGAGCAGGGCACGCTGGAAAAGTTTCGCCCCTATGCCCTGCCCGACAGCGCCTTTATCGCCCAAGCCCAAGCGTACCTCGCGGCCCGGTATAGGGCCTGATTTTAATTAAGAAAGGAAAGAGGCATACCATGGAAGACCAGCTGATAGATCAAGTGGCCTGGAGTTCGCGGGAATATTTGCGGGGGCCGATACGTGGAATCATCCTGCGTTTTGCAGGGCTCGGCGCCACCGCCATGAAAGATGCCGCCGAGCCGGCGGAACTGGAGTGGTCCGACCAGGGCGGCTTGGTGGTTTTTCCCTACCACGAGCCGTGGGCTTGGATGAATGCTTCCACGCGGCGTTTTGTGGATGAATTACTGGAGGCCATTTTTCGCCGGCACCATCTGGATGCGGGTATTCCGGTGATTGCGACCGGCGGCTCAATGGGGGGGCAGCAGGCCCTCGTGTTCTGCCGCTACAGCCGGCATCACGTGGTAGCCTGCTGCGCCAATTGTCCGGTGTGTGATCTGCCTTTTCACTATACGGAGCGCCCCGATCTGCCGCGCACGATGCATCATGCGTTTGGCAGCTACGGCGAGATCGGACCGGCCCTTCGGGAGCACTCGCCGCTGCACCTGGTGGAGACCATGCCGCGTATCGACTACCTGATTATTCATGGGGTGAAAGATCCGGCGGTGGCCAAGATTCGACACTCTGATCCTTTTGTCGCCGCCATGCGGGCCCAAGGCCATCGCGTGGAATATCGCGTGCTGCCAAACATGAATCATTGTGGGCCGGTGGATTACGCTACGATGCGGCGGATGGTGGATTTTGGGCTGGAACATCTGTTGAGGTGATGTGGGCACGGGGGTGGCGACCAAGGCAAGCAGGGGGGTGACATCCAGCTTCTCGGCGTCAGCGAAGGTCGCGTGCGGGACCCGATTGCCATCCGAGACGGTGGGCGCGGCCGGAGGAAGGGTGGATGTCACCTTCTTGGCCCACTGGCCTACGTCCAGCGGAGGGGTTTTTCCCAGCGGCCGGAGCGGGCGGAGCGTTCGCAGGCGTCAAGATAGGCTTGGATTTGGGCGCCGCGCAGGATGTCCGGTTGATCGGGATGGCCAGTGCGGATGGCGCGGATAAAGCGTTGCCAGATGGATGGCGCCTCGGGCAGGGTGCGGGTGGTCCAAGCCGCTTTGTTCTTCGCCGGGCCGAGGCACAGCTCAATCTGCCGATAATCGCGGTCCAGGTCCAAGCGCAGCGCGCCCTGTGTGCCATGGGCTTCGAGTCGCAAATGATTCATGTGGCCGGTGGCCCAGCGACTGGTCTGCACCACGCCGAGGGCGCCGTTAACAAACTCCATCTCGATGACCGCCGAGTCGTTGGCGTCCAGCTTGTGGCCTCGCCATTGGCTGCATTCTCGGCCTCGCTCATCGATTTTGGGAAAAGTTCGCAGCTCACAGCGAAGGCGGGCCACGTCCCCGGCCACTGCGGTGGTCAGGTCGAGGATGTGACAGCCAATGTCCCCGAGCACTCCGCCGGAGCCGGCGGCCGTCTGTAAGCGCCACAGCAGACTCTCCTTGCTCCAATGGCCCCAGGCATTGGAACTAAGGATGGACTGAAAATAAAAACTATGCACATGGCGCAAGCCTCCGAGCTGCCCGGCCGCGACCACCTGAATCGCTTTTTGCATGGCCGCCGAGCGGCGGTAAGAAAAGTTAACCATGTGGATCACGCCGCGCCGCGCCGCCTTTTCCGCCGCCGCGGCCACCTGACGCGCCTCCGCCAGCGTGGTGGTGAGCGGCTTCTCGCAGAGCAGATGTTTGCCGGCCTGCAGGACAGCCAAACTCGGCGTCGCATGATGCCGGTCGGGTGTAACAATACTCACCGCATCAACCTGTCCCAGCAGTTCGTCCAGGTCCCGCGCGACGTGCTTGACCTGATATTTTTCGGCGTAGGCCTCGGCCCGGCCCGGTACAATGTCCAGGCAACTGCCCAGTTCCACGCCGGGAATGTTTTTAAACTGGTCGGCATGGGCATTGGCCATGCCACCGGTGCCGATAATGCCGATACGAATATTTTTAGACATCGCAGGTTACCTTTCG
This sequence comes from Planctomycetota bacterium, assembly GCA_021785435.1. Taxonomy (GTDB): domain Bacteria; phylum Planctomycetota; class Phycisphaerae; order WQYP01; family WQYP01; genus JAKCCC01. The sequence goes on from JAJYFE010000022.1 coordinate 7,672, forward strand.
TTTCGCGTCTTTAGCGGTTTATCCCAGCACTAAAATCCAGACCCCAATTTTCCCAACCTTCGCGCCGCGCAAGGGTTCTTGGTATGTGCCCAGCGCGGCTCCGCCGCAACCACAATATATAGTCCCCGCTCCACACGGAGGCGGAGTAGTTTAGTCGCCCACGGCGACTAAACTGCAGCGACGCGGCCAACCCTGCTCCTGTTCTAACAGGGCCTCGATCAAGAGCCGGAGCCAACGCAGCAACCGGGAACAGCCCGCGATTATCCCGCAAGCTCCTCAAGCTATGGGTAAAGATGAGGCCAGGCCGGGGGCCAGCTCTTGGGTTGCGTCTCCGCCGCGCAGGGAACCCTGGTGTAGCCCGGGGATTCTTTTGACCGCCGCTATGCCCCGCTCACCGCCGCCCCGCCGGACCGGGATGTTGCATGGTCGGCCCGTGGTGTACGATTTTTTCCGGCGCCTTTTCCACGGGGATGTTGGGGCAGGAATCAATCCAGCGCGAACCCTGCGGGGCGGCCCAGTGCACCGCATTACGGATCACCCGCTGCACCTGCGCATGATGATAGGTCGGATACATTTCGTGACCTGGTCGAAAATAGAAAATCCTGCCATTACCGCGCCGGAAGGTGCAGCCGCTGCGGAACACCTCCCCGCCCTGGAACCAGGAGATAAACACCACTTCTTCCGGATTGGCGATTCCAAACGGCTCACCGTACATTTCCTCGTTTTCCAGCTCAAAATAGCGGTCGATACCCTGGGCGATGGGATGTCCGGGATTGCAAACCCACAACCGCTCCTTTTCGCCGGCTTCGCGCCAGGTCAGGCTGCAGCTGGTTCCCAGCATCCGTTTAAAAATTTTCGAATAGTGGCCCGAATGCAGCACAATCAGCCCCATCCCCTGCAGCACGCGTTGCTGCACGCGGTCCACAATAGCGTCCTGCACCTGCCCATGCGCCATATGCCCCCACCACGTCAGCACATCGGTGGCCTCAAGCACCGCGGACGTTAAGCCGTGTTCCGGCTGTTCCAGCGTGGCGGTCTGCACGGTCAGCTCCGAATCTTTTCGCAGCGCCTCGGCAATGCAGCCATGCATTCCCTGTGGATAAATATCGCGAACCTTTTGGTTCTTATTTTCGTGAACGTTTTCGCCCCAGACGGTTACACGGATCATGGTCGTCCATCCTTACATGGTGCCGTAGTCGAAGCAAGCAACAGCCTTCTCCCGTTATTAACCCCATTTGCCCCGACTGCTTGCCTCGTCACAATAACCGGGGAACAGACGGTCCGTCAACTGAACCGCACATCGGCCACACCCCACGGGGGGTATGACAGATTGGACGCGCTGGTGCGTTTTCATGGCAGGGGTTTCGCGCCGCGTGGGGTACGCCGTTGAACCGGCCATCTCTCATAGCCCGCAGGTCGCCCCGGGCCGTCGCCGGGCTAAGTTAATGACCTGCTGTCCTTGCCCCGCTGTGTCGAGATTAGCCTTTTGCGCCTAGCCAAACTCCGACGTTCTCCCGAAATGTAAAGGTTATTCCCTTGCGGCCCCTAAGCGGAGCTAGACGCCGGCTCCCCAGCGCCGGGGCCGGCCAACACCACTACATTCTTGCCGAGGGATTTGGCACGTAGCAGTTCAGCGTCGGCTACGGCGAGCAATTCTTCCGCGGTGCGGGCGTCCCAGGGAAAGGTGGCCAAGCCTCCACTGATGCTTAGCCGGCCGGGAATGGGGCCATCTTCTGCATTCCACGGATGCTCCGCCACTTCCTTGCGGAAACGCTGCGCAATGCTTAGTACGTTGCGTGGATGCTGGCTGTCGGGATGTCGTGCCGGACCCTCATCCCAGAACACCACGGCAAACTCGTCACCGCCAATGCGCGCCACGAGATCGCGGCTGCGGGTGCAGTGCCGCAACATGCGAATAATCTCACGAATAATAGCGTCGCCGGCCGCATGACCAAATTGGTCATTGTATTTCTTGAAATCATCGATATCGAAAAGCAGGATGGTCACACAAAACCGTTCCTGGCGGGCTTTGACCAGCAGACGAGGAACCTTTTCCAGAAAATAGCGGCGGTTGTAAGCGCCGGAAAGCTCATCCGTATTCGATAACAACAGCAGGTGCTGATATTGCTGAGCCAGCGCCAGAACCGCCGCCAGCCACGTGGCGGCGGCGAGCAGTTGTTCGGTGCTGGATGCTGCAGCCGAGGGGTTGGAGCAGCCCAGCGTGCCGAAGTGATATTGTTCAAAGCGCACCGCTGCTGACGCGGGAGCTTCCGGCGTCGGCTCGGGCACGGCGGCCGTGACATCCGTGGGAGGCGCCAGTTGCAGCTGTCCCGGCCAAGTTAAATGTTGCTGCAGGAGGTCCAAGGCAACCGCGACAACATCACCGCCCGCGAGGATGGTTTCGGCGATCTGAATCTGGCAGAACGCCGGGAGCTTCAAATTGCGGGCATATTTTCGGGCGATCAGGTCCGCTGAATCCGGCGGAGGCGCCGGTTCGGGCGTGGGCTTCGCCCAGGCGGGAGGCGCCGCCACCGGTGGCGAGTCTGAGGCCGGGGAACACTCAGCCGCCGCTTCTGGTGGCGGCCCAGCTTTGCTGGGCGACATGGGATGGCGGCGAAGCGGATCACGCTCGATCGATTCCATTTCGCCCGCCCTGAAGGTTGGCATCACCTTGGAGGCACCAGAGTGCTGGGGCGACGGCTCGTCGCCCGAGGGGCCGGCAGTGGGCGGGGTGGGTCGGATTCCCTTGCGTTTTTCCGGCGGCAGTCGGAGCACGCTTTTAATAGGCACAAACGGAATGAACGGATCCGTAGTGGACACAACGCACCTCTCTCGCCGACGGCCCCGCCGGGCTGCGGCCAAGCCAGCCAAGTCCACCGAGGCGGATGCAGCGCCGCTTCGCCCAAGGCGAATCCGCCGCGGTGGACCGGATCGGTGATTCCGATCGCCGGCCTCCCTGCCTGGACCACCCTTGCTGGTCCGGTTGTTTTTCCTACGCTCCCTGACGAACGCCTCGTCAGATGAACTTGACGATGGCCTGGACGTCCCGCGGACGAGACTTCCGCGTGACCCTTATCAATAAATGCCCGCTTCTGCCGAGCGACGTGCGCACTGGAAATGCTCCCCATGCGCTACCATATATTTTATCAGCCACGCATGCCTCGTCAAGCTATAAAATTATCGGCAAAAAACACCTTCCAGGGTGAGTCGGTACGGGGACCTTCCCCCCGATGAACGTTACCGGACGTGCGAAAAGGGGGCCTGACGGATTTTACGGCACACCTTGGACATGCAGTAACGGACGCCCACTTGTGCTTTCATTCCGAGAATGTGCTATAGTCATGCGTCGTGGTTAGAGCGCACTGGGCCTATGGCCCGGGCGTCGACGACTTTTACCGGCGTCTCGAAACCGGTATATGCCGAGGCGCAGGTGCAGGGAAGCATTGGAAGATTGCGGCATGGACAAGCCGAACCTTCAGCCCGCCACCTTTAAATTTACGGGCACCTCCGAAATGCTGCGCGTGGGCTTGCGCCCGTTGGCGCTGACCCTCGAACAGGTGTTGGTGTTGCTGGCGATAACGCTGCTGGGCATCGGTCTGGTGATGGTGCAGAGCGCCGCATTGCGGGTCGGAAACCTGCCGCATCCATGGCTTCTTCACTTCTTCGTTAATCCCGCGGGTCTGCATCTGTTTTTGGCCGTGGGCGTGATGTTGGTATTGGCACGGCTGGATTACCGGCGGCTGCTTGGCGGCAAGCTGACCCATTCGGCCGCGGCGGTGCTGATGGTGCTGGCCATTGGTCTGCTGCTGCTGGTTTTTACGCCGCTGGGTGCGACCATCAACGGAGCGAAGCGCTGGCTGCTGGTGCGCGTTGGCACGCACGCCCTAAGTTTTGAACCGTCGGAGCTGGCGAAATGGGCGCTGGTGCTGTTTGTCGCGGCTTATGCCGTTCATCGGGGCGAAAAGATACGCCGTTTCTTCACCGGTTTTCTACCCGTGGCCGGGGTCATCGCGGTGACGTGCGCACTGATTCTGAAGGAAGATTTCGGAACCGCCGCCCTCTTGGCCGGAGTCAGCGCCATGCTTCTGCTGATGGCGGGGGTCCGTTGGTGGCATCTGGCGATTTTGGCGCCCCTGGTCCTGGTGGTGGGTTATTTCGCGGTGTGGCAAATCCCGTATCGCCGGGAGCGTTTGCTGATATTTCTGCATCCAAACCTGGATCCCCGCGGCGCTGGTTACAACCCGATTCAGTCGCTTCTTTCCTTTGCCAGCGGTGGTTGGCCGGGCCGGGGTTTGGGCAACGGCATTCAAAAAATGGGCTATCTGCCGGAGGCTAACACCGATTTTATTTTTAGTTTGATCGCCGAAGAACTCGGTTTCTTCGGTTGTTTTCTGGTGGTCACGTTGTACATGGGATTGCTCGTGTGTGGTTGGCGGGTGTTCCAACGGGCGGGGGATTTATTCGGTAAGCTGCTTGCCTTTGGTTACACCGCGATGATTGGTCTGCAGGCCGCGATGAATATTGCCGTGGCCACGGTTAGCGTGCCGACCAAAGGTATTGCCCTGCCGCTGATTTCGGATGGCGGTACCGGGTGGGCGCTCACGGCCGGAGCCGTTGGGCTGCTGATAAGTCTGGAGCGGCAGCGCCGGGCCGGCCTGGCCGCCAGTGTGGCGTCCGGCGCTGAGTCGCCGCAGTCCATTAAACTTCCTGTGGCTGTTCCGGGCGACCAGGCGAGGCAACGGATCCGACCGGTGGCCTAGTACTCGGTCCACTGGCAAATTTCGGGTGGAAAAAGGAGCCGCAGATCTGCCTTGGAACCAATAAGCCCCTGGCTTCAGCTCACCAGGGACGGCCCGCCCGCGACGACCCGGTGAATGGTGGCGGCCGGAGTACCCGAAAGACCAGCGATGGCACCGCCCGGGAGGTCGCGCCGCTGGGGCAGTCGCCGCGGAGATGGCTTGGCCGCGCCACAGCCAAGAAGCTTGCCTGCTTCGAGGCAGCGGCTGCAGGCGGGTAGACAGGCGGAAGTAGGTAGCGGTTATGGATGCGCCCCGCTCCATTCGAATTATTATGGCCGGCGGCGGTACCGGTGGACACTTGTATCCCGGATTAGCCGTGGCCGAGCAGCTTCACCGCCGCCGGGCCGACCTGAACGTGGTATGGGCAGCCACGCCGCGTCTGGTGGATCGCCGGTTGCTCGCGAATTTTGGCCGCGATTACGTACCGCAGCGCGTGGTTCCCCCGGGACGGAATCCGCTCGGCTGGCTGCCGTTTTACCGGGCCTGGCGCCATACGTGTCGCTTTTGGGATCGGTATCTGCGCACCGAGTCCGTCGATGCCGTGTTGGCTTTGGGTGGCTACGCCGCCGCGCCCGCCGCCCGGGCGGCGGGGCGGCGCGGAATTCCCGTTGGCCTGCTTAATCCTGACGCCCTGGCCGGCGCCGCCAATCGATACCTGATGCGGTGGGCGCAGCGTATCTTCACCCAGTGGTCCTTTCCTACGAACGCTCCGGAGATCTGGCGGCAGCGCGAAGCAACGGTCGGCTGTCCACTCCGTGCTGATTTACACGCCCTGTCGCGCGCGGAAGCCGCGCGGCGGCTGGGGCTTGACGCCAGTCGTTTCACCTGGCTGGTCACTGGCGCTTCGCTGGGCGCGGCAAGCATCAACGACGCGCTGTTGGCTCTGCTGACCGATTCCGAGTTCAGTGCGGCCTTAAACGGCGCCGGCCTGGCCGCGGAAAAGTGGCAGATTTTACATCTGGCGGGTTTTCAGCAGGGCGCCGCGATACGCGCCATCGCCGCCCGCCAAAAGGCCGTGCTCTGGCGGGTGTTGGATTATTGCGACGATATGCCAGCCGCGTGGGCCGTGGCCGATTTGGCTTTGTCCCGCGCCGGCGCTGGCACCTGCGCCGAATTGACCGCGTGCGGTGTGCCGGCGATCTTGTTGCCGTACCCATTCCATCGCGACCACCATCAACAGGCCAATGCCCAGCGACTGTGCAGTGCCGGCGCTGCTTGGATGGTGCTGGATGCAGCCAACGCCGCCGGCAACGCCCGCCAGCTCAAGCCGCTGTTGCTGAAGCTGCTGGGCGATCCGAAGGCGCGCCGTGCGATGGGGGCAGCGGCTCAAAAGCTCGCCCGGCCTGACGCCGCAGCTGCGGTTGCCGATTGGCTTCTGGCGGTGGCCGAGGAGCGCCGGTCAGCTCTCAGAACGGGAAAAGTCAGGGCTGATCGCCGAATGCTGTTAGCGGTTCGCTGAAAGCTGAATATATGATCGTTCCCACCATGGTTCCAACGATCCCTGCCCCCGCGGCCTGCACCCCGGCAGGCGCTGCGCCGTCTCCCGACAGTTTAGCCGTGGCTTTTGCCGGACGGCGGGTCCACTTTGCCGGTATCGGGGGCAGCGGCATGAACGGTCTGGCGCATATGTTGCTCGGCGCCGGCGCTGTTGTCACAGGAACGGACCGCGAGGATAGCGCTATCCTGACGAGCTTGCGGGAACATGGAGCCGCTGTGACTTTGGAACACGAGCAGCGATCCTTGCCTCTCGGTGTGGAGCTGTTGGTGTATTCCGCCGCCCTGACAGCCGACCACCCGGCGCTACGCGAGGCACAGCGCCGTGGCCTGCCGACGCTCAAATACGCCCAGATGCTCGGCGAGATCATGCGGCATAAACAGGGTATCGCCATCGCCGGAACGCACGGTAAATCCACCACCACCGCTCTGACCGCGTATATTCTGACTCGGGCTGGGCTGGACCCTTCGTTTGTGGTTGGCGCCTCCTGCCGGCAGCTCGGTGGATCGGCGCACGCGGGGCGGGGAAATAGTTTTGTGGTCGAAGCGTGCGAGTACGACCGCAGCTTTCACAATCTGGCCCCCTGGATTGGCGCCGCGCTGAATGTAGAGGAAGATCACCTCGATTACTATGGCAACCTGAGCGAGATTGTCGAAGCTTTCGGAGGATTCCTGGCGCGCATACCCGCCGCTGGTTTGGCGCTGATCCAAAATATCGCGTCATGTCAGCAGGCGGTCGCGGCAGTGACGGCTAAAGTTGAAACCTATGCCACGTTCGGACCGGCCGATTGGACGGCCCACGACGTGATCCAGCAGGACCACCAGCTCGATTTTGCGGTGCGCTATCAGGGGAATCTGCTGGGACGGATGCGCCTGCGGATTCCCGGCCGACACAACATCGGCAATGCACTGGCCGCGGCGGCTATAGCCTGGCACTGCGGGGTACCGTGGGCCGTTATTACCGCGGCGGTGGGGGACTTCCGGGGCGCCGGTCGGCGCAGCGAATGGCTGGGTTGCTTTAAAGGAATCACCTTGGTGGATGATTACGGACACCATCCCACCGAAATTCGCGCCACCTTGGCGGCCCTGCGTGAGCATTACCATCCGGAACGCCTGATCTGCGTGTTCCAGCCGCACCAGTACAGCCGCACGCGCTTGCTGCTGGAGGACTTTGCACGGAGTTTCAACGCCGCGGATTTGACCATCGTGGCGGAAATTTACTTTGTCCGGGACCGCCAGGCCGATCGCGCTGCGATCAGCGCCGCGACGCTGGTGGAGCGTATGGAGACGCAGGGGCGGGAGGCCTTGTATATTCCCGCCTTTGACCACATTGTGGAGCATCTGGCCGCCGCCGGCCGCCCGGGTGATCTGATCGTGTCGATGGGCGCCGGACCGGTCTGGGAAGTTACCCATGGCTTGGTACGACGACTTCAAAGCGATTCTCGCACTTGACGCGCCCCTGGGTCCGAAAACCTGGCTGGGTGTCGGCGGCGCGGCGAAGTATTTCTTCGTGCCGCGTGGCAGCGAGGAATTATCCGCGCTGGTGCACCGGCTGGGCGCGGCGCATATCTCATTCCACGTGCTTGGGGCAGGCGCCAATCTACTGGTGCGCGATGAAGGCGTTTCCGGCGCCGTGCTGAGCCTCGCCGCCCCCGCTTTCGCAGCGGTGACGATTACGGGGAACCGCGTTCGGGCTGGCGCCGGGGCGGATATGGCGAAGCTGGTTCTGCGCTGTGCGCGGGCGGGATTATCCGGTCTGGAGTGCCTCGCCGGCATTCCCGGTACGGTGGGGGGGCAGATTCGCATGAATGCGGGGGGCAGCTTTGGCAGCATCGGCTCGCGGGTTCGTGAAATCACCGTCATGGACCACACCGGCCGGGTGTCTACCGTGGCCCGGGAACAGCTCCATTTTACGTATCGCCAGGGCTATCGGGATGCCCCGCTTATCCTGCGTGCGGAGTTGGAACTAACGCCGGAGGATCCCCAGCGACTGGCCACCCGGATCAAGGAAATCTGGATGTACAAAAAAAACACCCAACCACTCGCGGAGCACAGCGCGGGCTGCATCTTTCGCAATGCGGCCGGCGTTTCCGCGGGAGCCTTGATCGACCAGGCCGGTCTGAAAGGCGTGGCCGTTGGTTTAGCCCGGGTCTCGGAGCGCCATGCCAATTTCATCGTCGCCCGGCCGGGCGCCACGGCGCGCCAGATTCTCGATTTGATTGAATTGGTTCGCCGCCGGGTGCGCGAAAAATTCCAGGTGGCGCTGGAAACCGAGGTGGTGATATGGTAGATCAGCCCGGACCTGCCCACCACGAACGAACTGCCCGCAAATCTTGCCCCACCCGAATCGGGACAAGTCGGATGGAGTGGTACCTTCATGGATGATAAATCCCGCCCTCTGCATATCACCGTCCTGGCCGGCGGCATTTCCGCCGAGCGCGACATATCGCTGCTCAGCGGCAACCAGATTGCCGCGGCCTTACGGCGCCGCGGCCACCAGGTGACGTTGGCGGATATTGCGCCGGATGACCTTTCCGCGCTGCAGCATCGCCCCTGTGATCTGATTTTTCCCGCGCTGCACGGTTTGTTCGGTGAGGACGGCGCGCTGCAGGAAATTCTGGAGCGGCGCGGCATTCCCTTTGTCGGTTCCGGCTCCGTTGCGTCGCGCCTGGCGATGGATAAAATTGACACCAAAATCGCCCTCGCCGCGCATGGCCTTCCCACCCCGGCCTGGCAGACGGTTCAGGCCCTGCCGGCCGAGACCTGGACCCCTGACGCCAGGATCGGTCTGCCCTGCGTAATCAAGCCAGTGGCCGAGGGCAGCAGCGTCGGTTGTCGGATCTGCCGCGACGCGGAGGAGGCGCGGGCCCACCTGCAGCGGACGTTGCCGCGTTATGGCCGCATGTTGGTGGAAAAATTTATCGAAGGCCTGGAATTGACCGTGGGGGTTCTGGACGCAGCGGCGTTACCGGCGATACATATTCATCCCCGCGCTGATTTTTACGATTACAACGCCAAGTATGTCCGTGCGGATACGGAATATCATTTTGTCATCGACCTGCCGGCGGCGGTGCTCGAAGCGGTCCGGAACTTGGCGCTGCGCACGTATCAGGTGGTCGCAGCGCGGCATTTGGCGCGGGTGGATGTGATGGTCGACCGTCGCACCCTGGAGCCGTTTATCCTGGAGATTAATACCCTGCCCGGATTCACCAGCCATTCGCTGGTGCCCAAGGCCGCCGCCCATGCCGGCGTGCCCTTTGATGAGCTTTGCGATCGTCTGGCTCGAATGGCCCTGGCCAATGGCTGTCCCTCTAGTCCCCGACCGGGCGGGGCTTCCCGAAAATAACGACGATAAGATGTCTCGGCCTTTTCGCTTTCCCGGCGCAGCGTCGTTCTTCCGTGCCGTTGCCGCTCCTGTCTCGTACGCCGTTGCTCGTGCTGGCCAGCACCGTTCGTGCGTCAGCCGTCAGATAGCGTCCTGGCGCGAACAGCCAACGGGGATTTTGAGCAGATACCGCAGCAGTATCTCCAGCGCTTCGGGATGCGCATGCGGCGCGATGGCATAATGCGTATGGATGGACTGGGCCGCGAAAACATCGAAGGCCGGCAAGCGGACCAACCAGCGGCCACGATACCAGCCCCAGCGCGGATCCTGGCGCGCATCCACCACGTCGCAGGGACCGAATAGATCGATTCGCTCGCACTCTTCCCAAAGCCGCGCCAGCAGCACCGGTTGCGTCCGCGGGCGCGCCGCCACCATGGACTGGCCGGGCCAGGCGGGCAGCGTCTCGACAATATCGTAGCGCTCCTCCGCCATCATATTACGCGGCAGCGATCCCGCGGTGGAAAAATGGGCCACCACGGCGCACTGGTCCTGGCGGCATTGTTCATAGTCGGCCCGCTGTTGTTCGGGCGTGTAGGGGCCATCCGGCTGGCGCTCAAATTCATCCCGATAAGCGGTATAAATATTGCTCATGGTCACCTGCTGGCGCTGGACCGCCGCCAGCAGCATCTCTGTCAGGAGGCACGGCAAATCGGCCTCTTCCGTGCAGGTAATCCCCTCGTCCTTGAGGATGGCGTAGGTGACATTCGGCATCGCCTTGTGCTCGAAAAGAAACGGGGCGAACTCCTCCACCCCCAGGGCGTTGGCGCGGGCTTCCGCCAGCAGGGCCTTTTCGGCCTGATAGAGCCGCGCCACGTCCAGAAGGTGGGCCTCCGGTAAATGTGGATCCACGTTACCAATAAGTGTGCGCCACCAGTGGTTCAATGTTTCACGGGCCGGTTCGTCCGGCACCCGCGCGGCGCGCTGCTGCAGTTCGCCCACCGGCCGCCGGATTACGGTTACGCCCAGCCGCTCCAACGCCGCAGCGTCCATCCGCTTATGGCTGTCTTGTTCCCCCTCGTTCCGCGCGGGCGCGGTGCACAAAAGCACACGACTTAACCGCAGCTGCCGGCGCGCCGCGACCGCCCGGATTGATGCGGCGATGCTGGCCGGACGGTCGGCGGGCAACACCACCGCGCCCCGGCGCTGCAACTGATGTCGCAGCGGCGCCTGATACGGATGAAAGACCAGCGCCGGATCCGCCAGCAGCATCGGGGCGGCCGCCCGCGCCAAAGAGGCCGCATGGGGCAGTCCTTTCAGGTCACCGGCGACCAGAATCGCGTCGGCTTTCTCCGCCCGGGCCTTAAAAGTTTCCTCCGGAAACGCCTCCCCCTCCACCGCGAGCGGCTCAATCCACTGGTGCGGCTCGGGCACCCTTTCATCAAAACACCTTGGCACATCATCCTTGGCGTGCTTCCCAAAACCCACCAGCAAAAGCTTCACCGGTGACGCCATCGTTTTCTCCATGGGGTTCCCTTTCGCCTTTCACGTATTCCGATACACGCCTTTTCGCCAGCTCCGATAGATCAGGAAGAAGCCACCGGCGGCCATAAATTCACCCACAGCCGGCCAGAGAAAACTATATTGATAATTGTGCACGTGATCCAGCATTACCCCCGCGAGCGGCGCGAGGATCATACAAAAAATGCTCTGCGCTAACACACTGGCCGAACAGAATTGCCCCAGCTTGGCCCGCGGGTACACCTCCACAGTCAGCACGCTCACGGCGATGCTCCACGCCGCGATCATAATGTTGATGGCGGATAAAAATATCAGCATGGTCAGCCTGTTGTGCAAAAAGAAAAATGCCCCCAAGTTGGCCGCCCCCCACAGCAGCGTCAGGGGCGCCATCGCCCGGACGGCGCCGACACGATCGAGAAAGGCCCCCAAGGGGTAGGCCAATCCCGCTGCGATCAGCGGTGGGATGGCCAGAATCGGGCCGATCGTGCCCAACTTCATGTGCATCTGGTAATGATACAAAAATATCTGGAAACCGTTGGCCGCGTTGCTCAACTGGTACACCATGAACGTGCCAAAAACCAGAAGATACCGTTTCCGCGAAAAACAGTCCTGGAAATAACCGACGGTGGCCCGCGTAAAGCCGGCCACCAGCCCGCTTTTTCTGGGCGGCGCGGGCGGATAGTCGCCTTCTTTGACCCTCCATACGGTCAACAGGTAAAGCACCGCAAAGACCGCCGCTACCCCGGCGAACAGGGCTTTCATATGCTTATCCGCCAGACCCAGCAGAAACATGTTCCACAGCACCGCCGCCAACGTTGAAACGATTTTGCTCAGCGAATAAAAGCGGGCCAGGACCGGCTCCGGCACCACATCCCAGTAGTAATAGCTGAAGATCGCCAGCAGCGTGCTGTTAAAGGCGGCGAAGGCCGCCCACACCATCCCGACAAAAATACACACGCCCAGCGCCTGATGCTGCGCAAAAATCCGCTGCACCCAGGCGATGGCGCTGGCCGCATGAAATAAATCCGGCGCCCACGGAATCAGGGTCAGGAAAATCGCGCACGGCGGCGTGGCGATGGCCAGGAACGGCCGGCGCCGACCGCAGCGCGTCCGGGTGCGGTCCGACCATGTGCTCACCACGGGGTTAACGATCATCGTCAGCGGCACCAATACAGTGCCGAGCACTGAAATCTCGGCATTCGAGGCGCCATGATTTTTCAGGAGAATGGGAATAAGTCCCTGCACCTGTTCCATCAGCATCAGGATCAGGTCATTCCACATCAGGTAAAAAAACAGGATGAACAGCGCCGCCCTGGTGTAGCGCAGCGTGCCGACGGAAAATATTTTCGGTCCCGGGTCGCGGGCGGGGACGTCCGCGACACCGGCGCCGGGCGCGGGCAAGGGCGGATCTGATAAATCTCCGGGAGCCATGGAGCCCATGCGATACCCTATTTGTCCCGTGGCCGGGCAGTCTTAACCGAGGCAGTGTCCTCCAAGGCTGCTATGGCGTTCCGCCACGCCGGCCAAGCGTCCCGGCACATCCGGGCCAGATTCGCCCGCTGGCTGGGCCCACGCACCCGGGCCGCGTAGGCCTGCAAGGCGGTTTCAAACGGCACACGCCGCAGCAACGACAGCGCCCGTCGCGCTACCGCCGCGGCGTGGGGACCGGCGCCGTTTTCGCGGTGCCACAGGGCTTCGGCCCGCAGCGCTTCCACCGCGCCGCCCGGCTTAAGCAACCGGGCGGCGGCGTCATAGCCCAGGGTGAATTCAATCCACAAGATCAGATCAGCCAGCCGTCCGCGGCCATTTTCAGGCCATTCACGGGAAGCGGCGTGCCGGCCCAGCGCTTGCAAACGCCGGCCAATCCGCTCCAGCGTCCGCCGCTTAAGCGGGCCTGGTTCGCCAAACGCCAAAGCCCATTCCAAGGTGAACAGGGTCCAGTCAAATTTGGGCAGCAACTCATAGACGGAAGCGGTGTGGTTGATCACCGCCTGGCGCGCGGCCCAGGCCGCCTGGCGCAGCCCGTCCAAGACGTGGCGATCGCGGTTTCGCACGGCCACCTCCGGCAATGACTCCCAGCGGAACGTCGAGCACTCCCCCTGCGGCGACAAGCCGGTCCAACCGGGACCCAACCGTTCCAAATGCCGGTGCACCGCCGCCATCTTCCCGCCCCATTTCGGTCCGTAACAACGGAAGGAATAATCCGTCCAGAAATCCTGGGTGGTGGTCTCGGCCCAGCCGGCCTGGGCCAGGTAAGCGACTTCCGTCTCCACCTCCACGCCGCTGCGCCAGTGAATGCCCAGCATCCCCTGGCAGCCTTTGTTAACCGTGTCCCGCCCCAGCGGCTCAATGCTGGCCACGTTGCATTGCGCGTGCCATTGGGAACTATGCGTGATCCCGTCCGATTCCAGCCAGACGATCGGCCAGCGCTGGCGCCGCGTCGACAGGCGCCCATACGCATCTGCCACATGCGGCGCCACGGGGGGATCTAAATTGTCCAGGGCGGAAAATATGACATCTGGCGGTAACAGATGGTCCAGCCCCGGAAAAAACTCCGACAGGTTCATCCAGCGGTCGCCGCCCCAGCCGCTTAACACCAGCCGGGTTCGCGGAGCGATCTGCTGCAAGCGTGCATGGGCCAGTCGCACAAATTCCACCAGACGCAGCGCCTCCAACACCCGGCGATCCGAATCGACATGCCGAAACCATTTTCGATGGATGCGAAACTCGCGCTGCCAGCCCGAGCCTCGCACTGGAATCGGCCAGCCCTGCTGGGCCCACGATTCCGGCTCCCAAAGGCCCAGGTAATCCGGGCGGTAGACGGTGGCCAGATGCTCGACCTGCGCCAAAAAACGCTCCCGAATGGCCGGCACCTTGGGATTGCCGGGAATTTCAAAGCCCACGCAGGTGCGGATGCCGCGGCGGCCGGCATGTTCCAAGGCTTTCCGAAACAGTTCCTGGCTGGCCGTGATGCATTCTTCCAGGGTCGTGGTGGCCAGCACCGCGGGCGGGCCGAAACGCTTCCCCGGAAAGTGTTCCCTGGCCCATTGGGGGAATGCCGTCACATCCACGGCTTCTTCCTGCCAGCCCCATACGTGGTTGCGCCTTACCTTGGCCGGCGCCCAGCCGTCCTTCCAACGATAAGCGCCATGCGGCTCATAGTCGTAGCTGTGGAACATCGCCAGGTTCATCCGCTGCGCCGCCAACAGATCGAAAAAACGGGCGTAATCGGCGAAGTTCCACGTGGTGGGGCTGTTGGCGAAATTGTGCCAGGGCAGGAGTCCGCGCACCGCCAACCGGGGATGACACACTTTTCGCCAGCCCGGCGGAAATTCAGTTCGCCATGGCCGGGGCGGAATAGCTTCTCCACCGAGATAGAATCCGCAGCCCAATTCCCCCAATAAGCCGAACAAGCCGTTGACAAATCCCTTTTCCGTGCGCGCCGCCACGCCCACGCCGCGCCGGTCGCTTCCCGCCGCCGCCAGCAAATAGCCTTCGTCGCCGAGGCTTTCCACGCCCGCCGGGAGCCATTCTTGCCGCCGCTCGCCCCAACGCAGCGACCAGATCCGGCCTGGCTCAATCCCGCGGCTCGGCGCCGCGCCAAACCAACGTTGCCAGAGGCGCGTAAATTGTTCCACACCCCACTGGGCCAGGGCGCCGCCAGGTTCCGATCCAGTCCAAGTCAATTCGAGCATAGTTGGCATTCACCTCTGAACGATTCCGGGTGGGGCCCTACGCCGCCTCGGCGTGGCTTGAAGTTGGTGGGAATCGGTTTCCGCGCTCTCGGCGTTGGCGGCGACCAAACGGATATTCCGTGTTGGACCGAGCATCGATAGCCTCTACCGTAGATGATGCGTTCATCGTGGTTGGACCGTGCGCGATCACGAACGGGCCAAGCTCCCACCGGTGGGTGCGGCCAGGTCCGCTTCCAAAATATGCTGCGCTGTGGGATAGTTGGGCGATCCGATGTAGTCCGGACGATAGGCGAGGCGCTGTTGCTTCACGCGCCGGCCATCGGGAAACAGCTTAGTCAACTTTGGATTCAGTCCCGTCGCGGCCAGTTTCACCCGTGGTTCAATTTGGCCGTCAATGGCCATGAACCGCACCGTCCCGGCGGCTGCCGAGTCAACGATCTGCAGCTCCCCATGGCGGCTCTGGTAGCGACTGGTGCGATAGAAACAATGGTAGAATTCCCAAGTGCAGGCCAGGCACTCTTTTCGGAATCGGGCGAAGGTGTCACATTCGGTGCGGGAAGCGATTTCAAGCACGTAGCCGTAATCCGTCCATTCGCGAAACTTTTGATCGACTTTCACCGTACGGCCGTCGATCAGCGGAGCCTCGAGGCGTAAGTATGTATGCTTGACCACGCGGTGCACCGGCATTTTCCTTTCCTGCACCATGGCGCTGACACGCACCCCCACGTACACCTTGCTGAAGCGCAGGAAATGCCAGTCGTTTTCTTCAACTATCTCTTCGGGCATATGCAAGAACGTGCCGAAAATAACACTGAATTTAAGCGCTGATACTTCTTTATCCAGCAGGGCCGGTCCTAACGCCCCCAGCACCAGGGCTGAGCCGCCTTGTTGGAGACTATGGTAATGCCCGACGTCGTTGACATTGCCTACTTCAGCCATCTGGCCGCCGGGCGCGGGCTCCCAATCGCCCTGGTCGAGTGAGCCGGCCATCGTCTTGTGCCAGATGGGGATGCGGTCTCGCCACGAACGCGGCCGGGCTGTGCGCCCCAGCACCGCGTGTAGGGTGGCCTGCTGACCGGCTTGATCGAACCAGGTATCCGAGGTTGTCGCCAGAGCGTATAAGGGCTGATGGTATGCCCGGGTCTGAATTTCCTTCACGCCGCCCAGCAGACCGGCTTGGCCGGCGTCCGTGGTGGCATACATCGCATAAGGATAGCGGCGCGGCGCCCGGGCGAAATCCCGCACGCCAACGGTTACGACGCCCGGCACGCCCCCCTTGGTATTCGCGTCGGTGGCGGCGGAACGCTTCGGTTCCAGTAGCGAATAGGTCGGTGCGAACAGCTCCGCGAATTGGGCTACCCCGAAGGCAAAATTCCGGCCATGGTGGATATGACCTTCAAATGTCGCGGCATTTTCCAGCGCCTCAATGGGGTTGATGCACAGCGGATCGCCCGTCAGATACCACATGAGGGTGTTCATATTGGACAGCGTTTCGGTCAGGTCGGCGGTGTAGGCCCGGGACATGGCCCCGCCGATGGCTCCCGTACGCCGGTGCCAATGGCCAAAGATGTCCAGCAGAATGCGGTTGGCGCAGGCGACCGCCATCTCCCGCGCCGCCGCGTGCGTGCTCAGTTCCGCCACATCCATCAGGCAGGTCAAGGTGATCGGCGTGTAGGTGCCGCTGGTGTATTCGCTTAACAGGCCGCGCCGTTCGAAGTGGGCGCACAGGCCCTCCAGATGAAATAACCCTTGATCGGTATAATCCTTGCGGTTCAGCACCTGGCCCGCCAGCAGCATGGCACGGACCGAGAGCGCGGGCATATTGTCGTTGTAACCATGGAAAATGAAATCATTCGCTCCGGAGCACGTTACCCGTCCGCCTTCGCGCACCACGAATCGATCAAGATGCGCCTCGGAGCGCTTAATGAGATCCTTGGCCATGCGCGGCCTCTCTCGCACCAGATTCACCGCGATCGCCGAGGTTGTGAAAACATCCCAGCCGCTCCAAGCCTTTGCGGCGCCGTAAACGACGTTGGCAAGCTCTCGTTCCGCGGCGTCCGGCGAGGAAACCAGGGCTGGGTAAATCCAAAAGGGAATCCGGGGATCATCTTCCGTTGCCGGCCGATAAGTACCATCCTGCTTAAACAGCCGCCCCATATTCCGACGGGCAAAACAATAATACTCTTGTTTCCGTGCCGCCATAGCCTGCGGCTCAAAAGCCATCCCGTGGGTAACAGTCTTTTGCATCGAAGCCTCCGCCCGGCCAGGGCGGGTCCATAGCCCTATGGCCGATACCGCTCCAAGCCAATATCCAGATTGGTCAGGCCTCCGGATCCGCTGCCATCCAGAACCAGCTCCACCGTGACGAGATGGGCTTCGTCCGGCTCGGCAAATATTATTTCAGGCACTTCGATCTCCTTCCACCGGACTGTGGTTCCCGTCAGGGGAGGCGATTCGGCCACCCGCACCAACCGGTATCCCGGTTGGGGCCGCCATTGAAAATCTTCCACCCGCACCCGCAGGAAGAATCCTTTTCCGCTCACCCTGTCGGTGCGCCCCAGCGCCCGCAGTCGCAACCGGTGTCCAGCCGGCGCGTGCGAGGGCGGCGCCGCGGCCCAAACGGTTTCGCGGACCGCCTGCTGCGTGATCCGCAACGCACCTTGCCCCTTCGGCCCACCCTCTGGTTCCCATACTTTCTCCGGCGGCGCCGGCCGAAACGCGGAGGCCTCGTCGGATTCATCCACACGCGCCGAACTGCGAAACTCATTACATCCCAACGTCAGCCGCGGATACTGGAATCGCCGATAGTCGGCGGCGGTTACCGGCACCCGTCGCGCCCGCCCGGCCAATTCCGCCCCTGCGGTTCGGTCCAGATATAAAATTCGGTAGCGCCACAGATATTCCGCGCCCGGTTCGATTCTGGTCGGTACATGGGACCCGCAATGCAGATCGTAGTACATATCGCAGATGCCCCAGTAAGGCTCGAGCGAGCATTCCTCCACCATCACGACCGGATTAAGATCTTCCAGGAAGAAACCGGCCTGGGCGCCCGCGGCAAAGCGTAACGATTGCATCTTGCCGGCGGCCCAATAGTGCAGTTGGTGCTGATGGGGAAAATGCCACACGACGCCTGCGCGGTCCGTCAGCAGTGTGC
The DNA here is from genome assembly GCA_021785435.1 of Planctomycetota bacterium. Taxonomy (GTDB): domain Bacteria; phylum Planctomycetota; class Phycisphaerae; order WQYP01; family WQYP01; genus JAKCCC01. The sequence continues at coordinate 25,657 of JAJYFE010000022.1, forward strand.
GGCTGAAACGCTTGCGGCCGGCCTGCAGGAAACATAAGCCGGTATTGGCAGGTAAAACATTATTGTATTCTATCCACGCCAGCTTCAGCTCGTGCTGGTCGGCACACCGCTCGGGCGGCGCGCGAGGCACGGGTTCCAATGCCACGGGCTGTGCCGACACCTGTCGCAGGCGCGTTTCCAACGCCCATTCGTACCGGCCTGTAGCGCCCAGCGTGATTATCGCTCGATGGAATCCGGCAAATCGGCCGTCCGAGCTGGCGGACTCGGCCTCGATGGCGGCCCGCACCCCATGGTCGGACACCGCGAAGCGAAAGGGAGGGCGGCTTACGGCGGCCGGCTCCGGCAGATGCAAAGTGAATTTTAAGCCCCTTACGGTGGCCAAATGCGTTTCCTTGAGGATGCTGGTCAGCAACTCTCCCCCCTGCTGCGGTGAGGGCAACAGCCAATCCACATTTCCCTGGGGCGTGATCAGCGCCACCGTCCGATCGCCATCGTTAAGAACGAAACAATCCAGATTGATCCGGTGAAAGGTGAAATGCGGTTGATGGGCCACGATCGATCCTCTCCTAATGATGGGCGTGGGACATTCCCTTTTCCACAGGAACGGCTGGCCTCCAGCGGCGGCGGTCCTGACGGCTGGTGCCTGGGAGCCACCTGCCCCGTACGGATCCGCCCCCGTGCCGCGCAAGCGAAAGGGGGCGGGCAGAGCCAAGAATGTTCAGCGGAGCCGTGGGCAAAGAGCTGTCGTCTAAATTCCCTAGTAGCTCTTCACGTGCTTGTAGCCGCCTTGCCGAACAAGCTTTACATCGTCGTACCAGACCGTCCCTATCGCCCGGCGTAGCTGCAACGCCACCATCAAAAACGCCGCTTGCGGGCCGGTGTTCACGGTGAACGCCAGCTTTTCCCAGCCAAACGTACCGCGATATTGGGGCGGATTATGGGCGGAAGAGGTCTGGTGCGGCCAGAAGTTCTTAGGGCCATAGTTCAGCCAGACCATGGCGCCGACACCGCCATTGGGATCGGGCTTGATCGCCCGGCCCTTCACATAACAGCGTAGCCGGTACACACTGTTCGGCTGGCAGGGAATCATCTGATTGACCTCGGTAATGTCACTGGGCAAGCCATTCGTGATCCGCAGCGCGTATTTGCCCCCACGCTTAACTTTGGCATCCCGTGCCACAGCGCCCTTGACCGGCCCAGGGCCGTAACGGGATTGGTCCATATACTGCCAACCTGCGGGCGCCAAATGTGACCGCAGTTTCGGCCCACCTTTGCCTTGCGCCGCCAACTGCTGGGGTGTGGGTCTGGTCCAATGCTCAAAACCACCGTTGGCCAGCAGATTCCGCGGCCGCGCCGCCGCGAAGGCGCTGTGCGGTGCCTCTAAGAAACCCGCCACAGTTGCCACCCATACGCACCAGAGAACCGGCGACAGTATTGATTTCCTACGCATAGATATACTCCTTCTTAATAATGATCCTACCGCGACCTGCCGCGTGCGGCACCCTGATCCGCAGGGCCCGCACAGCCCAGGCGGAGCGCTTCCACCGTGAACGTCTGCTTGCCTTGGCCGGGGCTTCCGGGGTTGGGAATGCCCCGATAAGGCCAGAGCTGCAGTTGATTTTCCTTCCCGAATTGTACATAGGGCGTCAGATTAATGTCGGCCAGTAAACCGTATGGGTGCAGATAGGCGTTGTAGTTGATCGGATGGCCGTTGACCACCACGCTGCCGAGCCACTGGCTTGGCGTTGCCACGTGCAAATAAACCGTTTTGCCCGCCCAGATCGCCGGAATCTTCACTTGTCGCTGCAGATACCGACCTACTGCCGGGCCTGGTAATGACACGGGTTTAGCGGTGCTGTAGTCATCCTGCACCGCCTGCCACCGGCCTGCCAGCGAGAACGCCGGCTGCAGCCGTACCTGCGGCGCCAACCAGATCACCCCCCCGATGCCGCTGAACTGCTTGCCCCCCGCGACCTTGACGGCCAACGTGTTCTTGCCCGACCGCAAATCCTTGGTAATGTTGTAGTCCAACGTTTGGCTCCAGCCGCGGGCCTGGTACCTCGCTACCCTGGCGCCGTTTAGGTAAAAGGTTCCGTGGTCGTACACGATGGGTGTGTTAAAACTATACAGCCCCAACACCACCTGCCGGTTTCGCCAAGAGGGGGGGATCGTGAAATCAGCCCGATACAAACCCACGCCGTGATAATGGGCCAGACCTTTGACCAGCCGATTCCACGGCCCGCTCTCTAAAGGCCGCCATGCTTTGTCGTTAAAGGATGGTCCTCGCCAAGCCGTGCCGGCGCTCACCCGGCCCGTTCGGTCGGCGCAAAACTTCCAATGGTCGAAACCGATCGCCTGCCGGCGCTGCCACGCTCGGAATTGTTTCCAGGCACGGCTTTGCTGGCGCCTCCAGCGGGGGGAAATGGTGAAACGCTTCTTCCAGTAGAAGCATTTGTTCGCCCACCAGAAGGGAAGACCGGCCACCAGGTCGGCGCGCCGCACCGCAAATACCCGCAAGGCATCGCTGGCGAACTTCACGCCATGGACCCACACCCAGCCGTTGGCGGCGTAGGTAAAGGGCACGGGGCGGCGGGTGAGCATGTCCCAGACCTGCTTGGGCTGATGCTCGACCCGCAGGCCCACATTCGCGGTGACCTCCCTGCCGCTGTTAAAAGCCATCAGCCAGTCCTGCAGGCCATTCTTGGTGATGAATTTCCGCGCCCAAACCTGCGGTCGGCTCGCGTTCGCGTTACGCCGTACGCCCGAGTCGCTGAGCAGTCGGTGCAGGAAGGCCCCCTCCACCGAACGACTCGGCCAATAGCCGCCGACATCCTGGCTGTTACGCCAAAAAGTCGATCCGAGAACAATAATTTGCCCCTTGCGCAACTTCCGGTAACCCACCGCGATCTGGCCGCCATGCTCCCAGCGGGCCAGGGCCGCCGTACCCCCGCCACCACTGCGTTCCAGGCCGACACCCGCCTTCCTGGCGTGGTTCACGTGCAGGTAATCGATGGCGATACCCTGGCCGGGAAATTGGCGCCCCGCCCACTGTTGGAAGAATGGCAGACTTTTTCCGAAGCGGATCAGCCCGCTTTTCCCGGTGGCCACCACCTTAAATCCCGTCAGCCGCGAAATCGGCCAGGAATTCGGCTCGGTTAAAGTGCTTTCTCCGGTGTTTTGCAGGGCGATAAACGTGCCGCCGTTTTCCACGTAGCGGCGCAGGGCCGCGATCATCGCCGCGCTCATGTACTCCGTGCCGGCGTCAAAAAGCACCGGGGCGCCATAGCGCTGCACCCTGCCGTTTACGAGGTCCCGGCCCGTGGCGTAGGCGTTGTCGTAATGCGCCTCCTGTAATTCGCCGCGCCCAATGTCCCAGTTCCACGGCGCCCCATCGCCCAATTGCATGGCTAAGGCGGACCGCAGGATGACCACCTGTGGCTTGGCTCGCACGGCCTTGCCGAACAGTTGGATCAGTCGCCGATGCTTCGTAAACCATTTTGTCCGGCGCTGCTGGAGCATATAATCTTCCAGGTCCCAGAACAGGCTGTGGCTGCCGTCGCCGTCCATCATGTTCCAGCCCAGTTCGCGGTCCAACTGTTGGCCGTGTTCCGTGCCGCCCTCTTCGCCCGTGCCATGGAATCGGTCCAACAGCCCCAGCCCATCCCACCACGGATGGTAGAATCCGCCGTCGCCGGTGAATTCCACGCCGCAGCCGTAGCGCCGCGCCAGAGCCGCTACGAAGTCCGTAACACTGCCGGCGTCGCCCGAAATGAGAATGGGCCGGTTGGGGTCGACGGTTCTGGCCACTTTCAGCATCGTCCGCAGACTCCGGATATTCGCCCAACGCTGCCAGCGCACGAGATCGGCATAACGCGCGTTCAGATGCGGCCCCAGATGGGGATAATACGCCGGCCGACTGGTGGTTAAGAACACCGGCCCGAAAATCTTGCCCTCCGGGCCGGGCACTTTCAGAACCAGCCGGTTCGCTCCCGGTTGAACCAGACCGTTGATTTTTAGCGCGAACGGCCCCCAGCCGTCGTTGCTCCTGGTGCGGTGTGCGCCAAGGTAACGCCCGTTGAGCCATACCTGGCAGCCCTGCGGAGTCCGTGAATTCAGCGCGCAGACCAAATAAACACTCTGACCGTGGTGTGCCGCCAGCCACGCACGCGCATGGAAATGGGTGCGGTAAAACCCCGCCCCCCACGGCAGGAACACCTCCCGTTCCGACGGCGGCATGGCCACGGAAATCCAGCCTGGCGCTTTCGCCGCCGGTGGTTTCAGGGGACTGCCGGCGGCAGCCGGCTTCCATTCCCAGTGCCGCCTGACTCGCAGGCAGCCGCGGTTAAGACGCCCAAAGAAACTATTCAAATCGGGCGGCTTGACCTGGGCCCAGGCGCCGAAATGATTCGCATCGCCGTACCATTGTTGCCCCAATTTTTTTAGTGATTCATGCTCTTTTTCGCGCAGCCAATGGCGGAACAGGGCTTCGCCCGGCCGCGAATAATCCCAAAATATGTCGGTCCGTTCATGCATGCCGAATTCCCCGCCGGGAGCGCCGGAATAGAGCAGCCATCCGCCAAGCGCGGGGCTATGCAGGTAGCGGTCCATCGCCTGCTGGAGAAAGGCCCAGCAGACTTTTTCACGCTCCGCCGGGTCCATGCCCCAACTGGGATAATGGTCCCCCGCGCAGCCCGCAGCCCCCCACGCTCCGATAAGCGCGGTAGGTGAAGCCCGCATCATACCCTGCGGAAACAGGTTCCAAGCCCACAGCGGTGCGTCACCTACCCCGAGGCCTGGTACCACCAAGCCTTCCTGCCGTTGCGCCTCGGCGACTTCATAATCGGCCGGCACCCACTGCACCACCCCCGGCGCGGGGCACTGGAAAACCGTGCTCAAGTCCTGGAAACTGGTGCCACCGAGGCCAAACCGCTTAATGAAGGGCCAGTGGCTGCTGAGTCCCAATCCGTGCACGGAGCTCATCGCGTGCACGTACGCCTTAAAAGCCCGCAAATCGTAGAAATCGAGATACAGCGGGTAGGGCTTTTCGGGCTTGAAACGCACCGCCTTGGATCGCCACCAATGCTGCCGCGCTAAAATCCGCCGCAAGCCCCGAATTGTCCGTGCCCCCACCGCCGTCACTTCGTTGCCCATCCGGCCCACGCTGATGGCGCCATAAGGCCGCCAGGATTCAACCGGCACACGCCGGCCCTCAATAGCCAGGTTCCGCCGAAGGCGGCGCGGAATCGCCACGGGGATGGTGGCCTTGGCGCCCGCATCCCAGAACATGTCGGCCAGCAGCTTGCCCTGCAGGATATTCGCGTGCGCGGCATCTTGGCAGCGGAATATTGCCCGGTGCGGCGAAAACCGCGCCACGACGTCGCCGAAGCCGCGTAATGGCACCGCCTTCGGGGTGGTGGCCCCGGCCGGCACGGTGAATAAGCCGGTCGCCATACCCATGGCCAGAAAAACAGCCGGCCCCGCTTTCGGATGGACCGCTGGGCTGAAGCCGCAGCGGTTGGCGTTGTCAGAAATCAACTGAAGCTCCTTGAAACAAACCGGCCCGCAATGCCCCTGGCCGCTCTCTTCCGGTCCGGCCAGCGCCCCACCTCCCACCGCAGACCTACCCACCGGTATTCCGTCCGCCACGCGAGGGATTGGAGGTTGCGAAGAGCCCGAACGCGTCCCGCCACCCATCCCGCCAGCGCCGGTAATGGGTACGGGTTTCACCCGCCCGCCAGGCGCGGGCGGGTGGGCCGACGCCCCCGCCGCTTGGCGCACCGGTGAAGGCCACAGCGTCCCACCGGGCGCGTTTTACCACTCTTTGCCCGTCGGCTCCCCCTTATCTGCGGATTTCCGCAGACTACCAAGCGTGCCCGGCGGCGGCCGTATTGGGGTTCACCGTTCGTACCGGCGTCATGCATGTGTCAAAAGGAGCAGCCAGTGTCTTGATGACGGGCGAAGGCCGGCTGGTGTCGCCATAGGTGTTTTCCCCGGCCACCGCCGACAGTCCCACCTGGCTGGTATCCGTGGTGCCATTAACCACGCCCGTGGCCGTGGTATAGGTGAAGATGTTGTCACCGTCCTGGCCCACGTAGGGCGAGGTTTCCCAGGTCACGTGATCATCGCCGAAGCCCACATTCTGGCCATCGCCGGCATGGTTACCGGAGTTGTAAATATAGGGGCCATACGTATTGGCTGTCGGCAGGGTGGTGGTGATGCGCAGATAAACGCCTGTGTCGGTGGAGGTGTCGACGGGCGCCATGTCGCTGACCAGGGGAACCTGACTGTCAGCGCCGTTCGTGGTCCACCATTGGCCGGCCACAAGCCCCTGTGTCCACGACCAACCGGGGAGCGGCGGATTCTGGAGCCCGTTGGCCAACGACCACGGAAAGGCGATGGAATAGCTCTCCCCCTGGCCCACGGTGTCAGTGGTGTACCCGTTGCTCATTGAGCCGGTGGGTGGGTTCGTAAAATTTACCGCCGGGTAGGAGGTATTTTCGCGATTTTCCGGCGACGGGCCACCGGCCAGCGAATCGGACGGGCAGATAAAACTGCCCGGCGTGGTATAGCCTTGGAGCACCATGATCCACATGGACGCCAGCGGGTTCTGGTTCGGTGGGCCTGCATACCCTGGCACCCCATACCAGCCGTTCGCCGCTTGCCCGGCGGTAAACGCCCCGTCTCCAGCGCCGTTCCATGGATTGAAAGCGCACCCCACTGGGCTGTTCGTGTAGGGGCCATGCGTGCTGGTCACGCCGTCCCAGTCGCCGCCGCCGGTGCAGGGTAGCACGCCGCTGCTGCTCTGACTGTAGGTAATCATCGACTGGATGATCCCGCGGATATTGGCCATGCAGACGGCGCGGTTGGCCAGTTCGCGGGCCTTGGCTAATGCAGGTAGTAATATAGATATGAGAATGGCTATTATCGATATCACCACCAGCAGTTCGATCAGGGTAAAGCCCAAGGCGCCCCGGAAACGGCGTCGCCACGACCGGAATCCCACTCGGCTGACCAGCGATTCCAGGTCCCCATACGCTCCCAGGCCCCGGGCCAGGCTCAGCACCATGGAATTCAGCAGCAGGGCCACACCACTAAGGATCCAGACAATGGGGGACAACGCGGTTTCGACTACGCTTTGGATGGTTCGATACGCTCGCATCGTAATCTCCTTTAAAAGAGAGCCAATATTACCAGTTTCCAAGGTTAGATTCGTCGCCGTGACGACACCGCGACCTGTTTTCAGTGGTCTAAACATGACAGACTCCTTTGAAAAAAGGACCAACCTTGCGGCTCCCGGCGACCGCCGCCCGGAATTCCGCGAATAAACCACCGTCACGGAGATGTAAATGGCATAGGGCGCCTCCTGTTAAGCCTGTCCTCGCCGAGGCGAATGAAGATTTCACTTTTCGTTTTTTCCTTTTACTTTTCCTTTACGGTTCCCTGCCGCCTAACCGCTATAACCTAAAACCTGTCTCCATCGGTTTACCGCGCTGAAGGTCGCCGTAGCGACTCTTCGACGCGGTGCTTGCAACATTTTCTCCTACACGCCGACAAGCTCTGGCGACGGCACGGCGTCGCCGTGTCCCCGTGTCTGGGCGTCCCCGTGTCCGTCCACCCCCTCGCCGTGTCCCTGCTTCGTTTCGCCTTCACCTGGCGCCGCGGCGCCGGGTGTTTCCAGCAGCTCGTAGGGAATGACCCGTTCTTTCTCCACGGGTTCATGGCGCATCAATTGAAGCAACATCTCCGCCGCAGCCCGGGCGTAAGCTTCCGGGTCCATTTGCACCTTCGCCACTGGAAACGGGCTGATCATGCCCGAACCTTTGTTAAAGTGCGTCACCACCAGCAGATCCTCCGGCACGCGGATACCCAGCTGCAAAATGGCCATCACCGCGCCGGGAAAAAGATTGTCGTTGCAAATCAGCAGCCCGTCCGGTTTCTCCCGCCCTTCCGCCCAGATCGCCCGGAATTCTTCCCAACCCGCCTGGGGGGCGCAGGGGGTTGGAGCGCGGCGAATCCAGCGTTCATTCGCTACCACTCCGGCGCCGGTCAGCGCGGCCTGGAAATTTTCCACAAACTTTGAGCGACGGTCCTCCGGCCAGTGGTACTCCATCAGGGCGAGACGGTGCCGGCCGCGGCGCAGCAAATAGCCCACGCCGAGGCGGACTTGCGCGGCGTAGTCCGATCGGACCTGGCAGGCGTAGCCCGCGGTTCCACCGACCACCGGAACGCGCTGCCGCTGCAAGGCCCCAAGCCATTGGGGCATGGTATCGTCCGGCGCGAAAGCCACCACGCCGCGGAGGCGGCGGCGTTCCACCGCCTCCAGGAAGTCCGTGCAGGTAAGCGGGCGGAGGGATTCGTCATCGGGGGCGAGATGGCCGGCATATAACCGCACGGGCAAACCGTTAGCCCGGAGAAAACGAACCACGCGCTGCGGCGTGCGGCGATAAAAGTATGAGGTCCTCGGATCGGAAATATCCCATTCCGCCAGCACCCCGACGTGGCGGTTCCTGGTCGGGTCGCCGACGTAGGTACCGGAGCCCGTGCGCTGCTCGACCAAGCCCTCTTGCGAAAGCAGTCGCAAACCGGAACGGACGGTTTCGTAGCTCACCTTGAACCGCTTGGCCAACTCCATGATGGGCGGCAGCCGGCGGCCGGGCTCAGGATCGGCGAGGATCTCCTGCCGCAAAATCGCGGCGATCTGCTCGGAGAGGTTGGGGTGCTTGGTAACGGTGTTTTCCATGTTTTTTTTCACCGCGGCAGCATCCAGTATCCCATCGTTCAAATTACATGGTACAAGGTACTATGTAACTTGTCTTCAGCTAATTATAACGGTGTCAAGGCTAATGTCAAGTGCGGTGAAGTCAGGGATTGGCCTTGATTGGTTGTAGGTATTTTCACCTGATTACGAATCGGTAGTTTTCCTGCACCATGGGGATTTCAAAGGCAAGCCCGCGGCTATAGAATCTAAGCGAGCGAATGTTATGGGCAAGGCTGAATGCGAATTGTGGCTACCCGCGGCGGTACGGCGAAGGATGGTCGCACATGCGGAGGCGGCGTATCCAGAGGAAGCGTGCGGATTGCTTTGGATGGCTGATTCCGCGGAGGGCGCGTCGCGGTGGGACCGACAGGCAAAAGATCCACAGATTTCACAGATTGCCGGCAGAACGGGAACCGCCCAATCATTTGTCGCCTGCGGCCACTCGAAAAGCCGTCCCGGTGACACACCGGTGCAGTACGAAAACGGCCTCAGCGGTCTTAGCCGGCACATTTATGTGCGGCTGGCCGGCGTCTCCGTCGTCGAACGTGGCGCCGCTCATGCCCACCATTTTGACGATGGTGCCAGGATTGTGGCAATACGGTTGGTTGGATACACGCCGATGAAAAATGTGGCACCCCGAGCCGCCCGCCGGCGGCGTTATCGGCTGGATCCACGGGCGCTGCTGCGAATGGAGCGGCTGAACCGCCGCAGGCATCGCATCCTGACTGGAATATTTCATAGCCATCCGGATCACCCGGCGGCGCCCAGCCGGTGGGATAGACAAGGCGCCTGGCCGGGGTATTACTATGTGATTCTGACGGTCAGGAAGGCGGTCTCCGGCGCGATGACGGCGTGGCAATTCGATGAAGGGCGGCGACGGTTCAGAAAACAGTCGCTCATTTCCTGCGAAAACCTACGCCCGATGAAAATGGCGTCCCCATTGTCTACATAGCCTCCGGTCCGCACGGAGGCGGAGTAGTTCAGTCGCCCCGGCGACCCTCGGCGGATCGAGGAGTCGCCTCGGGAGACCTTGCCGGGGGTGGCGTCTCCGGCGGCGCCTCAGCCCGTTATTTTCAAGGCAGGAAATATTTACGGCGTGACGATAACCTGGGGAAAGCGGGCGGCCACTGCAGCGCGGGCCGCGTAGGCCGCGGCGTAAGTGCGGTAATAGCCGCTTTGAACGAGATACAGCTTCCTACCGTGCAGCTGGATGGGCGCCAGGCTCGGCGGCACGCCGGCCTGGCGTAACTGCGCCGCCTGTCGCCAGGCTGCCGCAGCGTCAGTGAAGGCGCCGAATTGCAGGGTAAAATGGTTCTGTTCCAGGCGCCGCAAGGCCGCCCGCCCCGCGGCGGTCGCCGGCTGTTGGCCGGCGAGTCGCGCCAGATAACGTTGCCCCTGCCGCCAATGTCCCAAGTCCTGCAGGGCTGCGCCCAATCGGAACAGCAGCCACGGAGTGACCGGCGCGGCCGTATCAGCATGCCGCGATCGTTGATAATCCCGCACCGCGTGGGAAAATCGATGCTGGACATAGGCCATGTCGCCCAAGGCTCGGTAGCTTTTGGCGAGTAATGCCGGGCGACGGCTATGGGATATCGCCAGGCGATAGTTGGCGCTGGCGGCCGGGATTTTTCCCCGCGCTTCGTCGGCGATGGCGGCCAAGTAATACGCTTCGTCAAGATTGTTGCTGGCGGGATAACTTTGGATGAATATTCGTGCGTCCGTTCCCGCGGCCGCGTAATCATGCGCCCGGTAGGCCTGATAGCCGGTGGCCAGGGTTGGCCGCCAGGTGGATGCGGCCTGCTGGCAGCCGGCGACGTTCAACAGGGCCAGGACGGCGAAGGTGGTAACGGCTACCCAGCGCGGTCTGCCGGCGGCAACGAAAATCGTCGCTGCCGTGGCCGAGAACGGCGGCCTCTCCACCAAGCCAGCAACTAAACCGCGATGCGAAGACACGTAAAACCTGCTTTTGTGTCCGTACCAAAAACCGGATGCCGATGGAGCGTGATACCGAGCTTCAGCCGTTTGCGCCGCCGGGACCCTCGGTCGTCCGCGCCATGGGGGCCGCCGTAGCCGCGGCAGGTGGCGCCGCCGCAATCGGTGGGGCGGTTATGGGCGGCACGGACAACGGCGCGGCAGCGTGCGCGGGGGGAGGGGCCGGTTCCGCCACGGCTGGGGCGACCGCATCTGAAATTCCGGACGCACTGGCGGCGCTCCGCGGCGCGGTATCGGCCAGGGGGGCTAGCGCCGGCGCCGGGGCCGGCTTGGCGGCAGGCGATCTAGACTGCGCTGAGTGCCCTTGTGCCATTTGCTCTGGCGAGTTGCCCTGATGTTCCCCGCTGGCGGGGGCCTTAGCTGCTCCCAAAGCCTGGTCGCCCAATGGCGACGGCGGCCCGCTTACGGGAGTTGGGACGGCGACGGGTGCAGCCGCCCTGGCGGCTGGGGATGGCGACTGGGTCGGCGGCGGTGTTTCCAGGGTGTCGGAAGGAATCACCGGCTCGCCTTCCTTAAGTCGCGTGGCCTTGCCGGTCAGCGCCCGGAGGTAATAAAGTTTAGCCCGGCGCACCCTGGCCTTACGTTTGACTTGCAGCTTTTCTATCTTCGGCGAATGCAAGGGGAAAATGCGTTCCACACCTTCATTGTTCACGATGCGGCGCACGGTAAAGGTGGTATTCATGCCCGTGCCTTTGCGGCTGATGACTGTTCCGGAAAAAATCTGGATCCGTTCCTTGTCACCTTCGACGATCCGGCAATGTACATCCACGAGATCGCCGATCTGGAAGACCGGCGCCGTGCGCTTAAGATATTTCGCTTCGGTATGACGTAACAACGCGTGTGGCATGATCAAACTCCGTTAGGGTTAACCGCATGGATCGCCGGTCCGGTGCGGACCGTTTCACTGGAATCTCCACCCGAGTTCCGCGCGGCCAGATCGGGACGGCGCTGCCGCGTGCGCCGGCGAACCTGGCTGGCCCGCCACGCCGCGATCGCGGCGTGATCGCCCGATAAAAGGACCTCCGGCACCGATTGTCCTTCAAAATCCCGCGGGCGGGTATACTGCGGGTATTCGAGTCCTCCGGCAATGATCGGGTCGTCCGCGGCGAACGATTCACCACCCGGGCTGCGGTCGTCTCCCAGAACGCCGGGTAGCAAGCGAACCACTGCGTCCAGAATCACCATGGCCGGGATTTCTCCACCCGAGAGCACATAATCGCCTATGCTGATTTCCCGCGGCGCCAGCAGTTGGCGAATTCGTTCGTCGAAACCCTCATAATGGCCCGCGATCAGCAGCAGGCGGGGTTGCACGGCCAAATCTGCCGCCAGTTCCTGCGAAAATATCCGTCCCTGCGGGCACAGCAGCGCGCGCGTGGTTGGTGACACATCCAGTGCTTCGATGGCGTGCACCGCATCCACCACCGGCTGGCACCGCAAGACCATTCCAGGGCCGCCCCCGTAGGGGCGGTCGTCCACCTTGCGGTGCGGGTCCCGGCTATAGTCGCGCAACTGATGCAGGTGATATTCCACCCGTCCCTTGGCGACCGCTCGCTTCAGAATGCTTGCTTCCAGCACGTTGGCGAACATCTCCGGAAACAGGGTTAGAACATCAATCCGCATAGTTTAATCCGTCGACAAGTGCGGCTCTGGCGGAAACACCCCCTACCCGATGCGTTACAATTTACCCGCCCGGCAGATAGTGCTGGGCATTCTGCTAGACCGGCGCAGCCGTCGCCAGCGGCGCTGGGGACGCCAGGGAAGGGACGTCCGCCCCGCCTGCCGTAATCTCGGCGGCGGAGGCTTCCGCGGACGGCTTTTCCGTCACCCCGGCGGTCGATACCCTCGATTCCACCGGTGTCGCCAGATCTGGCGGCGTCTCAGGCGGCGGTGCGGCCATGATCGGCGCTGGCGCAGGCATCTTCACCGGACGGCGCGCTGGAGGTGGCAGCGTGGCCGCGTCCGTGGCGTAGCGCAGCAGCGCGGCAACTCGCTCGCTGGGCAGGGCGCCAACCCGAATCCAATGCTCGACACGGGCCTTATCGACCACCACGCGCCGCTGCGCGTCCTTGGTTAAAGGGTCATAATAGCCCAGTTCCTCAATGACCTTACCATCCCGCGCGGCGCGGCTGTCCACCGCATTGATTCGCCAAAAGGCGCAATTACGCCGGCCGAACCGTTTTAACCGAATCTTTACTGCCACCCGTGATCCTCATCTATTCCTGGGAATTCCGAACTTTCCGGGTTCAATGGCGCCGCCTGAACCCAACATCGCATCAGTCGCGTCATCGTTGTCAGCCGCAGCGCTAAACCATTTATGATACCGCGGCCAGCTACCGCTTGCAAATCTTCCGCTGGGAGCTCAGCGATTCCGCAGGGCGGGTCGCTAAAGCCGACAGGACAGCGGGTTGGGCGGTTTTGAGGCCAGAGGCAGATTCGCAGGGGCGTTTTTCGGCGGGGTGGACGGGGACTCCCTGCGGCGCGCCGGT
>JAJYFE010000023.1 GCA_021785435.1 Planctomycetota bacterium
CGATGAAAAGACGTGTGTGTTTCATAGCCCCAAGGTCGCCGCGGGCGACTAAACTGTAGCGCGGGGTGCGGTTCTGCGCGGACACCTACGGATGAGGACAAGGGTCGTTTCCGATTCCTGCTCCCGCTCCTGGCCAAGGGCCGGTCGATCAGGCGCAGGGCGCCCATTCCGAGCCGCGCCCGTAAGGAAGCGCCCGCTCCTGGTCGAGGGGTCGCCATTGGCGACAGCAGGGGCAAGAGCAGGAGCACGATTGGCCCCACCCTCGGCGCGGTTCCTCCGGCGACTCCTGGATCGGGACGCCGGGCGATGAAAGGACGTGTGTGTTTCATAGCCCCCAGCGTTAGCGCGGGGCACGGTTCCGCGCGGACACCTAGGACCCGTCGCTGCAGTTTAGTCGCCCGCGGCGAGCTCCGGGCTATGAACGCCAGAGGGATGGCGATTTCCAGAACAGAAACTGTCACAGGCCCCGAGTACACCCACGCCGAAGCGCGCCAGGATGGTGGGGGCGTGCCAAGATCTGAAATTATTTGGAAAATCGTAAGTAGCGGTTCCAACGGGGTTTGTGCGGCGTGCCAAGTTTGCCAAGTTTGCCAAGATATCAAGATGATAGGTTGGCCATGGCCCAAAGTGACGTGCTGGCGGGGTCGGGGATGGAGCGGAGGCCGAGTGCGTTTTTGGCACGGCTCAGGGTGCGCAGGGAATAACCGGCGGCTGCGCCGAGTTCGGCCAGCTGGGTGCGGGGTAAGGGGCCGGATTGGAGTTGGGCGGCGAGCCAAGCGATGCAGGCGTCAAGTTTGACGGGGTCGGGGCCGGGGCGAGCGGGTGGGATGGACAGAAGGATGTCGGGGTTGAGGGGAGCTCGGTTTCGGAGAGCCAGTGGATGCGGCCGTTGCGAATGGAATAAGCGAGTGGGGGCTGGAGGGGCGCCAGGTTGTTCTTGACGGGGACAAGCAGGCGGCGGGCGGGGTCGGGGTTTTCCTCGCGGCGATCGGGGACGGCGACGAGGATGTTGCGGGCCGCGCGGCCTGGGCAGCCGCGAGCTTCGCCTTGCACTCGTCGAACACCTGGCGTGCTTGCTCGGCTGCCTTTTCGACAGCCTCCAGCGACCCTGCGGCGGCTCCCAGCAGCCCGGGATACTATTCAATCAAATCCACCTCGCGCAGCGGTTCCAGGACGCCGTTCTGGAGCTTGCCCTTGTCGAAACCATCGGGCGACTCCGCCTCCACATTGACCTGCACCTTGCCGGCCATATCGGCGAGGTTGGCGATAGCGTTCCACGCGGTGAAAAGGGCATTGCGATCCGCCGAGAACGCGATGTGGACGTTGGTCTGCTTCTGTGCCGGCGGCGTCACGAGGGGCTGGACGCCGCCCGGCCCGACTACCGGCGGCGTCACCGGGGGTTGTCCACCACCACCGCCAACGGGTGGTTGGGGCGTGGGCGCGGGCGACGGGATGGACGCGGGCAGCATGATGAAACCCGTATCGAGATCGATTTCGTCTTCCGCGACCGGGGCGTTGAACCGCACCTTCGCCGGCGCGACCGGGAACTTGCCGTCCTCAGCCAGGGCGGGAACCGCGCCGGTCACATACCCGAAGTTGCCCTCAGCCACGCCCCGCGAGATGGCCTTTCGGATCACATCCGATGACACCAGCCGGGGGAACCCCAGGAACGAGTAGAAACCCTCGACCACTTCGACCACGCGGATGCCCATGCGTGGCGGCGTCCCCTCGCCGAGCTTGAACAGATCCACGACCTTCGTCGGCGCTACGGACGGGAACACCTGCTTCTGCACCTGCGTGAGCAGCTCCATGATCCGCTCGTGGATCGCCGCTTCTTTTTTGTCGTTGAGGGTGGTCTGTAGCGGGCGTCCGCCGACGGCGATCACATCGACCGCCAACCCCCCGGCCTCGGCGCGGGGCAGCCAGACCTCCAGGTAGAGCTTCAGTAGCGCGGCCTCCGCCGCGGCTTTTTCGGTCGATTCCCGCTCACGGAGCTGGCTCTTCTGCTCGTCCGTGAGGTTCAGTTGCCTGGCCCTGGCACGGACTTGTTCAATGGCCAGCAGATACCGCACCGCGCGGCGTAGGATTTCAACCTGGTCGTCGGACGGCACGGCCAGGCCCAGGCCGTTGCGGAAATTACGCGGGCGGTCACCGTAGCGCTCCAAGATCTCCTTGGCCTTGGCCTCCTGCGCCGGTTTCGGCTGCTCGGTGAATTCCAGGGGCAGATAGGCCACCAGAAAGCGCGGCTCTCTGTCCGGTATGCCCGCGGATTTTTCGGGCCAGATAATGGCATCATGATGGCCCGCCATCCGCGTTTCGAGCAGCTCCTTGATCTTGGTGTGGACCTGCCGGTCGTCGCGGGCAACCGAGTTGGCTTCCTGCTCCACCAGCAGGGTAATATTCGGGTCTTTCTTGAAACAGTAACGCACGCCGTCGAAATGAAGATAGAGGCACTGCTCTTTAAGTTCCTTCAGGCAGGCCAGCGCGGTGGTGCTGTCCAGGTCGGGGCCGACGCATACTGACAGTAGCTCCTGTTCATCGGTTCCCGGCGGCAGGGCGTCGCCATTGCCGCCGCGGCGCAGGCCGCCGAATGAGTACATGAGAATGGCCGTAGCCAGGCGTGCCGCATTGCGTTTTCCGGCCTCGGAGGGGTTCTCCTTGGCTCGCCGGTCATCGATCCGCCGTGCCCGGGCATTCGCGCCGAGCAGGTCGTGTTCCAGCACCGCCTGGAAGTCCGCCTGTTGGCCGACTTCCTTGAAGAACGCCAGACGCACCTCGGCATCGGTCATGGGCACGTCGCCGGGGCCGAGCACGATGCTGCTGCGTCCGGCGCGGTGTGTGGCCCGCAGGCACGCCGCCAGGAACCGCAGCGCCCCACGGGTCCGCTGGAAGTCCGGGATCGCCGCCCAGCGTTCGCGCATCAAATCAATCAGCGCCGGATGAAATGGGTACGCCGCCCGGATTCGGTCCCGCAGGGCCAGGCCCTCGTCCTCGGCCTGCCGCGTCTGAGCGCTGCTTTGTGCGTACGCCCGGCGCATCTGCGTGAAAACTTCCTGATATGCCGTGGCCGCCGGCGCGGCCGGTTCGGCGCCGGCGGGGTTGGCCAGGAGCCGCCGCTGGATCACCGACATAATCTCATTGCCCTCCACCGGCTCGCGGCGCTGATCCTTCCGCGCCGCCAGATGGTCCACCGTCTGGAGCAGGTTGATGTACTCGAGGCTCTCCCGCTTGCTGGATTGGAGCGAGAAGACCAAAGCGGTGTTTTGGGTGTTGGCCACGGCCACGGTCAAACGTTGCAGGAAGGTCAGCGTTTCGTCGCGGAGCGTGGTTTTTTCCACCTTTACGCCGCCGGCGCTGATCAGGTATTGGAGCACCTCATCCAGCAGGATCAGGTTTGGTCCCGCCGCAAGCAGCTTGAGCAGCTCGTCATCGCCCGGGGCAACGCGGGCTTCATCCTGCTGGCGCAGGAGCTCGTAACCCTGCCTGTCGCCAAGCCGCCAGGCAATCCAGCCCCACAGGGTGCGGGCGTATTGGCCCGTGCCGGGCATTTCCTTGCCTTTTATGGCGTCGAAAAACTGACCGTCGAACACCGCGACGCGCGCGGTCGGGGGCCGGGGCAGGTCTTTTCCTTCCGGGATTGCGTCCAGCGTCCCGCGGTGCGTCGCCGCGTGGAACAGCGCGGCCAAGGTATGCGATTTGCCGCCACCGAAGGGGGTGATGAGTTTGAGGACGCGGCTGCCGCCACCGCCGCCCAGGCGCGTCAGCACGTCATTGAGCAGTGACCGCAGGCCGGCGGTCAGATACGACGCGCGGAAAAAGTGCTCGGGGTCGCGGTACACCGCGGGAACATTGGGACTGCCATCGGTGAGCGGCCCTAGGTCCAGGGCGAAAATGTCCTCGGAGAATTCCGCCGACAGCACATCGGGATGCAAGGGAACGGATTCGATCCAGGGCTTCGGCGCCACCACCGTTGCCGCGGCTGAAGTTCCAGCATCACCCTCCAACAAGCCCGCTTCCACGAGGAATACACGAAGCTGGGCTGCGAACAGCTGGGCCTCCTCGGCCGAGACCCGCTCGCCCTTATGCGTGGCGCGGTTTCGAACATCCACAAAGGTGTTGAAGTTTGTGTTGGCGAAGTGGCTCATTTTCCGGCCCAGGGCTTTTTCCGCCTTGGTGACGAGCTTAGCTTCACGATATAACCCCACCAATTGGCCCAGGGTAAGCTGCCCCACCGGTTTGCCTTTACCGATATTCTCGAGGGTTTCGGACACGATTTGCTGGTCGCCACCTGTCAAACTCTCTGAAGTTCGACGGTACAGCTCCCGCAACAACGCTTCCAGCAGCGTGCCGCATTCCTGAACCGCCTGCTTGGCGTGGCCGTGTTCGAGAAGTGCGTTAATCTCGTTTAATTGGTGCGTCCACACGATCGCTCCTTGCGCGCTCAGGCGGCCCCTGTTTGCCGCTGGGCCCAGTGAAGTACCTGCGCGGAGCGGGCCAGCAGCCAATCCGAAGCGACGCTCCGCAACGCGGTCGCCTCTGGGTCAAACTCGTCGCCGTACCGCGCCAGCGCGGCGAAGGGCGTCAGTCGCGGCAGGTTCTCCGCGTCCGGCGGCAAAACGAGGTCGCTGTTGCGTACAAGCTTGACCAGAGCCTGTATGTCGTGCGTGAAGGGCTAGCGCACGCCGGGCGCCGCCAGGACCGCCTTGAGGCACTTTTCCACCGCCTGCTGGCGGTGAAAGCCGATGATCCAGGGCGACGCCTGCGGATCGCGGGCCAGCGCGCGGCAGGCGTGGTCGTCCGCCCGCGCTGTGCGGAGCAGGATTCGCGCCTGTTCCCGCAGCGGGTCGTCGGTCACGGGCATCTCCGGCCGGTCAGCGCCACCTCATAAGCCAATGTGTTGGGCGTATCTTTGTGCCGCGCAAAGCGCGCCCGGTCAGTCACGATGACGTCCGCGCTGATGACGCGATCCCCGAACGCCGCTTCCATCGCCTTGCGCAGACGAAACATTTCGGCGAGCCGGTCCGCAACAATGGGTTCGACGACCAGGAAATCAAGGTCACTTTCCGGCCGCGCGCGCCCGGTGGCGTGCGACCCGAAGAGATAGATTTCCGAGCCCGCGGGAGCCGCGCGGTTGAGGGCCGCCGCCGCCCCCCGGATCAGCGTTTCATCCGTCATTGCGCCGTCTCCTCCTGCCGGTATTTTAACGTCGGGTTATTCCGCGTTCCAATGGGCTTACGGCGTCGTCAATGACGCTCTTCCAATTCGCCGTGAGCTTCGCCAGGGCGGCCAGTTCGGCGCCGGCGGAGACCGCCGCCAGTTCGCTGCCTTTGAGCGCCGGGCCGGAAAGGGCTTGGGCCAGTACGCGCAACTGCTCGCGGTTTACCCGTGCCTGACGGAAAAACTCCGTCATTGCGGCGGGCGAACGGTTCTCCATCAGCCACAGTACGCGATGCAACACATCGACGAGCGGAGCGGATTCCCCCGCTTGGCCATTCTCCGACGGCAGGCCAAGCTTGTCATCATTACCGCGTTCCGTGAAATCACGCAGGCGATAGGTATTTTTCTTTTTTTCCAGCAGTGGGTTCCGGCCGGTGGATAAGCCCTTGTGTCCATCCAGTTCCACGTGCTGGCCATAGGTAAAGACGATGGCTTCGCCGGCGTCGACAGCGGCAGATTTGTGGACGTAACGCCAAAGCACGGCGAAGCGGCTCGGCGGATCGACCGCCGTGACCCCCCGCGCAACTTTGCCGGCAATTTGCTCGAGCATCACATCCAGCACCACGCCTTCCACCTCGGCCAGGAATTTTGCCGTGGGCATTTCCTCGCCGTTGGCGTATTCCACCCGCTCGTATTTCGTGAACGCCCGCAAGCCGGCGCCGACTGCGGCGATCACCAAGTCGGCGCCGGTGATGCCCCGCTCCCACAATGCGGCAATTCGCCCGCGGACGACCTGCGCCAGCTCGGGTCGGACGTCGTCCTCGTGGCTGCCAGTCCCCGCGTCGGGGGATCTCTTCCTCGAAACGAGGAACACGCTCGACGCGAGGGCCGCCGTGTCCATAGCGATAACCCAGCCTTTGCGCTCCGTGTCCAAGGGCCACGCCTCCGTCACAGTGAAGCCCGCACGGCGCATGGCGTCAATGAGGGTCGACCAGCCAAGGGTGGTCCTGTGTGCGTAGACAACCGCCATGAAACCGCCAGGCTTCAATGCCGCGTGGGCGCCCGCGAAAGCGGCTTGCATCATCTGTTCATAGCCGGTTTTTGCCGCAGCCTTATTCCCCTTGTGGCGATAGGGCGCGGCGATGGCTTCGGCCTTTTTCGGCGTCCCCTCGGCGGCGAAGTGCTCGGGGAGCAGATGGCCAATCGCTCGGCGCAGCCACACGTAGAAAAAGTCGGACAGGTTCGAGTACGAAACGTTGTCATAATACGGTGGATCGGTGATCACCGCGTCGCACGACGATTCCCCGAACGGCAATGCGAGTGCAGACCCGCGCACGACGAGGGCCCGATCGCCCGTGTCTCGAAGCATCTCGATAACGGTGGGGCCGCTTTCCGACACCGACGCCCAACTCGCCCCGTCCGGGTTGAACGGGTTGGTCTCCGCGAAGTCCCAGACCAGCGGCAGGGATTGCTGTGGGAAGCTGTTCTTCACGCCGCGCCCGCCCGTATAGTTAAACATGCACAGCGTGGAGCAGAAGTCGGCGAGCTTGCCGAGATTCAGGGCCAGCATCATCATTATCGCCCGGGCGCGCCCCTCCTCGATGCCCGTCGCAGCGCCTGCTGGCTGCGCCTCCCTGACGGCTGCACAGGCTGCTATCAGGGCGAGTTGCTGCCTACCCGTGAAGATGTCCGCCCACCTCGTGAATCCTGCCCGATCGATGTCCATGGACCTTGGATTGACCTCAATTTTCTCGGTTAGGGCGGGGATGCCGTTCTTCGCCTGAAGCTTCTGAATTCGACCGTCGATGATGTTCCGGTCCGGCTCGGGGCGATTCCCAGGCGTCTCATCCGCAAGGTATGCCTTCCCGCGCTTACCCGGCCGGGTGCATGCGATCGCCATCATCCGCTGGCTGATGCGCTGTTGCCGCCCCTCGGCCTTCACGTACCCATTGTCCACCACGGCACCGCAGAACGGGCAGGTTGCGTTGCCTGCGGAAGAGAATCCGGCGGGGTCGAAATCAAAATCGCTTTCCTTCGCGTGCTCGACGACCTCGAAGCGGACCTGCTTTTCCCCTTTCGGCGCGACCATGCGCAAGGCCACGTGGCGCCCGGGCTTCTTGCACAGCCAGGTTTGCTTGACCAGCGGCACGGTGGCGCCGCAGGCGGGGTTCCTGCACTTCACCGTGCGCGTCCAAAGGTAGGCCACCGGTTGCAGAAATCCAGCGGGAAGCGCCGGCGCGGCGCCTTCCTCCGCGGCCATGTCGCCTTCGTCCGCCTCACCCCCGTACATGTTGGGCTGCCGCGACCGGCGCGGTGGGTCCGCGGAATCCGCTCCCCCGCGGCCGCGTTTCGGCCGGCCGGGCTTGGTTACATTCCAGCGGCCGGTTTCGTGATCGAAGGCGATCTCCGGCGGCGTTTCCCAGACGGCTGGATCTGGAATCGGCGGATAAAGATCGCCAATTTCTTTGCGCACTTTATCCAGCACCCAATGGCCCCAGTAGCGGACTTCGTCGGCCAGGCCGCCCCAAGTGGGCTTGCCGTCCCCGCCTTTGGGGCCGGTCATGCCGGGGGCGCTCGGATCGGGCTTGCCATATTTCTGCGGATAGACCAGGGTGCAAAGCTCAATGATGTAGGCGACGGGGTTCAGGTCCAGCGCGTAGGCCTCGCAGCCGAGGCGCAGGGCTTCCAGCGGAATCGAGCCGCCGCCGGCGAACATATCCAGCACGCGCGGGCGCGGGGCGCGGCCCGCCTCAATGTCCGGCCGCGATACCCGCTTCTGATCCCTGGGCCATTTGAACTCCTCCACCCAGGATGGCCATTGGCCGGTTTTTTCCGCTTCGGCCAGCTCGGCGGAAAGGCGATCGGCGTGGGCGTCAAGGATATGCCGCTGGGCTTCGGCGATCACGCGCGGATCGCCGGGGTATTTGCACAGGCGGGTGACGAAATCTTTGGCGGCGCTGCGGTTCAGGCCGCGTTTCGTCCCATTTTTCCACTGCTCGATCTTCTCCGGATCGCCGGTTGCGATATTGTGGGTCGGCAAGTCGCCGTCAAACCAGCGATTCGCGGGTACCAGGGCGCCATACACCGCCGCGCGGCAGGCCACCAGCGGTCTTCGCGCCCACCACAAATGCAGCGTCGAAATATGCCCCTTGCGCACCGATTTTTCGCGCGAGGCCTCCTTGCTTATTTCCTGGATGGGCAGGTAGTCTTCGATCAGGCGCATGCCATCAGACATTAGGCCCCGCCTCCTTGGGCTGCCGTGGGCCGGGCCACGCGCTCGCCGAGGAACTGTTGCAGCGGCGCGTCCGCGCCATTGTCCACGGGCCAAAGCGCGCCGGTCTCATCCGGAGCGCGGGTACCGCTTACGCTCTGCCGTCCGGCGAGATCTTCCAGAGAGAGCGGTTGCCAGAACAGGGTGATCTCCGCTGTGCTTTGGGCCTTGCGCTCGCTGTTCACCGCGTGGGTCCTCCAGCCATCGCTCCGCGGACAGCTATGCGCCGATGGCCGCGCACTTCTTGGCGAGCCCGTCGATTTCGCGGAGGGCGTCGAAGGCCGAGGCCAGCGAGATGTGGGGCTTGTACTGGCGGAGCAGACGGGCGCGGCGGTCCAGCCTGGCCGCCGGCCCCAACTCCTCGGTGACGTAAAGCGCTGTCGCCAGCCGCTCCAATCCGGTAACGCCCAGCGCGCCGAGCGACTGCGCCACGAACCGCATCCGCGGCTCGTAAAGCCCCAGCGTCTTAGGCAGGCGAGCGTGCAGCGCCTCGGCGCGCGCCGTGGCGGCGAGCTTCGGGCCATACGGGACCGGCTGCGGCTCAAGCGCCAAAAATCCGTCGGCCTCGCAGGCGTTAATCTCCGTGCGCAGGTCGAAGGAAAACGGGCCGTACTGGTACAGGATGAACTCGTATCCGAGCGGAACATCGGTGAGGGTTTGCAGCACGTAGATGGCTTTTTGCAGATGCGTCTCGCCGCACCAGCTGCCGGCAGCGCGAAGCAGCCGCGCCATTTTGGTGATGATGGCGGCCTTACGGTGTGTGTCCAGCGTGATCATGGTCGGTCTCCTGTGCCGGTGGCCTGATTATCTCCGCGCGGCGCCTGTCGAGCCACGCCTGCGCCCTGTCCCGGAGCCGCGGTTCGACGTATACGCTGTCCACCGCCAGTCGCGGCAAGTTGGCGATGGGTGTGGAGAGCGCCGTCGCCGCGGAGATTCTACCGTCGCGCATGCGCACGGGGAATTCGGTCGGCTTCGAGGTCTCAGTATACCGGTCGTGGCGAAAATTGGCGCGGCCGAATTGCCTCCCCAGGGCCGCGAAGACCAGCCCGCCGGCGGCACGGTTGACCGCGACGTCCTGCGGGCTGCGTTCGTAGAGAAGGCGGTAGTGCTCCCGCCGTACGATGCGGCGGGCGGGGTCGTGGCCGGGCGCCGCGGGGTCGCCTGCGGCCTTGGAAATCGCGGCCGTAACCTCATTGTCCGTGAGAAGCAAATGCTCCGCAGGATCGACGCTGAATCGCCCCTGCGGCAGCCAGGCGGATAGAAACTCCTTAAGGTGGAGGTCGTAGATGCGCCGGACGGGATGGAAATAAAGCTGTGTGTACATGAAGTAGCGTGCCAGGAGCAGCGCCTCGGCTGAATGAAGACCGCCCTCTTCTATGCCGAGAACCGGCCTGGTCGGACCGTCCTTCTCCTTCTCGTCCACCGGCGCCGCCGGGAGGATGCGCATGGTGTCAACGAGGCGATAATGGTCGAATTTTCCGTATGCCACCCCGGCGTGATGGGAGTCACGCAGAAGATAATCCATTCGGTCGGCGCCGAACGCATCTCCGACGATGATATCGGCCAGAATTGTCTCCCAGGCCGACAACCGGCGGCGGGGCCGGAGCTCGGCCGCCCCGGCCGGACCCAGCGCCAATTTTACGATATCTGCAGGCCGCGGCTCCGGCTTCATCGCGCCCCAACACCGGCGCATCTCCGGGGAGCCGATATGCGCCGCGGAAAGCGTCTCGTGCGTGCAGTCGGGGAGCAGTAGTTCCTTCTCCGCCGCGTGTGAGAACGGCAGGTGACCGAGGTCGTGCGTGAGCGCCGCAGCGCGGAGAATTTTACGCCACGACCGCAGATGGTCGCTATTGGTCAACTCGGGCAGAAGCTCGCGCAGTTCGGGTGGCACGTTGCCCGGCGCGGTGACGACATCGAAAATGCGCGTGGCGAGCTCCATCACGCCCAGCGAGTGCTCGAAACGGCGGTGGGTCGCGCCGGGATAGACAAGGTAGGTGAGGGCCAGTTGATGAATATAGCGCAGCCGCTGGAACGGCCGCGAATTGACGACCTCCCGCTCATCGTCCGCGAGCTTGACGAAGACGTGGATAGGATCGCGGATCTCATGGAACTCCTTCACGGCGCCGCTCCGCCCCGAGACGCTTTCTCCACCGCTTCCGCCGGAATATCAAAATATCGTGCCGCAACGACTTCTTTTTTCGCATAGTCCAGCTGTTTAGCCGGGTTCTGGATGCGCAGCGGCTCGGCGCGGGGATTATCCAGCGGGTCCCAGACTACGTAAAGCCAGTACGAATCGCCAAGTTGCGTGGCTTTGTACCACTCATTGGTGGTCAGGCGGATGGGCTGGCCGCGGGCGCGGCCCTTGACTTCGATGCGGCGAATGTCCGTGAGTGGATCTCGGTAACCGGTCTGGGCATCGGCGGGGCCGAGACTGCGGACATCAAAGCCGATCTTCAGGTGGCCGACACGCTCGCACGACCAGCCGCGCCGGGTTTCCCAGGCCACCACGATGTCTTCGGCGGCAAGCTCGGAGCGGCGGCGGATTTCGGGATCGATGTCTTCGGCCAATAGCTGGGCCGCGTCGGCGCCGGCCGGCAGGACGATGGCGGTCGCCAGGTAGCGGACCGGGCCATGGCGGGCGAGATTGAGGCGCTCCAGGCCGTCCATGCGCTCCTTTCGCGTGCGCTTCAGGTCGCCTAAGTCATTTTCAGCACGCTGGCGAGCCAGGGCAACGTCGGGGGATGAGGCTTCGCGGGCGCGCAGGGCCATTACGCGATCCTGGGCGGCGCGGGTGCGGGCGTCAAAGGAGCGCTCCAGGTAGTCGCGGCAGATGGCCACGAAGCGCTGGCGTTCCTGCTGGCAGCGGTGGCGCGCCGCCATTTGGTGCGTACTTTTAAGAAAATCGCGCGCGGCGGTCGAATCAACAGGGTCAAGCAGCGCGGGCGGTTTGGGGTGGGCCGGCAGGTCGAGCAGACTGTCCGCCGGTACGACACCGAACCTTTCCGCGGCCGGTGCTTGCGGGTCCTCGCGTACGGCGACCAGTTCGGCGAAAAGGGTTTCGGGGATACCGTTGGTTTTCTGGCCGCGAATCGCCATCTCAAAAAAGTGCAGCCGGTAGGGCCGGTCGGCCAGGGGGTCGACATAGACGGCGGCGCCAGCCGGTAGCGATGCCAGATGCTCGTTGAGCCGTTCGTCCACGGCGGCGTAGAGCGGATGGCCGGGGCCGACTAACACGGCATCAAGATGCTGGTCAAGGTCGAGCACTTCTTTATGGAAGGTGAGTTTCCGGTAGGCGGGCTCGGCCTTGCCCAGCCGGCGAACGGCGGCCAGGCGTTCGGAGCGCAGGTCGGCCAACACGTGCTCAATGCGCCACAAGCCGTCGGCCCGCGGCTCGATTTTCAGCCCGACCTGTTTGGCGGCCTCGAGGAAATGGCGTTCCACATACTTGGGCATGAGCCGCCGTTCCTCGGCCTCGGCGTTGGACCGCTGGAAGGCGGAAAAATCCACATTGGCGCGGGCCAGGGCAATGCCGGTGAGTTGCTCATATTGGCGCAGGCTGGCGGGGTCAATCTTGCCAATACGGTCGAGATATTCCTCCAGTCGGCGGGGATCGTGGGCCGCCTCGCGGAGCATGTCGGGGAGGTTGACGTCGTTGAGGGACAGGATTTCGCCGATAACGTCGAAGACACGGTCAGCTAGAACGGCGCGCATCTGTTCCATTTTTTCGAGGAGCCGGCGCAGGATGCGACCTTCGATAATCGGCTGGCCTTCTTCGGAATCGCCCGCGACAAAATTGTAGACGTTCACATCACGATCCTGGCCGATGCGGTGAATGCGCCCCAGGCGCTGCTCCAGCCGGGTGGGATTCCAGGGTAGATCGTAGTTGATCATCAGGTGGCAGAATTGGAGGTTGATGCCTTCGCCGGCGGCTTCGGTGGCCACACAGATCTGGCTGGCGGTGCGGAATTCCTCCTGGGCGCGCTTGCGCTCGTGGGGATTCAGGCCGCCATGGATTCTGCATGTTGAGTAACCCCAGCGCTCGAGCTGTTCGCAGAGGTACGTCAGCGTATCCTTATGTTCGGTGAAGATCAGCAGCTTGCCGCGGCCATCGGCGAGTTCCTTGAATTCCGCGTGTTCCAGGCACTGGCGCAATTCCTCGAGCTTCGAGTCGCGGGCGTGGTCGCGCACGCGCCGGGCCTGGGCGTGCAACTCCTGGAGGGCGGCGATTTCGGTGCGGAATTCGTCCAGTTCGACAGCGGCGGTGGCTTCGTCGGCCAGGCGGTCGCGCTCGGTTTCGTCGAGATCGTCTTCATCCTGTTCAGAGTCCGCGATACGTCCCTGCAGTTCCGTCAGTCGGTGGCGGCGCTGGTGAGGCGGAAGTTCCTCGAGTTCGGCGAGGAGCTTCTGCTGGCGCTCCAGGCGCCGGCGGATCGACTCGCAGATGGCATGGGCGGAGCTGGCCAGCCGGCGCTGCAGGACCGTGCGCGCCAGAGCCACGCTGGCCTTGCGCCGGCCGCTGGCCTGGGGCAGAAAGCGATTGATGAACGCCGTGACCTCCTTATAGAGGTCGTATTCCTCGCGGGTCAGCCGAAAGGTCATGGTGTGGGCGTGGCGATCGGGGAACAGACGGCGGCCGTGCACATCCTTGAGATCCTCCTTCAGCCGCCGCAGCGCCCAGGGGCAGTTCGGGCCTAGGCGCAGGATATCGCGGCGAATTTCGCCGGCGCCGTCGGCCAGGCGGTGGGGTTCGGGGAATAAGTCCGGGTCCAGCAGGCGGATGAAATGGGCGAAGCGGTCATCATCACCGTGGTGCGGCGTGGCGGTGAGCAGGATGAAGTTGTCCGCCTGGGCGGAGAGTTTTTCCGCGAGTTGATAACGCTTGGTTTTTTCGGCCTCGTCGCCGCGCGAGCTGGAGCGTTTCGTGTAGGCGCTGCATTTGTGGGCTTCGTCGATGATGACCACGTCCCATTGCTGCTGCCAGACACGCTCGCGCACGTCGTCCTGCTTGGCGTAATCCATCGACGCGATCACCTGGGTGGATCGCTGCCACGGATTGACGAGTTGCTGCTGGTCCACGGCGGCGAAGATGAGGTCGAACGATTCGCCAAACCAGCGAAGCATTTCATCCTGCCACTGGATGGTCAGCGGGGCCGGGCAGAGAATCAGGATACGTTCGATGGCCTGGCGGAGTTTGAGTTCCTTCAGAAGCAGGCCGGCCATGATGGTCTTGCCGGCGCCGGGGTCGTCGGCCAGCAGAAAACGCAGGCGGGGCTGCGGCAGCATTTTAAGGTACACCGCCTCGATCTGGTGCGGCAGGGTGCGTATGCCGGAAAGGCTCACGGCGAACTGCTTGTCGTGGGCGTAGGCCAGGCGAATGCGCGCCGATTCGACCAGCAGCCGCACCTTTTCCGGGTCCGCAGGCGCCAGGCGGGTGACGGTATACATGGGCTGGCCGAAGAGTTGGCCGGCCTCTTCGTCGGACAGAACAGCCTCATCCGGGGTGCCGTCCGCCAAGCGGACGCGACACTCATAACTCGAGCCCAGGGACCGGACGGCTTCCAACACCACGGGCTCGGGGAAATGTCCGGGCAAGGTGATCCGGGCACCAATTGGGAATTGTTCCGGTATCAGTTCGGCCATGGGTTTCCACCCGGTTCGGAGAATGGTTCAAGCCACCGTAGCGGCCACGCTGGGCGCGCCTATTTCAAGGCGAATCCGCGGAGGTGTCAAACAGCTTCGATCGCGTTTCCTGGTGAAAGCGCCGGTCGCCTCTACGGGAGCGGGCATGACGTCATTGGGACAACGGTTCCCGCTCTTTCCTTCGTTAGTGGAACATCCGAGATAACGTAACAGTTCACAGGCTGCACCTGACCCCGCGCTTCCCCCGATGATTATCGGGAGGGCTACGAGATATCTCGCCGGGGCGAGTCGCCCACGGCGACCTGCGGCGGACCCGTGCGGAGCCGCAAGCGGCTCGGTGGCGCAGGCCGCGGTTGGACGCCGCCCCGGCTGGGCCGCAAATGATGGCCACGCGCGCCGGGCGGATCAACAGATCAGGATCGGCCGGATATACTCTGTTCCATGGACGCTGCCGAAAGGTAAAAAGCCGCTTTTTTGTGCCGCTATGGGCCAACCTGAATCGGATACCAGGGTACGCGTGCAAGGCCGGGAAAACCCAATAAAGATGCGGATTTGCGAACAAGAAGGGGCACTGGGCAGAGCCGGAATCGAACCGGCGACACAAGGATTTTCAGTCCTTTGCTCTACCAACTGAGCTATCTGCCCGCATCCAGCTAAAGGCCGGGATCGTGACAGCTAATTTAAGCGCCCGGCCGGCCAATCGCAAGCGGTGCGCACCGCCACGACCGAGCAGCTTGCAGCGATCAGCGTGCAAGGAAATAGCTGGGGTGTTCCCACTTCGCGGTTAACATTCATAGTCCCAAGCATTAACTTCCCGTCGCCGATCGCAGGCCTGATCCGCGATCACCGAAAGCGGACCGCTGGGGTTGCACACCGCTTCACGGAACACCGAAGATCTGCGCCGCCAATTGCAGCGGATGCAGAACCGGCCGGCCGGTAGCGTGGGCGATCTGCTGGCGGCAGGAAGTCCCGCTGGCGGTGATCACGGCCTCCGGCGGCGCCTGGCGGAGTGGATCAAATTCGGGGGCCGCGAAAATGTTCATCGAAAGATCATAATGTTTTTGGGTATATCCAAACGCCCCGGCCATGCCGCAACATCCGGCCTCCAAGGTCTGCAAGTCCCGTCCGAGCAGCTTCTGGAGCAGGTCGGCACCGGCTCGTGGACCGGCGAGCGCCTTTTGATGGCAATGGCCATGAAAAATAACGGGTCGCCCACTTAAGCCGTTGCGCCGGGTGACATCCGGCTGGACCGGATGCGCCGTCCAGAACCGTGCCGCGAAATCGTCGGCCAGCATGACTTTCCGCCGCACCGCGTCCAACCAGGCGTGGGGACCGATATTTTTTAAATGGGGCCAATCATCGATCATGGCGCTCCAACAGGAAGGCTCGATCACCACGATCGCCCGCACCTGCGGATCCAGCAGCGCCCCCGCCATGCGCTGCAGCGTGCGCCGAGCGGTGGCGGTGGCTGATTCAAGCAAACCATTCGAGAGCATGGCGCGACCACAACATCCAAAACGGGGCAAGGCCACGGTATAGCCTAAGGCCTCAAAGACGCACACGGCGGCCAAGCCAATATCCGATTCGCCAAAAGCGGTGAAACAATCGCCGAAGAGCGCCACTGTCGGCCGTTCTGAAACCCGCGCCCGGCCCCCACCCGTGCCCGCCCTACCCGGGCCGCACCGCCCGACCCGGCGATACAGGGACGGACCGAAATCCGGCAGAGGCCGTGCTGCGGCCAGACCCGCCAGGGAATTCAGCAGCGTCCGAACCAGGGGCAGGCGCTGCACGCGGTTGGCCAGGTTCGGCGCCAGGGCGCCCAACTGATTGACCAACCGAATATGGCCGAAGATCTGCGCCGCCGCCGGGGTGTGGCCGCTTTCGCGGTAGCCCTGGGCCAGATACTCCGCCTTCCAACGAGCGATATCCACGTTGCTGGGGCATTCCGTCTTGCAGGCCTTGCACGACAGGCACAGATCGAGCGTTTCCAGCGTGGCCGGGTCCAGCCAGTCGGGACCATCCGGACGTTGGAAAACGCTGGCCCGCAGGGCGTTGGCCCGGCCGCGCGGCGAATGGCGTTCTTCCAGGGTGCTGCGATAGGATGGACACATCGTTCCACCGGCGGTCTTGCGGCAGAAGCCGGCGCCATTGCACATCTCCACCGCACCCTGGAAACGCCCCTGGGCGGCGTAATCAAAATAGGTGTCAAGCCCGACGGCCGGGTGTATTTGCTGCACCCGTAGATGGGTGGTGATCTGCGCGACGTCGCCGGGCCGCACGATAAAACCGGGATTCAAAATGCCCGCGGGATCGAAAATCCGCTTAATCTGCCGAAACGCACTCATCAGCTGGGGGCCGAAAAATTCTTCCAGCAACGGCCCGCGGGCCCGGCCATCGCCGTGCTCGCCCGACATCACGCCGCCGCAGGCGCGCGCCAGCCGGGCGATTTCCAGCGCGATGGCGTGCATGGCCTGGCGATCCTGCGTGGCATGCAGGTCCAGCAACGGTCGCACATGCAGCACGCCGACGGAGGCATGGGCGTAAAAAGCAGCCGTGGTGCCATGGGCCGCGACGATGCGTTTAAATTCGCGCACGAAATCCAACAGCTGGGGAACCGGAATGGCGTTGTCTTCCACAAAGGTCAGAGGTTTGCGCTGGCCTGGCACCGCATGCAGAAGTGCTTCCCCGGCTTTGCGCAAGGTCCAGGCCTGGCCCATGGAGTCGGCATCGAGATAGGTGCGGGCTGGCTGCGCCGGCAGTGCGGCGGTCAGCCGCCGAAAATGCTCCGGCAATTCCGCCGCCTGTTTATCGGCTTCATATTCCACATACAGGAGGGCCGCGGCGGCCCGGCCTTTCCAAAGGGGCATCAATTCCAGATAACGACGACATTCGTTGTTGCCCGCGGCGGCGGCCAGCACCACGTCGTCGAGCAGTTCCACCGCACTGGGCCGGGTGGCGAGAATCACCGGCAAAGCGGCAATCGCTTCGTCCAATGAGCCAAACGCCAGGATGGCCAGACCGCGGGCGGCCGGCAGCGGCCTCAACTTCAGTCGGGCCGCGGTGATGACGGCGAGCGTTCCTTCGCTGCCACAGATCAAACCGGACAAGTCCAGATCCGCCGGCGCCACGCCGCGCTCCAGCTGGTCCAGCACCAGGTCCAGAGCGTAGCCGGCGTTACGCCGCACCAGTTTAGGGAAACGTTGACGGATCTCCGCGGCGTGCTGGCGCACGACGCCGGCGGTCTGCTCCGCGAGGCGCAGCGCGGCGGCGTGATGGCGCCCGGCGCCTGGTTCCAGCCAGATCCATTCACCGCTGGTCAAAAGCACTTCCACCCCGGCCAGATTTTCACTGGTGCGGCCATAGCGGATGGAGCGGGCGCCGGCGGCGTTATTGCCAATGCACCCGCCGATAGCGGCCTGGGCGATGGTCGCTGGATCGGGGGCGAAAAATAACTTCGAGCCGCCGGCGGCCAGGGCGCGGTTCAGGGATTCGATGCTCAGTCCCGGCTCAACCTCAGCCAATGCACCCGCCACGTCCACGCGGCGAATCGCGCGAAAGCCGGGGGAAAAATCAACCACCAGGGCCTGATTCGTGCATTGGCCGGCCAGGCTGGTGCCGCCGCCGCGCGGCAAAAGGGCGACCTGGTTTTCCCGGCAGAAGTTCACCAGCGTCCGCACCTGTTCCGCGCGGCTGGGTATCACCACGCCCAAGGGGCGGACCTGGTAGAGCGAGGCGTCCGTGGCGTAGAGGATGCGGTCGTGATCTCCCAGACGCACCTGACCGACATCGTAGCGCTGCAGTGCTTCGGCCAGCGGCTGCACATCGGCAGCGATGCTTTCCGAGTCCCAAACCGGCGCCGTGGGTAATGAAATAGTCCTGGTCATATGGTTTTTACCGTTTACCTCTTACGTCTGGCGGGTAGGGGCCGCGGCGGCGAGGCCGGGGAGTGGCGCCAGGGCCGAACCGGCGGGCGGCGCGGCGGGTGCCGGTTTTTCCATCCGCATGATTTCTTCGGCCAGAACCTGGTAATCGGCGGCGCCCGCGCTGTTCGGGGCATAGGCAAAGATGCTTTGACTGAAGCTCGGGGCTTCCGCCAGCTTGATGTTCCGGCGAATCTGCGTCTGCAGAACCACGGCGTCGGCCCACGGCGTATCGGAGCCACGGGCCTTCTCCAGAAATTGCTCCACTTCTCCGGTGACTTCGCCGCTTAAGCGCGGGGCGGATTCATATTGACAGAATAAAATACCGGAGATCCGCAGGGCCGGGTTGAGCCGGCGGCGCACCAAGGAACAGGTTTCCAGGAGCCGGGCCATTCCCTGCAGCGCCAAAAAGTGTGCCTGCAAAGGAATGATCACCTCCGTGGCCAGGCACAGGGCGTTAATCGTAAGCAAGCCGAGGCTCGGCGGACAATCCAGAATCAGATAATCGCCCTCCGGCAGGGACGCCTCCGCCGCCTGGCGCAGGCGCAATTCCCGGTCGGCCTCCTGGACCAGTTCCACTTCCGCGCCGGCGAGATCCGGGGTGGCCGGCAGGACATTTAAATGATCCGCGACGGGATACAGCGCCTCACGCAACGTCTGCCGGCGGCTGAGCACGTCGTAGACGCTGCGGGAGATCTTCGGGCTTTCCAACCCCAGGTGAAAGGACAGGTTACCCTGCGGATCCATATCGATCAGTACGGTTTCTTTGCCGGCCGCGGCCAACGCCGCTCCCAGATTGACCGCGGTGGTGGTTTTGCCCACGCCGCCTTTTTGATTGAACAGCGCAATCTTTCTCATGACCTGGTCAGTTTAAACGATCCGCCGCCCAAAGGCGAAGTATCATTTGCGATTCCGGTTCCCGCTTCCGCTCCGGCTGGGGAGCGCAGGCCGGTCGAGCCGGCTCCGGAGCAGGAACATCAACGGGATCGGCCCCGTTCCCAGCGCCGCGCGGATAACGCAGGAACAAGCGATCGCGGGTGCGATGCCGGTTGCGGGAAGACCTGACTCCCCCAGCGCTCAGCGGGGAGGCGCTGCCACCAGCGCTGGCGTTGCGAACAGCCGCTCCCATGGCCAGTCGCTGCACGCCCACACGTAATCGCCGCCAACGGCGCGCACCTCGGTGGCGAGCTGGCGCCGGTATTCGGCCAGGCGCTGCTGATATTGGCGCAGCACCCCGCGGCCCGGCGTCAGTCGCCGCGAGCGAAGACTTTCTGGATCACGCAGCCACAGCGGACCGGTAAATTCGGGATACCGCTCTTGCGGCGCCAACACGTGCACCAGCAACGGATGCTGCCCGGCCGCAGCCAGAAGCCGCAGCGGCTTGGCTAAATCCACCGCCGGCAGAAAATCACTGATGATGATAGCCCGGCCGCCGCGCCGTGTTTCCGCCAGAGCGCGGGTCAATGCCACGACCAGATCCATGGGCCCATGCGGGACCATGGCGGCCAAATGCCGCTTCAGATGTCCCAGCGCGGCTACGCCCAAAAACGTCCGCGGGCGCCCCGTCAGACGGGCCATGGCCCACAGCGTCAACTGGTCCTGATGCTGCAGCGCCAGCAGTCCCAGAAGGGCGACCAGGCCGCGGGCAAAATCGAATTTCCGTGGTCGTCCGAAATCCATGCTGGCGGAGGCATCCAGAAACACCGTGACCGGTAGCGCCCGCCGCGCTTGAAACAACCGAACAATCACCTGGTCGAAACGGGCGTAAGCGTTCCAGTCGATGTAGCGAATATCATCCCCCTGGCTGTAGGGGCGAAAATCCGCAATTTCCATGCTGGAACCAGGCCGGATGCCAGGCCGCCGACCTTCGGCCCACAAAATACTGCGCGTCGCCGACCGCAAATACAGCCGGCGAAACCTCTCCAGCCAGCGTCCGTTCGGCCAAAAAGAAGTGTCTGGGGCCATGGCAGCGCCTATTTTTGTGAATACTTCCGCGGCACCAACCCGAAATCCACTTCTATATCCAACGCGGCCTCCGGCGATACATTATAGGGAGCGAAAGCTGCGGAAAATGATGATTTTCCGGCCATAATACCGAATCAGATGTCCCATTAACAGCTGCGTAGAGTCAATGTCTCATTATAGGCCAAATAGAGTGTAACTGCGTGGCTTTAATCCCAGGCGGCCAGGCGGTCAAGGGCGCTGTTCCAGCAGCGCTGCCGGCGCGGGCTGATCGTGGTAGCGCCACATCATCACCAGGGAGGCCAGCCACAGGCCCAGGCCGCCATAGGTCACCAGACCCAGACCGCGCAAAAGATGGAACGGCGGCAACACGGTGAGAAGATGGGACAGTAAAAAGAACCCCAGCACCGCGCCGAGCGGCCAGCCAATGGGCAGCGTTTGGTCCCGTCGCCAGCGTGCCTCCAGCAGCACCATGACCAGAGGCAACGCCAGGCAAAAATAATGGGGGTGACAAATCGGAATCATCGGTAACATCAACACGGTCAGGGCGCCCAGAAAAAGATTGCGTCCCACCGCATCATAGCCGCGTCGCCGGCGTTCCAGCTGCAGCGTTACCACCAACAGCGCCAGACCGATGAGCCACGCGGCGATTTTCTCCGGGCGCGTCGGGGCGGGGGGCCGCTGATTCTTAACCAGGGCGCCGATATGCAGCGTATTGTTGAGCACGGCCTCAAAGGAGTTGGAATCCGTCCGGTTGATATCGAATAATTCCTTGCCGCGGCTGCGGTTGTGATTCAGACCCAGGGCCGGTTCAATCAAAACTTGATTGAACCGCTGGTACGCCGCAAGGGTGAAATGGGGCCCCATCACCAACACTGGTACTACGATCATACCGAGCGCCAGCGCCAGCACGCCGCCCAGGAGAATCCGCGGGCGCCCCCGCCAGATAGCGTATAGCAGGAGAAATCCTGGAAATAGTTTCAACGCCGCCGCCAGGCCGATACAGAATCCCGCCCCCAGCCGCCGGTGATAGGCCAGCAGTGCCCCCGCCGCGCAGAGCAGCAGCAGCAGCAGCACATCCACTTGTCCGCGGGCCAGCGCCCGCCCCAGCGCCGGCAGGCAGACCAGCAGAGGAATGATGCGCAGCGCCCACCAGCGGCGGCAATAGCGCGGTTGATCCCGCACCCTCGGGTCAGGCGAAGTTTTCTCGAACGCCCGCGCCAGCCAGCAGGTCCCGACCCAGGCGAATCCCACGCTCAAAATAAACCAAATCGCCACGGACAGAGGGTACGGAAGCAGCCCGGCCCGGCTGGCGCCCGCCGGCGCATCCGCCAGTGGATACAACAGAATGGCCAGCAACGGAGGATAATTGTAGTGCCAGCCGTTGGAGTCGGTGACCTGGTAGGGATCCCGGTGGACGCGCACCGCCCACGCCGCGCGGAAATACGTATCCACGTCGGTCATGCGCCGTTTCAGGAATCCGCCGGAGCGTATTTCCGTCACCACGCCAAAAGCAATGATTCCAGCCAACAGCAACCCCAGGCCGGAACGCTCCAACCGATTCAAAGGATCAAAAGCGCCGCTCCGGCGCGACTGCGGCTTCATCATCCGGCATGTTATACCCAGTCGGGGGCGATCTGCCCATGCTCCTGATTGCCGCAGGTGGAAACGACCCGTGGGGGCATGACGGATTGGGCGAGCCAGAGCCGTTTCCGGTGCGCCTTTTTCGCGCAGCGGGGTAAGGACGGCAAGTGATTATCCTGGGCCGGAGGTCGCCCCTGGCGACTGGACTGCGCGGGGGTTCGAGGTCCTGCGGCCGCACCCGGCGCCGTCGCTTACGCTTATAGGGCCAGGCAGGGCCGATTCCCGCATCGGCCAGGTGGCCAGCCGACGAGGGCGTCGGCTCTACGGGCGCTCGGGCTATGAAAAATGGCCGGTTCAACGGCGTCCCCCACGCGGCGCGGGACTCCTGCCCTGGAAACGACACTGGCAGGCCCAATCTGTCATGCCCCTGCGACCGGTTCATAGAGACGACCAGTCCTTGACACATGCCGCAGGCTGTTTTAGCCTATGGGGTTCTCGAACGCCGAAACAGGAGCCGATATGTTACCAGTTGCCCGAACCAGCAAGTCCAGAAAGGGCATGCGGCGCGCGCATCACGCCCTGCGGGGGGTGATGACAGTGCGTTGTCCGAAATGCGGTCAAGCCCGCCGGCCCCACCGGATGTGTGGCAACTGTGGCTACCTGAACCGCTCGCTCACCGTCGCCCTGCCGAAAGAGAAAGAATAATTCGTCCCAACGGGGTAGAGGCACCGATGCGCATTGCGATAGACGCCATGGGCGGCGATCATGCCCCGCGGAATGTGGTCGAAGGCGCTTTGCAGGCGCTGGCGGACCTTGATTCCGGCGATGAATTGATCCTGGTCGGGCCGGAGCGGCTGATCCGCGCCGAACTGCCGGCGCGGTGCGACGGGCAGGCCAAGCTGCGCCTTGAAAACGCCACCGAAGTCATCGGCATGGATGAAACGCCGGTGGAAGCCGTTCGCCGCAAACGCGACAGCTCCATCGTGCGGATGGTCAAACTGGGCGCCGGCGGCCAGGCCGACGCCATGATCTCGGCCGGCAATACCGGGGCTCTGGTCGCGGCGGGCGTGCTGTTGCTCAAGCCGCTGGCGGGGGTGGAGCGCCCCGGCATCGGGGTGATGATTCCCACGATGCACGGCATGGTGATACTATGCGACGCCGGCGCTAATATTCAGC
Organism: Planctomycetota bacterium; assembly: GCA_021785435.1. GTDB lineage: Bacteria > Planctomycetota > Phycisphaerae > WQYP01 > WQYP01 > JAKCCC01. The sequence goes on from JAJYFE010000023.1 coordinate 22,711, forward strand.
CCAAACCGGCGCACCTGCATCAATACGCCCTGTTGGCGGGTATTTACGCCGAGGCGATCCTGCATATCGAGCGCCCTCGGGTAGGCTTGTTGAATATCGGCGCGGAAGAGGAAAAAGGCACCCCGTTGGTCAAAGAAACGCGGCGGCTTCTGGAGCAGGACCCGTCGCTAAATTATGTCGGTTTCATTGAGGGGCGCGACATTTTCCAAGGGGTCTGCGACGTGGTGATTACCGACGGTTTCACCGGCAATGTCACCTTAAAGATCATCGAAGGCATCACCGCCTCGTTGTTGGGCGAGCTTACCCAGGAAGCCCGGACCTGCCCGGGAGAATTACTGGCCGGGCTGAATCCGATCCTGGCGCGCATCCGGGACCGGTACGACCATGAACAATATGGCGGAGCCATGCTTTTGGGCGTGTGCGGCCTGTTTCTGAAAGTGCACGGCTCCGGCGGCGCCAGGGCTATTCGCAACGCCGTGCGCTGGGTTAAGGATGCGGGCGCCCGCGGTATTCATGAGCATATCCGAAGCCGCCTGGGCAGCCGGATGGCATAAACCCTTTAAACATGGTAGTTTCTTGACACGGCTTGGGGGTGCCGGCCCGCACAGGCGATGACCAGATGCGGGCCGATATAGCGGGAGGAAATGGTTTGTCCATGCCACACATTGCGGCAGTTATTAATGGCACCGGCAGCTTTGTTCCCCAGCGGCGGCTTACCAACGCCGATCTGGAGAAGATGGTCGACACCAGCGACGAATGGATCGTGCAGCGCACGGGCATTCGGGAACGGCGTATCGCCGCGGCCGATGAAAGCACCGGCACGCTGGCCCTGGAAGCGGCCCAGCGGGCGCTCGAGGCGGCCCAGCTGTCCGCCGAAAAGCTGGACATGATCATCGTGGCCACACTTACTCCGGAAACGCCCACGCCGTCGACCGCCTGCTGGCTGCACGAAAACCTTCGCGTCGGGCACCCCCTGGCGGCTTTCGACCTGGGCGCGGCGTGCTCCGGCTTTGTCTATGGACTCGCCACGGCCGCCCAGTTCATCGGCAATGGTTCGTGCCGGAACATCCTGGTGGTGGGCGCCGAGACCCTCTCCCGGGTGGTGGATTACCAGGACCGTGGCACCTGTATTCTTTTCGGTGATGGGGCCGGGGCCGCCGTCATTTCCGCCGTCGAAAATTCGCCGCGCGGCGTACGGGCCTTCGAGCTGGGTTCCGACGGCAAGGGCGGGGCACTGCTGAATATCCCGGCGGGTGGATCCCGGACACCGACCAGCGCCGAATCGGTGCAGAACCGCCTGCATTATTTGAAAATGAATGGGCGCGAGGTCTACAAATTCGCGGTCCATCAAATGACCACGTGCCTGCAACGCGCCATGGCCGCCTGCCAGCTTGCTCCGCAGGATGTGCGCTTGGTCGTGCCCCACCAGATGAATCAGCGGATCATCGACAGCGCCACTGAAAAAATGGGCTTTCCGAAGGAAAAAGTGTTCATCAACATTGACCGCTATGGTAATACGTCCGCGGCTTCGGTTCCGCTGGCCCTGGATGAGGCGGTCCGCCAGGGCCGTTGCGGCCCCGGGGATTGGATTATCCTGGTGGCGTTCGGCGCGGGCTTGACCTGGGCGTCCGCGACCGTGCGGCTGTAGCCGGGATGGGCTTGGCATAAAATAATGGGCCTTGGGTCTGTCAAGTAACGCGCCCCGTGGCGCCAGAGGAAGGCGTGATGTCCACCGTCAAAGAAAAATGGCCGAGGTAATTCGATCGCAACCGGACGACGCGAGCGACGAGGAGATCATGCGCGAGCTGGCGTTCGAAAAAAATGATCGCGCGCGGCCTGGAAGACGTCCGCCAGGGCCGGGTGCTGTCGAATGATAAGATGGAGCGGCGCATACGCACATGGCGACAATAAAGTGGAGCGAAGAAGCGCATCGCTGGTTGCGGGATATTTTTGATTACATCGCCCGGGACAACCCCGCTGCGGCGCGGAAGGTGGTGGTGGGTAAGGATGACCCGGCGCGGATTTTGCGTCGCTTTCCCAAGATGGGGCGCCGGCGCCGCCGGAAGCCGGTGGAGGAATGGATCTGTTGTTCGACGGCCATTATCGAATAGCCTATCTCCTTACCGAGACCGGCGATATTCATATTTTGGGCGTTTTTCACGGCGCGCTTGATAGCGGTTGTTAGCTGGCCTAGCCGACAGGAAATGAGACTTTGAAAACAGCGCTGCTATGCCCTGGCCAAGGTGCCCAGCAGGTGGGAATGGGGCGGGATTTTTATGCGCAATTCTCCTCGGCGCGGCGCATTTTCGACGCGGCCGACGAGCAACTCGGATTCTCTATCAAACGGCTCTGTTTTGAAGGCCCCGCCGCCGACTTGCAGGCTACCGTCCATGCTCAGGTTGGTATTTATGTCACCACCGCGGCTATCTATGAAGCGGTTAAAGAATCGGGGAAAGTGCATCTTCCCCCGGATGCCTTGGCGGGTCTGTCATTGGGTGAATACACGGCGCTCTACCTGGCTGGGGCGTTTTCCTTCGCGGAGGGTCTGCGGCTGGTCCATGCCCGCGGCCAGCTGATGCAACAGGCGGCGCAGATGAACCCGGGGACCATGGTGGCGCTCCTGGGCGCCCCGGACCATGTGGCCGAGGAAATCTGCCGGCAGGTTGCCGCCGCCGGAGTGGGGGAAAGCAGCTATGACCGGGTGGTAGTCCCGGCAAACTTCAACGCCCCCGGGCAGATTGTGCTGTCCGGGTCGGTCCACGCCTGCCGCGCCGCCTGCCAACTGGCCATGGCCAGGGGTCTGCGTACGGCTCCGCTGGATGTGGCCGGGGCGTTTCATTCGCCGCTGATGGCGACCGCCGTGGAGGGAATGCGGAAAGTTCTGGACGCCGTGCCCCTGGCGCGCCCCCAGACGATGACCTTGAGCAACGTAACGGCCGGCCCGCATGGCGATCCTTCCGAGCTGCGGGCATTGTTGGTGCAGCAGCTCATTTCGCCCGTGCGCTGGCGGCAAAGCCTGGAATATCTCCAGAGCCAAGGTGTGGACACCTGGCTGGAGCTGGGTCCGGGGCGGGTTCTGACCGGATTACTTAAAAAGTTGAATCGCCGGGCGAACGTCACGAATATTTCCACAGTCGAAGGATGGCAAGCCCATGAATAGCAAGCGGGTCGCCTATGTGACGGGCGGGTCGCGCGGGATTGGCGCGGCCATTGTACGCGCTTTGGCCGCGGCCAATCACCACGTGGTAGCCGTGGCGCGCCAGCGCGAAAAGCTCGAGCACCTCGCCGCCGATTTGGCCGCAGCGGGCACACCGGTTGAAACCGCCGTCGTCGATATTACCGATGCCGCGGCCCTGGCGGCTTCCATCGAACAGACCAGCGCCACGCACGGCCGGCTGGACGTGCTCGTCAATAACGCCGGCGTCACCCGCGACGGCTTATTTCTGCGGATGTCGGATGAAGATTTTGACCTGGTTTTGCGGACCAACCTGCGGGCCGCATTCGTGGCCTGCCGCGCCGCGGCCCGGACGATGATCCACGCCCGGTGGGGCCGGATTATCAATATCACGTCCGTTTCCGGGATGATGGGTAATGCGGGGCAGGTGAATTATGCCGCCTCCAAGGCGGGGCTGATCGGCATGACCAAATCCATCGCCCGTGAATTGGCTGGAAAACAGGTCACCGCCAATTGCGTCGCCCCGGGTTTTACCGTTACGGACATGACGGATGTGCTGCCCCAGCCCCTCAAGGACAAGGTGCGGGAAATGATCCCGTTGCGACGGTTTGGCCAGCCGGGCGAAGTCGCCGCGGCCGTTTTGTTTCTCGCCGGCGAGGCCAGCGGGTATATTACCGGGCAAGTGCTCGCCGTCGACGGCGGTATGAGCATGTGACGGTCCACCGGGGCGGAACTTCGGCCTGCCACGATGCGCCGCAATGGATGGCCACATCCGGGGGCTGGCGGCCGTAGCGTCGGTCGTGTTGCCAACTTGGCCACGGGACGTTACGCTGTTAAATCCCTGGGGGAAGTTCGGATGAACCGCATGGGTTAGCTTGGCCACGGGGTCGCCTCGGAGGCTGACTTGTGAGCCGGCGCTGGGATGACCCGATTTTTTAGGAGGTTTGCGGGTATGCCTGAAATGGACGAGATTGAACAGAAAGTCATTGATATCGTGGCCGAACAAATGGGGGTCGACAAAGCGGAAATCACGCGCGATACCAGTTTTGTCAACGACCTCAACGCGGACAGCCTCGATACGGTCGAACTGGTCATGGAGTTCGAAGATGAGTTTGAAATGTCGATTCCCGATGAAGAGGCGGAGAAAATTCAAACCGTCGGCCAGGCCATCGACTACATTAAAAACATTGCGGCCAAACTGAAAACGCAACCGCAACCCCAGCCGCCGCAACCCCCGCAATAGACGCCCTTCGCTCGGCCTGCGAACCCCGGTCATGCCGCCGTGGGCCGCCAGTCAGGCGCGGGCTTTCTGAGGTTTTCCGCGGGGCCGCGGCTCCAGCGCGGATTGAAGTGTTTAAAGCAACATGCCTAAAACGAGAGTGGCTATTACCGGGCTGGGCGTGGTGACCCCCCTCGGGGACGACTTGGAGAAGTTCTGGAGGCGGTTACTCGCGGGTGAAAGCGGCATTCGCAGCATCACCCGCTTTGATGTCAGTAGTTATCCCGTCCGTATCGGCGGGGAGATCACGCCCGAGGTATTTAACGCTGAACAAACCATATCGCCCAAGGAAATCAAGCGCCTGGACCGTTTTTCGGTATACGGCTTGATCGCCGGCATCCATGCCGTCAAGAATTCCGGAATCGACTTTTCCAGGATTAACCTCGACCGGGCCGGCGTCATTGTCGGTTCCGGCATCGGCGGCATCGAGGAAATGGAGCAGCAATATGACCGCATGTTGGCCCGGGGCGTAGGCCGCGTTTCGCCGTTTACCGTGCCGAAGCTGATGGTCAACGCCGCCGCCGGCAATCTCTCCATCCAATGGGGCCTGCGGGGGCCGGTGTCGGCCACCGCCACGGCGTGCGCCACGGCGGGCAATGCCATCGCCGACGCCTTCCAGACGATCCAGCGGGGGGAGGCGGATGTCATGCTCGCCGGCGGAGCCGAAGCGGCGATGACGAAATTGGGTTTGGCCGCCTTTTGCGCTTTGCGGGCGCTGTCCACGCGCAACGGAGATCCGGCCAGGGCCAGTCGCCCCTTTGAAAAAAATCGCGACGGATTTGTGATGTCCGAAGGGGCCGGGGTAGTGGTGCTCGAAGAACTCGAGCAGGCGCGCGCCCGGGGGGCGAAAATCTACGGAGAACTGCTGGCCTGCGGCGCCACCGGCGATGCCTGCCACATTACCGCGCCCGACGCCAACGGCGGCGGCGCCGCCAAAGCCATGTGCAAGGCGCTGCGCGAGGCGGGCCTTCGTCCCGATCAAATCGACTATATTAACGCCCACGGAACCGCCACGGACTTGGGAGACCTGGCGGAAACGCGGGCGGTGCACCAGGTGTTCGGTTCACACGCGAAAACGCTGGCCATCAGTTCCACCAAAGGGGCGCTGGGGCACAGCCTGGGTGCTTCCGGCGCCATTGAACTGGTCATTACCTGCCTGGCCCTCGACCACGGTGTATTGCCGCCGACCATTAACTACGACGAGCCGGACGAACGCTGTGATCTGGACTACGTGCCCAATACCGCCCGCACCGCCGCCATCCGCTACGCCATGAGCAACAGCTTCGGTTTCGGCGGCCATAACACCAGCTTGCTTGTCGGAAAATATTGAATGGATCTGCCTATTGCGGTACTACCTGGCGACGGCATCGGCCCGGAAGTCACGGCCGCAGCGCTGCGGGTGTTGGAGCCGGTTGCGGGAAAGTTCGGCCATCGCCTCCAGGCACAATACGCCTCCGTGGGCTGGGCCGCCATCGATGAATGTGGCCAGGCCCTGCCCCCAGCCACCGGCGCTGTTTGCCGGCGCAACCAGGCCATTCTTTTCGGCGCGGTCGGGCTGCCCGACCGGGATCAAACCCTCCCGCCGCCTCAGCGCCCGGAACGCGTCGCGCTGCTGGAGTTACGCCGGGGCTTGTTTGCCAATCTTCGGCATATCGTATTGCCGCCGGCTCTGGCCGGGCAATCCCCGCTGAAGGAACATCTGCTCGCGGACGGTGTCGACATCCTGATAGTTCGTGAATTAACCGGCGGGCTTTATTACGGCCGGCCGCAGGAAATCACGGGCCAGGCGCCGCAGCGCCGCGCGGTGGACACGATGGCTTACTCGGAACAGGAAATCCGCCGTATTCTGAAAGTTGGATTTGAAAGCGCCCGCCGCCGCCGGCGCCGACTGGCCAGTGTGGATAAGGCGAATATCCTTGCCACCAGCGGGCTTTGGCGCGAGGTAGCCAGGGCCATGGCCGCGGATTATCCTGACGTACGCCTCGAACACCTGTACGTGGATAACGCGTCCATGCAGTTGCTCCGCCGGCCCGGCGATTTTGATGTCCTGGTTACCGAAAATACCTTTGGCGACATCTTAAGTGATGAGGCCTCCATGCTGGCCGGCTCCATCGGCCTGGTGCCGTCGGCCTGCCTGGGCGAACCGGATGAAAACGGGCGTTCCGCCACGCCATTTTACGAACCGATTCACGGCAGCGCGCCGGATATCGCCGGCCGGAATATCGCCAATCCGGTCGGGGCCATTTTGTCCACGGCCATGATGCTGGAACACACTTTTGGCCTGCTCCAGGAGGCGAAGGTTATTCGCGCGGCGGTATTGGCGGCCTTGTGCGATCCGAACCATCGCACCGCGGACCTGGGTGGCGCCGCCACCTGCAGCGCCATGACGGACGCCGTTATCGCCGCCCTGGGCGCATAAGGCATCCCCCGGCCACGGCCTGGAGCACCGGATGATTACCATTACCCTGCCCAACGGCGCGAAAAAGCAATTCACAGCCCCCACCATAACCGCTTTTGACGTGGCCAAGGCCATCGGCCCACGCCTGGCCCAGGACGCCATTGGCGCGCTGATCAATGGCGAACTGCGCGATTTGCACGCCCCCATCCAGGCCGATGCCGCCGTAACCATCGTCACCGCCCGGTCGGATGACACCCACGCCCTGTACCTCCTGCGGCACTCCTGCGCCCACGTCATGGCTGAAGCCATCACCAGCCTTTTTCCCTCGGTTAAATTGGCGTATGGCCCCCCGCTGGAGGATGGATTCTATTACGATCTGGAGCTGGCCGAGCCGATTCGCCAAGAAGATTTCGCCCGGGTTGAAACGGAAATGGCCCGGATTATCGCCGCGGACCGTCCCTTCACGCGGTACGAACTACCCCCCGACGAAGCGCTGCGCAAACTGGAACACCAGGGCAATCCCTACAAAGTGGACAATGCCCGCCGGGCGCTGCGGCAGAACCCGGGGACGGCCATCAGCTTTTACGCCACTGGCCAGCCCGGTAAAGATTGGGAAGATCTGTGCCGCGGCCCCCACTTGCCAACCACGGGCCGCATCGGTGCGTTTAAGATCACCAGTGTGGCCGGCGCCTATTGGCACGGCGACGCCTCGCAGCAGCAATTACAGCGTGTTTATGGCATCGCCTTTTTCTCGGCCGCGGAACTGACCGCCCATGGCCAGCGCCTTCAAGCCGCGAAAGAACGCGACCACCGGCTGTTGGGCAGGCAGTTGGGCTTGTTTACCATTTCCCCCCTGGTCGGCAGCGGCCTGATTCTCTGGCTCCCCAAGGGCGCCATGGTCCGGCAGGAACTGGAAGCCTTCCTGCTCCAGGAATTGACTCGCCGCGGGTACAGCGCTGTCTACACCCCCCATATCGGCAACGTGAATTTGTATAAAACCAGCGGTCATTATCCCTATTACAAAGATTCCCAGTTCCCCACCATCAAAATGAAAGAGCGCGATTCGGGTGACGAAGCGGAATATCTGCTTAAGCCGATGAACTGCCCGCACCACATTCAAATTTACGCCGCCGAGCCACGCAGTTACCGTGATTTGCCGATCCGCCTGGCGGAATTCGGAACCGTCTATCGCTTTGAACAGTCCGGCGAGTTGGCCGGCATGACGCGGGTGCGCGGGTTTACGCAGGATGACGCCCACCTGTTCTGCACGCCCGATCAGGTCGAAGCCGAACTCCGCTCCACGGTGGACATGGTGCTGCACGTCTTCCGCACCCTGGGCTTTACCGAGTATCAATGTCGGGTGAGCCTGCGCGCACCTGGCTCCGATAAGTATGCCGGCGAAGCCGCCTTATGGAATCAGGCTGAAACCACCCTGCGCCAAGTCGTGCGCGAGATGGGCGTGCCCCACCATGAGGCGCTCGGCGAAGCCGCCTTCTACGGACCTAAATTGGATTTCCTGGTAAAAGATGTGATTGGCCGGCAGTGGCAGCTGGGAACCGTCCAACTGGACTACGTCCTGCCCGAGCGCTTCCAGCTCGAGTACATCGGCGCGGATAATGCGCCCCATCGGCCGGTGATGATCCACCGTGCTCCCTTCGGTTCCCTGGAGCGTTTCACGGGCATTTTGATCGAACATTTCGCCGGGGCCTTTCCCACCTGGCTGTCCCCGGTGCAGGCCATCGTGCTGTCCATCAGCGAAAAATTCGTGGACTATGGGCGGCAAGTGGTCGGTCAACTGCGCGCCGCGGGGGTGCGCGCCGAACTCGACTCCGGCGATGAGAAAATCGGGGCGAAAATTCGCCGCGCCCGCATCCAGAAAATTCCCTACTTGCTGGTGGTGGGCGCTAAAGAGCAGCAAGCCGGCGCCGTGGCCGTCCGCACCCGCCAGGATGAAGATTTGGGCGCTGTGCCAGTGGCCGCTTTCCTCGAAAAACTCTCCGCCGAGATCCGCACCCGGGCGTAGGGGGCCGCCCAGAAATAACCTGGACCAATATGGCGCAGGGGTTTGGGCCGCTGGCCCAGGACTCGACACCCCGTGCGCCGCCGTTCACCGCGTTGAAACGCGGTGCTTCAGCTCCCCCGCTGCAAAATCCGACCCGATAACTCGCCGCATCGGAAGCACCGCGGCTTCAGGTCGCCGGGGCGACTGAACCGCTCCGCCTCCGCGCGGACCGGGCGGAGCGCAGCGCCGCCCCGGGCGCCCCGCCCTAACAAGCTGGCCAACCCCCATTTGAACTATCCCGACAGCGAGCGTTAAGCTTCACCCGTTTCGTGTTAAAATGATGGTTTCTCGCATGCGCGGCGTCCTCTGCCGCGCACGCTTATCGGCGGAGACAGGAAGGTTATGCAGCGGGCTGAACTGGAATTGAGCATCCTGACCGACATCGGTCGCGTGCTGGCCTCGGAGCTGGACCTGCAGGCCGTGTTTGACCAGACCATGGGCGTACTGGCGACACGGCTGGGCACGGAACGCGGCTCCATGGTGCTGCTTGATGAAGCCACGGGCAAGCTGCGCATCGAAGCGGCCCTGGGTCTTACGGCTGAGGAAATCAAGCGCGGCCGCTACGCGGTCGGCGAGGGCATCACCGGCCAGGTCGTGGCCACCGGCCAGCCCCATGTGGTGGCCAATATCTCCACCGACCCGCGCTTCTTAAACCGCACGGGCGCCCGCGCCGCCCTGAAGGACAAGGTTATCAGCTTCATCTGCGTTCCGATTCACATTGACGGGCGCGTCGCTGGCGCCCTGTCCGTGGACAAGGCGTTTGTGGATCCCGAGTCCCTGCGGGACGACCAGCGCCTGCTGGAAATCATCGCCGCCTTTATCGCCCAGGCCATCAAGATCAACGCCATCATTTCGCGCGAGCGCGAAGAGTGGCTGAAGGAACGCCTGGCCCTGCGTCGCACCCTGCAAAGCCAATATAAATTCGACAACATCATCGGCACGTCGCCGGCCATGCTGGAGGTTTTCGACACCATCGCCCAGGTGGCCGTCAGCCGGGCCACGGTGCTGCTTTTGGGCGAAACCGGTACGGGCAAGGAATTGATCGCCAAAGCCATCCATTTCAACTCTCCGCGCGCCGATAAGCCGTTCATCCGGGTCAACTGTGGCGCCCTCAGCGGCACGCTGCTGGAATCGGAACTGTTCGGCCATGTCAAGGGCAGCTTCACCGGCGCCATCCGCGATAAAATCGGTCGCTTTGAAGCCGCCGATACCGGCACGCTTTTTCTCGATGAAATCGGCACCATCGACACCGGCCTGCAGGTTAAGCTGTTGCGGGTGCTGCAGGAACGCGAACTGGAAAGGGTTGGCGACAATCGCACCATCCGGGTGGACGTGCGGATCATCGCCGCGACCAATCTGGACCTGCAGAAACAGGTCGCGCAGGGCGCCTTCCGCGAAGACCTGTTCTATCGGCTCAATGTCGTGGCGATCCATCTGCCCCCCCTGCGTAACCGGCGCGAGGATATCCCTCTGCTGATCGACTTCTTTCTTGACAAGTTCAACGCCGAGAATAACAAGACGCTTAAGAAAATCAGCCGCGATATGCTCAACCTGCTGGTGCGTTATCCCTGGCCCGGCAACGTGCGTGAATTGGAAAACGCCATGGAGCGGGCCGTGGTGCTGGCCCGCGGCGAGACCCTTACCGAAGACCTGCTGCCCGTGGCCATCCGGGCCTTCGCTCAGCAGGGCCGCGCTGCGATGGCCAGCGACGATCTTGACGGCCTGGTGCGCCGCCTGGCCGAGCAGGCGCTAAGCGAATACGCGATGCGGGAAGGCGCCATCTACGACCTGGTTATCAACCAGGTGGAAAAAGTCCTGATTGAGAAAGCGCTCCAGCGTTGCGAACAGGTCAAGATCAAGGCGGCCGAGTTCCTGGGCATCAACCGCAATACGCTCAACAAGAAGGTTAAGGAATTGGGAATCGAACCCGATGAACCCGCGGATGTGACCAACCCACCGTAATGTTAGCCGGGGGATTCCATTCACCGGGAACGGTGCCCGTGCGCTGGGCGTAGGGATCTGGCAATTGATTCCATATCACGTACCATTCCGGCCATGATGGCAGCACCCATGGCTGCGCCGGGCTCGGACAAAGCACCCATTATCGCGTGGCATCTGGTGATGTGCCTGTATGGTTTCTGGTTGCCTAACGACCCGCGCGGGTCCTGGTCGAAACATGTCGGGTCAAAAGCCCTTTACGAGGCCGGAGGCCCGGCCAGCGGCGGCACGTACCACCGATCGGTGGCGGCCAGGCCCCATGACCATGCGCTGCGGGTGGCGGTGAAAACGGTGCTGAAATTTCCGCCGGTGGTGTTATCAGGAATCCAGGCCCGGGCGGTGGGACGGGGATTCGCGCAGGCACAGCAAGAGGCGAAATATCATATCTACGCCTGTGCGATCCTGCCCAATCATGTTCACATCGTGTTGCGTTGCCCCCGGCGCAGTGTGGGACTCACCGTCGGCCATCTCAAGGCCCAGGCCACGCGGCGACTCCACGAGGAGGGTATTTCACCCGGTCCGCCAGGGCCGCCGGGCGGGGATCGGAGCGCCGTGTGGGGCGAAGGGAAATGGTGCGGATACCTCAATGGATTGGAGTTGCCGCACGCGATTCGGTATGTCGAGGCCAATCCGGTCAAAGCGGGTTTGCCGCGGCAACACTGGAGTTTCGTTGAACCGTACCCCTGACGGCGGCGGGATTGGGCTGGGGGCCATGGGAGCGCCGCCCGCAAGCCGGGCGGGGATGCGGAGGGCGGGCGCGGGCGAGCGGCACGTTAAACGTGCCGGCTAACAGGGACGCGGGCCGCGCATGCGTGTGGACGGCGGAGACCGCACACCGGCAATTCAGGCTGCCAGCTCCGAAATGGGCGGTTGACAATGCCCCCGGGAAAAGCCATAATAATATGGGGTGGCGGAATCTGCCGCATATCTGAGCCCCGGTTCGTTTTGTGTGCCCGGTCCCGATGATTTATCGGGAAACCGGTCTCTGGAGGCGAGTCGCCATATGGCGACAGGGCGAGCGGGAGTGTGCCATGAAAGTTTTCCATTCTCAGTTTCCGGTTGGGGGGCGGGCGTCCCGCCCGCCGGTGGTAACGCCGGCGTCCCGCCTGCCCGTCCTCGGATCCGATGCGGGGCTCCTTAGGCGACCCGCTGCGGCGAGCGGGACGCTCGCCCCCCGGACCGCGAGCCGCCACCCCCGCGGCGTCGTTTTAATTATGGTTGCCGCGATTCTGGTGCTGCTGGCGCTCATGGGAACCATCTATATTCTGGCGGCCAGCAATGATACCGCCGGCCTCGACGCCTCCACCAACGCCCTTAATTTGAGCTTCGCCCAGCAGAGCGTGCTGAATATCGTGCGCGGGGAGATGCTCGCGCAAACCGTGGACGCCGAGACGCCGTGGAACTCGGCCGACGCGTATGCGCCCTGGTCCGTGGCGACCTACGCCGCCGCAGGGAGCACGCAAGCGTACTACGCTAAGAGAGGCATCGCACCCGGGGGCGTACCACCGCCAACGGACGCCACCGACTGGCAGCCGATCACCCCCCCCGCATCACCCTCACAACTATGGGACGCCGGTGTCCAGAGCTCGCCGACGGGTTACGCGCCCGGGACGCTCGTCGAGTATTTCGACGGGCCCGTGGCCGCGTATTACTACTGCATAGGGGCCATTTCAGGCTCCGCCACCACCCCGCCCGCCGACGTCGCCGCGGGCGGCGGCCACTGGGTCGGCGACCCTTACGCCCCGGTGCGGCTGTGGGACAACCCGGACGCGGCCGCGCTCTGGAGCGCATCCACCACCTATGCCGCCGGCCAATACGTCTCGTACACGCCCAACGCCAATGGCAACGGCCCCTGGACCGTCTACCAGTGCACCCAGGCGTCCCACGGATACCCCCCCCCGGCGTCGCCGACCTATTGGGTTCCCGCCCAGGCCGAGCCGTGGCTGGCCACCGGCGAAACGTGGACCGGCATCACCGGAACGCCCCTATGGCAGAAACCCTCCGGCCCGCTGCCCGCTACTTTCTCCTTCTTAACGCCAAATTTCTACGATCCCTCCAACGGCCAATACGATATAACGACCGCGCAGCTTGCGCCGGCGAACACCCCCGACGCCTCGGTCGTGTTGCCGGCCGTAGTGAACAACGCCCTGGTCAATCCGCCGGCGTATTCCGGCTGGTACCCCTACGGTACACGCGACGCCTATTGGAATCTTCTTCCCTACAGCAGTCCCGATGGCACGCGCTACCGTTTCGCCTTGCGCATTATCGACACGAATTCCATGGCCAACTTGAATGTCGGCTCCGTGGGCAGCCTGGCCAACGCCTACGGCTCCTATTTCACCGGCGTGCTGCTGGATGATTCCAACTCCATTTTCAACAGCAGCGTAGTCAATGGCAACACATTTCCGGACGTTCCGCTCGCGCTGCAATCCGGCGCGGGGGCTGTCATCGGCAGGCAGGGCCAGGGAAGCTGGGCCGGCCCCTACAACGTGGCAAACTGGCAGAACGCCCTGCTTACCGCCGACCTGAACGGCGGCGGCCTGCAGCTTTTCGGCGTGAGCACCGAACTGGAGCTGCGCTCCTACGGCATCTTCGGCGGCGGCTTCGCCGGTGCGCCCTTCACCCCCCGCTCTGCGGTGCTTGGCACGTCGGCCACGAAAACAATGTGGCCGAACACGCTTGGCGAGTCACCGCTTTCCAACCCCCTCTCAGCAAACCGCCTCTATTACACCTGCTATTCCTACGACCGCTCCCTGCGCCCCGAGGCGGACCCGGCGACGCCGTTCACCCTTAACGGCACCACCACCGTCACCGTCAACAACGGTGCAAGCCAAAATATCTGGCCCGCCCTTCCAGAAAAAATCAATGTCAACGCCCCGGCCAATCAGGGCATCGGCAGTGCCGACCAAGCCAACAGCGTGGCGGCTACTGCCACCGCCCTGGCCCAGGCCATGACCGACTGCGGCTACACAGCTGCTAAATCCCTCGCCTTCGCGGTAAACTACATGAATTACGCGTACGACTCCGGGACCGTCTCGGGAACCTCGCCGAACTTCACCTACACACCCAACGCCAACGGGCCATGCTTCGCCACGGCCGGGGCCGGGTCCGGGGGCAACACGCCCAACGGCGGCCTTTCGGTGCGCGGCACGACCAACGCGGATTTCGCCGGCGCGGCGGATTTGCAGGTGACCTCAGCAGTGCTGGCAGCACCCATCATTCCCCTCCCCAGCGGTGTGACGGACCCTGTCGTCAGCGGCTACTCCGCCCAGCCATTCATTGAAGAGGTGGCGATTGACGCGAGCAACAACGGCAGCGGGCTCCAATACAACAACTTCGCGGTGGTCCTCTACAACCCCTATCGCGTTACGCTGAATCTGACAAACTGGACGTTGAGCATCTACGACCCCGCCACCCAGACCTACGGCGCGGGGATCGACTTGGGGTCCGATTTTCCCACTGGTATCCCGGCACAGGACTACGCGGTCGTGGAGGAGAACGGGACCGGCGGATTCACGACTCCGGCGACTCCGCAGGCGCCTGCAACCGTGCCGCCGGTGCAGCAGGTTGACAGCGCGCTGGACCTTAGCGGCGGCACCATGGTGGTGCTGACCCGGCCGTTCACCGTCGCCACCGGGCACAAAAACGTCAACCCCGGAAAACGCTGGGGGTGGTACAAGCACCACCACGGGAACCCACCTGCGTATGCGGGCGCAAGCCTGCCGGCGGACAGCTTCGACTACACAAACCTCGTCAGCGCGGCAGCCGGCGCTGGCACCCAGGCGACGGACTATTACGCCTCGCGTTATAACCAAGGGAGCAACGGGCCGGGCTGGGCATGCGCGTGCGCCGCAGCCACGCCCTTGCAGCAGCTTGTCGTCGCCCCCCCTTCCCCGCAACTGCCGGTAGGGGCCGACCAGGACGAGGCTGTGCTGGGAGCAGTGGTGTCCATCCCCCTCTACGACCGCTTCGCCGATCCCGGCGGTTTGCCCGGCTACACAGCGGGTACGGAGCCTTCGGCAGGACAGGCCTTTCTCAATATTGGCGATTTTAACAGCATCACCCGGCTCATCTCAGTCTCTGGCTACAGCGCCACCGCAGGCGACTACGTGCCGGTGCAGATGATTTCGCAGACGATCCAGAACTTGGGTTCGACCCCGAACACTTATGAATCTGCGGCCAATCAATCGCTCGAATATGAGGCCGGCGCCCGTTTCGACTTCCTTTACGATCCGAGCGCGACCACCCAGCCCGACGCCCGCGCGATCGCCATGCTGGATTACATTACTTTTGATTCCGCCGCTTCGGACATCACCGTTAACGACGGCACAACGCCCAATATCAAATTGCGCGTGCCGGGCCGGATCAACGTGAACACCGCGTCGCAACCCGTGCTCCAGGCGATGGTGGATTCGCTGAACGACACCAGCCTCGCCAGCGGCTACCAGGCCGATATCATCACCGCCATCACGGGCCTCCGGGCGCGAACCGGCAGCGGCGGCATCCCCGCCGTAAACTTTACCGCGATTCCCGGATCCGGCATCAGCTCCAAGGCCGAACTGCTTGATGCCTTGCAGGGTATCGGTTTCAGCCCCTCACCCGCCACGCTGCAACAGCGCGACGAAGCCTGGGCCGATGTTTACAACATGTGCACCGTGCGCAGCGATACGTTCGCCGTTTACGGCCTGATCCAGGCCCTGCGGCTCAATGGCCCTTACCCCGCCGGCAGCTACAACGCCACCGACTGGTACGACGCCAACCAGGGCAATAATATCCACACCAGCCCGACGGAGAACACCATTTCCACCGATCCCGGCAATCCCAACGCTGAATTCATTCTCACCGGCCAGCAGCGCTTTATCGCCATCATCGACCGTTCGCTGTCGAATCCCCCCACCCCCACCGGCGTAGTTCCCCAGCCGCGCATCGTGGCCATAAAAGTTTTGCCGCAGTAAAGGCGTCTCCTGAGGTGCAGACGGTGCAGACTTGCGGATCTGCCAGGTTTGTAGTGCAGACCTCCAGGTCTGCCAGGTGATTAAGCTTGAGGCACGGCAGGT
>JAJYFE010000170.1 GCA_021785435.1 Planctomycetota bacterium
CTTGGGGGCTCGGCGGCGCCGGCTGGCGCGGCCCCGTGAAATAAGGCGTTGGGTGCGGTAGGCATATCGGTGGCTCCCGCTGTTGTCGGTCTCATTTTGCTTCCCCAATCCGCAGGACCGGCCAGATGGGGGGCTGGCCAGCCCGCCGCGGCGACTCGCCGCCGCAGACTTAGCCGACGGCCTGAGTTATTTCCGTGGGCCTGAAAGCCTGCTTCCCAAAGGTTACCGCGTCGGAACGACGCGCCACAGCAGCGTCTGATAACGGCGCAGCGAAAAACGGTAACGGCGTACGTTAGCGGCCAGCTTATGGCCGTTAAGCATGTCGTAAATGCTGCCCCGCCGGGGCAGCCTGAGCACCCGCGGACCGGCCACGCCATCGCTGCTGATCATCATCAGGCGGCCATCCGTCTGAAAGGCGTCGTGGGTGTTCAGATAGACGTGCACGCCGAGATGCGGGAATAACGCCCGCCAGAACGCGGCGGTGGGCCGCGGGTCGCCGAGGAAAATCGATTGATAATGCGCCAAACGCCTTACGGCCATGGCCAGGCCGCCATGGCGGTAGTGCGCCAGCGGCAGAATCCCGCGATGCGGACTCACAACAAAGTACGGCGTATCCACATCACTGGCGAAATGGAGCCAGGAGCACGCGGAATTCGGCGCGTTGAGGCCGGGCACGCGTTCGGGCGGTAGGTGCAGGGCATTCGGTTCGATGATGTCACTGCCGGTTAGATCGCCACAGGAGAGCATCAGGCGCATGCCCACGAGTCGGCTGGCCGAGGTGAGGTCCAGGGACCCCTGCCGGTTAATAAAGCCGCCGCCATAAACCCAGACCAGCGTGCGACCATTTAACTGCAATCGGCGGCGGATGAGACGCCGGGTAGCTGCATTAACCCGCCAGGCATTCAGGAAAATAATCGTTCGCACCGAGGAGGGCAACCGCCCAATATCCGATAGCAGGTACCAGCCCACGCTGACGCCACAATGGAAAAATGGCGTGGGATTACACAGCAAGTCCGCATATAAGCGCCGCCAACTGTGGCCAGCTACCGCATAGGAGGTAGATCGCTCATCAAAGACGACCGCGACCTGGGGCCGGAACTGGCCGGAGGGAGGTTCTTGCACATAGGCGGCGCGCAGTTGCCCGATGTTTTTCCATATGCCGGGGTTGTTCAACCAACCACGGCTGAATAAATCCAGCCACCAGGTTCCCAGCCGATGAATCATCATCTGGCCGAAATTGCGGCGGTGAACCGCCACCGTCGCGCCGAGAGTTTTACAAAATCCGTCCCCCCCTGGTCCGCCCCCCGGCTTGGTCGAAACAAAAGTAAGCGTATCATCTTCCAGCATCCAAAGCTTACCGTGCAGGGTGGCGCTATCCACCGCCCCCATAAAATTGGGAGCCCCGCCCGGCTGACGATCCGAGTAGGACACCGGCGAGGCGATAGCGTCAATATTCGGGCAGCGCAGCAAACGCCCCAGGGCACGCGACGAGCTGTCTGGCGCGGGACAGGAAAAAGCATAGCCATAATAGGTCACGACCAGCGAGCGACGGTCGGTGTGACGTTTGACCACCGCCGCCAGCTGCTCGATGCGCCGGGCGGTGATGTCGCTCTGATAATTCAGGTAATCCACATAATTTTGTTGGCTCCGTGTATAGAACGATGCGGGATCACCGGGCAACGGCGGAGGAACCATAACCGCGTCGAACGTAATCCTGGGATTATGCCAGGCGGCACGCAGCGCCGCACTGGTGTGGTAATGCCGTTTTAGCCAGCGGATGAAACCCTGTCGGTTCGCCAGGGAATAGTCGAATCCGGGGCGGTCCCAGAAGTCGGGCGTGAACCACTCGGAGGTATTACCATGCCCCAGATGGAACCCTATCACCCGCCCGGCGAATCGGGACGCTTTAATATGGCGGATCAGACCGATCAACGCCTGTTTCACCGCCGCATACCAGGAGCGGGACGCCACCGAGGCCATGTGGTGGGAGACCTTACCCCCACGGTCAATGTAGGTAACCAAGTCCGCGGGGTGCGTGCGACGAAATCCCTGTACGCCGCACCACAGGGTCGGCAGCAGGTAGGCCCGGGGGTCGTTTTTCAGGGCGAAACTGAAGATGCGGTCCATCTGCCGGTAATAAGTGACGCGGGAACCACGGGCGGGCAGCTTGCCGCCCACTGCGCACTGGATGATGTGGATACCCGCCGCCGCGGCTAATCGGATCTCCGAAGCGGCTTGAGCCATCTGGCGGATGCGGATGGTGTTAGAAATGGGAAAAACCATCAGCGGCGGCGTCATTCGGCCATGTATGAACAGCTGCGGGTAGCCGTGGACCATGCGCACCTGGGCCTTCGCCAGGCGTCTGGCGGAAGCCGGAAACCTGACCGACCGATGCGCGGCCCCCAACGCCGGCGTCGTAGAGGCCCAAACCGCGCAGACCAACGGCAACACCATGGCCACCAACCACGATAAACGGGGGCGGCTATCGGATGGCGCCGGGTTCGCGGGTTCAGAGTCGCCTGTTTGCCAACCGGCCCAGGAAAAAGGCATGGCTTGATCTTCGTAACCGTTCGCGGGCCGGAGTAACAGGTGCCGGCCGCACCCCTTCCCGGCGTGCCAGGATCCCGGGCTATGAACCAGAAAACCGGCGTGCCTCATAGTCCTCCCGCTAATCCCGACGGGTATCGGAAGACAAGTTCCAGGCTAGTTCCAAGTCCGTGGCCGGTTACCGCCCCTTGGGCCGTAGAACGGTCACATCTCATGGTCTGACCCCCGCATGTTAATATGGCCGACGCAGCGGTTGCCGTTCATAAACTCAATGCGGCCGTTTCGGTAGCGTACCCGCACCTGGCCCGCCCCATCGAGCTCGATGCTCGCCCCTTCGTTAAGCCGCAGCGCGTTATCGTGCAGGTGAATGCCCGCTTCCTTGAAGTGACCCGCCAAGTCCACGCCCACGGCGCCGCCGCCATTCAGGCCGATCGCTTTCTCAAATTGGACCCGCCCGCCCTGGCCTTCCTGAATCTGAAGGCCGTATTGGGACGGTCTTGGGCCATGCGTTGGCTGGATGTTAACGCCGATAACCTCGGTGGCTTCCGGGCCGGTGTAGTAGTTGCTCATCTCCACGTTCAAACCGATGGCCACGCCGCGGGCGTGGGAAAATACCTCCGAGTGATGCCCGGCGGCCCAGCCGGCGCCTTTCTTGATCAAGCGGGAGCAGAGCACCACCGCATCACCGTTAAGCTGATGGCTGGTCTGTTCGGCATACAGGGTCCAGGGGTACGAATTCGGGCCACGTTCCTCATGGATAAGCGAGAGCACTTCGTGGGTTTCCGCGCGGCCATGATTATCGTCGGCACGCTCAAACAAAATAACCGTGTCGAGCGGCTCCACGGGGGGTTGGCCCTGCCGGACCAGCGTCTTCAGGGTCGCACCTTCTGTCACCAGCCGTGGGTCCCCCGATTCATTCGCGGGTGCGGCCGTCGCCCGCCGGCCAAATAAAAGCCCTCCGCCGAACAGAAACAACAGACCCCGCCGAAGAAAGCCGCGCCGGGCGCGGGTCGCTGTGTCGGGTTGTCCAAGCCGGGGCGCAGGCGGGTTGAGGCCCCGATCTGCGTATAGTTTGCCCACCTGCGCCATCCTTTCAAAAAACGCCGGGCGGTAGAAAATCACCGCCCCGCGAGTTACCCCTGGAGCGAACCGGCCAACTGGCCCGGCCGCTGGTCGTCGCGATCCGCCCGCCGTCACCACCATGCCTGGCCGTTGGCGGCGGAAACAGGATTAACGCCACGCACCGGAACCATGCAGGTGTCGAACGGCGCTCCGAGCGTCTGAACCTTGATGGTGTTAAAGCCATCACCGGTTATACCCACCTGGTTGGTATCCGTGGTGCCATTAACCACGCCGGTCGCGGTGGTATAGGTGAAAATATTGTCACCATTTTGGCCCACGTAGGGCGAAGTTTCCCAAGTCACGTGATCATCACCGAAGCCGACATTCTGGCCGTCGCCGGCATGATTGCCGGAATTGTAGATGTACGGGCCGTAGGTGTTGGCCGTCGGCAGGGTGGTGGTGACGCGCAGGTACGTGCCCGTGGTGTCACCAGCCTGGGGCGAATCCGCAGGCGCCATATCGCTGGCCAGCGGAACCTGGCTGTTAGCGCCGTCGGTGGTCCACCACTGAGCGGGGGTGGTCGATTCCACCGGGCCGTTGCCCGGAGCGTTGGAGTAGAAGGGCCAAGGGGCGGCGATGGAGTAACTGAAGCCCTGGCCGGTGGCGTTGCTTTCGCTGGCCTGCGGGACCACCTGCCCCGGCGGCATGTTGCCAAAGTTGGCGCTGTACGCGATCACCCCGGGGCTGGGGTTCCAGTATTCCAGCGATGGCCCCCCGACCAGTGGGTCGGATGGGCAAACGAAACTTGCCGGTGTGGTATAGCCCTGCAGCACCAGCAGCCACATGCTGGCATCCGGGTTATCCGGGTCCCACCAGCCGGAGTTGGAAACGGGAGTCGCGTACCACTGCTGCACGACCTGCTGCGCCGTGGTGGCGTACGTACCCATGCCGTAGCCGATGGGCGACGTGGGCGAGAGCATGTAGTTGCCCGCGTACGCAGCGTCGTCGCCGCCGGCGGCCGGAAAGGTTCCGCCGTTCGGCTGAGCGTACGTCACCATGGCCTGGATGATCCCGCGGATATTGGCCATGCAGACGGCGCGGTTGGCCAGTTCGCGGGCTTTCGCTAACGCAGGTAGTAATATAGATATTAGAATAGCTATTATCGATATCACTACCAGCAGTTCGATCAGGGTAAAGCCGGTTTCCCGTGCGTCCTGACCGCTGGCGGGACGCTGCCAGCGGTTTCCAGTTTCAAACTGGACCAACTCCTGGTACGTATGGACCACTACCGACCTCCGGCCGCCGCCCAAACGTCGGAACTCGTGCGAGTGCACCACGGAAACGCCGTCACCGGGAAGTAAATCCTGCCCTGCCATAAGGCACCTCCTATTGAGCCTACCCTACGGAAATCAGGTCCGAGCCACGCGGCCCGAGTTGATCCAAACCCGCTTCCGCCAGGGCGAAAAGGTCTTCCGTGTTTTTGCTTTTTCGCTTTTACCTTCGCCTTTGCCGTCGCCGGCCTCTACCGGGACGAAATTTCATCATGTCACGCCAAGCCGCCAAGGTCGCGAAAATCACACCCCAACCATTTCCACTTTCGCCGCCCGATCTTTCTCGGCGTTGTTCGCGCCTTCGCGCACGCTATCCGGCGACTTCGTGTCCTTTGTGGTGAAATGGCCTGCCCTGCCCGGCGCCGGGCCGAGCGAATCGCCATCCTCCCAGGTCACGGGCAGAACGCGGTGCCAGGCGCTGTCATGGCCACGGGTTTTATTCGCAGCGGCGGGCGGGACCCCGCTGGCTACGCTCTCTCGTACCCTTCGCAGCATATCCGATTCCCGTCCCCGGTGCCGCCAGGATGGAGTCCAAGCGCCTCTTTAACTTATGCTACCGCGCCTTTTATGCCGTTGGGCGTATAATTTTATGTCATCCCGCGACAGGACGCGGGTCGTGGTTCGCATGACAGGGGGAATCAGGACGGAATTTAAGGATGGCCAGAACGAAAGTAGTGGCTTTGCTCTTTGGGCTTTTCAGCAATTATGCCAAAGGGGCCTTGCGCGGCATCAGCTCATGGGTTGCCCTGACCGGCGGCTGGAAGTGCGTGCTGGTTAACACGCTGCCGACCCCCTCGATCAGCCTTGACCCGATCACCGTTCTTAAACGCCAGCAACCCGATGGCGTCATCGCGGCGATTACGGAGAAAGAAATCGCCCACGCGCTTCGGGAGATGGCGATCCCCACCGTGGATATCTGTGACTGGCATCCGCAGTACCGGTTTCCGCGGCTACAGCCGGACGATGTGGCCGTAGGCCGCATGGCGGCGCAGCATCTTTTGGAATGCCACCTTATCCATTTCGGTTTCTACGGTGACTTTCGCGTGACCTGGTGCCGCCGGCGCTTCGAGGGATTCTCCCAGGTGCTGCGGGAGGCCGGCTTTTCTTGCGCCCGCTTCGACGCCGCGCAATACGCTTCCCGTGATTGGATCGCAGCGTGCTGGTCCTCTTCCACCGCCGAACTGCAAACGTGGATAACCCGGCTGCCCAAGCCCGTCGGAATTCTAGGCGCCAGCGATCAACGCGGCCTGCACCTTTTGGATGCCTGCAGCGAACGGAATATTCACGTCCCGGAAGACGTCGCCATCCTGGGCGTCGATAATGACACCCTGCTTTGCGAATTAGCCCAGCCGCCGTTGTCCAGTGTGGCTACGGATACGGAACGCTTAGGTTATGAAGCCGCGGCCCTGCTGGACGGCCTTATGCGCGGCGCCGCCGCCCCGTGCCAAACCATTCTCATTGCTAACCGCGGCGTGGTGACCCGGCAGTCCACCGACATGCTGGCGGTGGGGGACCCCAGTGTCGCCGCGGCCCTGCGCTTCATACGGGACAGCCACGGGAAGGGTATTTCGGTTGGTCACGTACTGGCGCGAATACCTGAGTCCCGCCGAACGCTGGAAAGGCGTTTCCGCCAATGGCTCAATCGCGGCATCCAGGAGGAAATTCGGCGGGTTCGCCTGGAACGCGCCGCCCAGCTCTTGCGCGACACGGATCTGCCCCTGAAGGCGCTGGCCACCCGCGCCGGCTTCTCCAGCGCCACGCGCCTAAGCAAAGCGTTCCACCGTGTTTTCGACCGTCCCCCCCGCGCCTACCGAATGGCATTCCGCATCACGAAAATGGACTGAAAATGATGGCCGCCCGGCCGGGTTGGCTGCATCATTACACCACGCGGTGATGGGCCGCCTTGGGACGCTATCATTTGGACCGCCCAGCGCAGCACGAAGGCCCAAGGCAAGTTGTAGCGATCAGCTGGCGCGACCAGCCGAAGGCGAACCTGTCAAGACATTTGCTTTCTTACCGAGACGCATAGCATTTCTCCAAAGAGAAGGGGTGGGTCGGCTGGCCCCGCTGGGGGGAGAGCGGGGCCAGCCGACCCGACGCGGCATCGCCCCGAAACACCCTGGCCGCATGTGTTATTGAGGTATACATAGGCACGTTAGTGGTGCCGTTCGGGGTGGGGGGCGGGGCCACAGCCGCCCCGTCGTGAAGCCGCGCGACCTGCGGCAGCTTCCGGTCCAGAGCGTCGGCGAGCACGAAGGGATCGGTGCGGTCCCGCAGAGCCGCCAAGGCCCGCACCGCCGGCGGCAGCGGGTGGCCCCGGTAATAGTCCAGCAGCCGGTCCAGGGGCGTGCGCGCCGGCGCGTAGCGCCGGGTCAGGCGCGTCCCCACCCGCTGGCGCTGTTGCAGTTTGACGCTGGGCTGGAAGAGATTCATCAGCACCGGCAGCTCGTGGTCGTACAGGTCGTTCATGGCGGCCAGGGCCGCGGGGCTGGCGTAGCGTTCCCACCCGAAGAGCTTGTGGACATGCGTCCAGTTCTTCTGCTCAATGTGGGCATTGTCATCCTTCTTGTAGGGGCGGCTGCGGGTGAAGGTAATGGCGTGCGCCCGGCAGTAGCCGATCAGGTGCCAGTTGATGAACTCCGAGCCATTGTCCGAGTCCAGCCCCCGCAGGGCAAAGGGCAGGCCCCGCCGCAGGTGCTCCAGCGCCGTGACCACCCCCGCCTCGCCGCGGCCCAAGATGGCCCGGCTGACGCACCAGCCGCTGTACACATCCGTCCGGTTCAGACTGTAGCCGAACTCCCCTCTAGCGCAGGGGCCGCAATGGGCCACCAAGTCCACCTCCGCGTAACCCGGTTCCTGGACCTGCCACGGCCCGGCCTGAATCGGAACCTGACGCCGCAAGAGCGTGCCGGGCTTGGTACGCCCGTACAGGTGCCGCTTCAACTGGCGCTTCCGTCCCGCCAGGTCGCCGAAGGAGGCGACTCGACAAGGCGAGCGGCGGTCCATTTGCCGGGCGCTGATGGCCAACACCTCGCGCCGCACCACGTCGGTCAGTCCGTGGAGATGCCTCTGCGCCCACGGCAGCCACAGCGGTAGCAAGGCCTTTAACCGCTCCGCCCAAGGGTAGCCCGCCGCGGACCAGACCGCCTCGATCACCCGCAGGGCTGCACGGGAATAAGTCACCCCGCGTCGCCGCCGTGACTCTGACTTCGCGATCTGGCGCTGCGGCCCCAGCAGGGCCATCGCATCCTTGCGATGGTATCCGCTCAGACGGCAAAACTCACCCCAGATCTCACTCCGTTCCGCCCGCACCCTCGCCTCGGCGTAACGTTTCCGATACCTCCGCAGCGCTTGCGCCAGCCGCTCTCCTGCCATCTGCATCCCTTTCCTTCGGTAAGATCGCAAATGGCTTGACGATACCTCCCTCGGTAAGATCTTAGATGTCCTGATTCG
>JAJYFE010000171.1 GCA_021785435.1 Planctomycetota bacterium
GAGTCCCCGTCCACCCCGCCGAAAAACGCCCCTGCGAATCTGCCTCTGGCCTCAAAACCGCCCAACCCGCTGTCCTGTCGGCTTTAGCGACCCGCCCTGCGGAATCGCTGCCTGGCCGTGGTACAGGCGTACGTTTACGATGTATATTATACCCTGCGGAATTGGGGGGTGACCGCATTCAAGCTCGATTTTGCTGGTGCGTTCACCAGCGGCCTGGGGCACGGGGACATTCCTGACGCCGCACGGCGGCCGGTTTTGTACGCCGACCCAAGCTTTTGCCGGATTACCGCATGTCGCAAATTGTATGGCATCATTCGTCAGGCGATCGGCGAGGCGCACATGACCGTCTGCAATGCGCCGTGGCAGGGCGTCATTGGGATTGCTGACTCAATTTTTTTAGCCAACGATATCGGCAACCTTACGGACGACGAGTCACAGGACGAGCGACCCGCACGGCGCGGCTGGGATTACTTCCGTGAGCGGTCGCGACAGGTGTTCACCCGCTATTTCTTTCACGGGCGAACGTGGTGGGGTAACCCGGATTGTTTTGTCGCCGAGAACGACGCGGCGGATAATCATGCCCGTGCCCGACTGCAAGTGGTGATGCTCGCGGGCGGCCAGTACAAATGCTCGAACCGCCTTCCTCAGTGGAAACCCTCGCGAATGCAGGCGTTTCTGAAGGGTTTGCCGAGGTACGGTCGGGCCGCACGGCCGGTGGACCTGTTTGAAAACGAATATCCCCGCGTACTGGATCTGCCCGTGGACACCGCATGGGGCTCGTGGCACGTGGTTGGCCTGTTCAACTGGGAGAGCCAAGAGGGCGTGGTGGAATTCGACCTGTCGCAGCTTCGCCCGCGCGTTGCGGGAGAACAGCTAATCTGGGATTTCTGGGAACAACGCTTCGTCGGAGTGTCCCGGAACGGGGTGGGTCTGAAGATGCCGCCCGAATCGGCGAGCCTGCTTTGCGTGCGACCGCGCGCCGCACATCCGGTGTTGCTGGCCACGGACCTGCATTTCACCCAGGGCGGAGTGGAAATTTCGCACTGCCTGTGGGACGGGGAAGGCCGCACCCTGTCAGGCCGCGCCCGCCGCGCGCCCGGGGCCGCGGGCCGACTGTTCTTTTATTTGCCCAAGGATTTTCGGCACGCGGAATCGGTTCCCGTCGAAGGCGGCACGGTATGGTCGACGCCGGTTCTTTTCAACCAACCGGAGATCGGGTGGAGTGTCACGTTTAGCTCATGAAAGTCGTTGGTTGGAGGCCAAGCTGGCGGAACTCGCATGATTGTTCACTGCACGGCACACACCGCAAAAGCGACACGAAGGGCCTCGATTGGATCCGCCTTGGGCCGGAATTCATGCGCGACAAAGCCATCATATCCAGTATCCGCTATCGCCCGACAAATGGCGGAATAGTTCAGTTCCTGCGCCCCGTCAAGATCCTGGCGACCGGGATTGCCGGCGGTATGAAAATGGCCGATGTAACCAATATTGTCGCGAATATAGCGAATAATGTCCCCATCCATGATTTGCATGTGGTAGATGTCGAACAACAGCTTGACGCGCGGATGATGGACCCGCCGGCAAAGTTCCACCCCCCACGCCACATGATCACATTGGTAACCGGGATGATCCACCTTGGAATTAAGTAGTTCGATATTCAAATTGATACCCGCCGCGGCCGCTTCACCCGTGATCTGTTCGAGACACGAGGCGCAGGCCTCCTGCCCCTCCGTATCCGACTGTCCGTCGTGACGGTTGCCGGAAAAGCAAATGAGGTTGGGTATTCCCAGCCGATGGGCCAGGTCGATTGATTCGCGTAGTTCCCCCAAAATGCGGGGATGCTCCTGGCGCTGGTTCATTCCGACCTGCAGGGAACGATGTCCGCACATGCTGGCGACGGTCAAACCGTGGGCCTTCGCGGCGGCTACCACGGAATCAAACGCCTCATCACGGAACCACAGCTCAACGCCCTGATACCCAATACGGGCCGCCTCACGACACAGCGTGTCCAGATTCATCCCATCACGCAGAAAGCATGGATAGCAGAACGACTGCTTGAGCATTGGCTTGGCTCCTCGGCGACTACCAGCCAACCGCCGTATGGCCCACAGCGGCGCCATACGCGGTCAAGACTTTGTTGATGCCCTTCGCCACCGCATCGCAATCTTCACTGGTCCACCACTGATCGATCGCGATACGAATTTCACGATGATACAAATCCGCCGCCACCTGGCACCGCTGCGGACCACTGGCCGTGGTCAGGTAGGGGCGCAGCGGGAACATGTCTCCGCAGAAATGCCAGTCGGGTCCGGTGTCGGGGCCGGGCGAGCTGGCCGGTACGCCTTCGGCCCGCAGCGCCGTCAGAAGCTTGGCACGCAACCCCTCCGTTCGTGGGAAGAAACGCAAAAGATAGCCAAGCACGCCGGCGCGGTCGTTCAAACGCTGCGGCCTTACCTCGCGTACGCGTTGCAACTGCCCAAGAATGCGATGATAGGCTTGCCGATAACGCCCTACGACTGCATCAAGTTTGCCCAGCTGCACCACATCCGCCGCGGCCTCCAGTTCCGACATGCGATAGTTCGTCCCCGCGAATAGTTCGCCCTCGTACCGCGGCGGGGCAAAGCGATCCGGCCGCCACAGCCCGCCGGATTCGGCCAGTTGGTTGATGCGATCGAACTGCCGTTCATCCTTGGCCAGCACCAGTCCGCCCTCGCCCGCACCGATAATCTTGTAGGCCGAGATGCTGAAGCATCCAATATCCCCGATGGTTCCGACGCGCTGGCCATGGTAGGTCGCGCCGGGGGATTGGGCGCAATCCTCGATCACCGCGAGCTTGTGTTTCCTGGCGATGGCTATAATTGGCTCCATGTCCGCGACGCCGCCCCAGTGATGCGTGGGCGCCAGGGCCACCGTGCGCGGGCTCAGGCACGCTTCCAACTTCTCCGGATCCATCTGCAGCGAATCATCCACATCACAGAATACCGGCGTGGCGCCGGCTAGAACCGCCGCCATAGCCGTCGCCAGGAAGCCCAAGCCAGGCACCACCACCTCTTTACCCGGCCCCGCCCCTACCGCAACCATGGCCGCGTGTAAAGCCCCAGTCCCCGAACTGACCCCGAGGGCGTAAGGCGAGCCGAAATACTCGCGCGCCGCCGCCTCGAACTGTGAACCCGCCGAAGGAGCGGGCCTTCCTACGCGATACTTGGCGAAGTTCGGACCGTCCGCGGGCAAATCCGCGACGGAAACGGCGCCACGCAAGCGGGCCATGGCGTCGGGCTGAAACCCGAAACGCCGGGCGATGGCCAGGAACTCGTCCGTACCGATTTTTGGTTGCGGCTGCCCACGTGGCTGACGGAAGGCCCGTGGGCCACCGTGAATCGCCAGTTCTTCTTTCGGTGGCGTGCCGGAACCAAATTCGGGTGGGCGAAGCCCCGGTACGATGGGCCGTTTTTCACTAATTACCGTCATTCTGAATCTTCCTTTACGGCGCTGCGTGGCAGGCGTACAATGGCTTGTCAGACAACGCGAATTCCGTTGTCATCCTAGGGCCAAGGCAGCCACCCGGCAATAGTGAAACTTGCAAATAGCATGAAGAATCGTGCACTTTCCGCGTGGCGGGTGGGGGCCTTTCTCCGGCTTGGGCCAAAAGCCAATGCTGAAAGCCCGGGGCCCGGCGGAGCTAAGCGTGCCGACGGACGCCGGCCGGCGCTGCGATCATAACGCGGCGGTTGGCCGTTCCAGAACGCGACCATAGAGCCGCGCTGGCACGTTGCCGGGATAGCGCTTTTTCAGCACCGCAGCCGGCAAATTCAATCCCGCCGGAGGCGGTGCGCCGCCGGAAAGGATCGCATCCAGAACCTGACCGCGAAGGCACGCCCATCGTCGCGGAGGAAACCCGTTGGTTAAAAGGTCAGGCTCAGCCGAACGGTGGCCACAAGGGCGTCCGGATAGGCTCCGCCGCCGGGGTGGATCCAATATTGCAGATCGGGCTGGAGTGAAATTCCGTGGCCCAAGTTGAATTGGTAGAAAGATTCCAGGCCCAGTTCCCAAGGTTGGGGCAATCCCGCCCGCGCACTGACATGCGCCCAGTCGGCCGCCAGACCGATCGGATCGTCCGGTCGGCCGGGGAGCAGACCGGTACCGAGCAAGCCATCGCTGCTGGCGTAGTCAATCGGGCTGACACGAGGGTCCACAGCGGAAAGCGTGGCAAAGCAGGCCAGACTTTTATGGTCCGAAAGTTGCCAGAAGGTTTGATCGATGAAACCGTAGCCGCCGATAAAGCCGTTCTGGATTCCCGCATCCAGGCGATGCACCTGGCCGAGATGATAAAATATTCCGAAACCGGCTTCACCTGGCAGCCCGGCCTCTAACCTGTATTGCTGGTCCAATTCCCCGATTACAAATGTGCCCGCCGGCTGATTGGACGGTTCCAGGGTGTTGAGGAACTGATCCAGCGTGGTGGGATGGAAACGATCCGTATAAAAGGCCCCCAGTTTAAGCGTGGTGTCTTTAAGGGGACGCAGGTACGCCACGGCTCCGGGCACCGTGCTGGGAAAGGTGGGGAGCAGATAATCGGTGGCGGCGTTGGTCGTGGAGGGAATCAGGAAACTGCCGGTGTACGGCTGGGCGTCGAAAATGTTATTCGCATCCATGCGTCCGATTTTGAGCTCCAGGGAATCGCGCCATAATTTTTGCCGGTAATACAGTTCATAAACTTCGGTAACGGATGGGGCGGCATCGATGTTATCAAACCCCTGCAGGGACCCCAGCAGGCTGGTGTTGGCATCCTGACCCCAGATGCTCATCAGGTCGCAATAGATCTGCCCGCCGGGCAGTTGGAAAAGTCTATCCGTATCGAAACTGATGTTCAGATCGAGCCGGGCGCGGTATATAAAATAGCCAGTGCTGACACCGCCGGAGAAATTCCAGGAATCATCCTGGATAAGTGATCCGCCGAAGGTGATCCCCCGATTTCCAAACGCCGGGCGATATCCGTACCAGCCGCCGGTGACCGTCTCGTCATACTGGCCGGTGGTGGCGGGGTTCACCGGTGTTTGCGAAGCACTGATGATCGGACGAAGTGCGGGATTTGCCGGCGCCGGTGGAGGAGGGGAGATCCACGTCACCACGGCGGTAGCGCGGTTTTCCGGCGGGGCAGCGCAATGCATGATAGGACTCGGCATAGTCCGCAGGCTTTTGGCCGGGCCGCACCGGCCGCATCCGGTTCGGCATCGCACGTCCCCGCGGTCGGCGTGGCCATTGATTATACGATATTATACCTTCGGTCATGGGCCTTGTAATATATTGTTATACGGATCTCTCCGCCGAGGTGCGGGCCAGGCGGGCCGCCCCACCCGGAAACACCGGACGCCGAAATAGGCGCCGGCAACGAAAAGCCCGGCGCGCACCGGGCGGATCTATCCTTCCCAGCTGGGCTAAGCCGCGGGCCCGTTTTCCACCCCACCAGGAAAAGGCCATGGCGAGCTATGCCTGGCAGCCAGTTCGCCAACTATATTTCCCGCACAGTTGCTTCGGCCATCACCAGCAACATCACCTCCATCATCACGCCGGTGGGAATCAACATGGCGCGGAGTTGCGACGGGTGTGGGCGGCGGGGGGCCGATTCCCACCCTACCTGGGGCCAGCCGGCTCCGCCGCTCAAGGCGGTCTGGCCATAAATTGCGGCGGTAGCAGGCACGATCCCACGTGCCGTAGGTCGGCCTACTGCCCGCATCGTCAGAACGGCGAGAGGACGCCACATCGGATGTGTGCCCACCGGGGCGGATCTTCGAGCTACTACCATCGGCCACCATTTATTGCCACACCCAATCGATGCGGTCTGTCGGAATTTGGGTATCGGACCAGTAAGGCCCATACTATAATTTAGATACGCGCGCCGGGCGCGCTGGCGAACGGCAGCCATACCCAGACCTATAAGGCGGTGGTTTATGCCCAAAATGGCGTTTGACGAAACAGCCTGCCGGAACCTGCCTTGGGCGATGCAGCACGAATGGCTGTGCACCAATGGACTCGGCGGCTACGCCTCCGGCACGGTGGCCGGTGTCAATACGCGCAAATACCACGGTTACCTGGTGACGGCCCTGCGGCCGCCGGTGGAACGCTACGTGCTGCTGGCGCGTGTGGAGGACCGTCTGCGGATCGGTCCGAACGAATTTCCCCTGGCCACCAATGAATTTCCCGGCGTCCTGGACCCGACGGGATATCGCTATCTGATTCGATTTGAGCTGCGGGCCGGCCCCGTGTGGCGCTATGCCTGCGGCCCGACGGTGCTGGAGAAATCCATCTGCCTGGTGCATGGTCAGGATGCCGTGATCGTGCGTTACGAACTCCTCCAGACGCCCGCGGCAGCCGACCGCCCGCCGGTACGCTTATACGTGCAACCGATGCTGGCGGGGCGGTACTTCCACCGCACCAGCAACGCAGACAGCCGCCCGGACTGGCGTCTGGAACCAGCGGCGGATCCGGTGGCTCCGCTCGTACTGCGGGTACCCCAGGTTCCACGCCCGCTGTACCTGAATCACAATGCCGATCGCTTTACCCCCGGCGCCTGCTGGTGGTACAACTACATTTACCGGCAGGAAACCGCACGCGGCTATCCCGACCATGACGATTTATGGACGCCCGGCACCTTGGAATTCATCCTGCGCCCCGGGCAAACCGTCGGTTTTATCGGCGCGACCGCCCCCCTGCCCTGGGCGCAGCACGCGGCGCTGGTGTTGAAAGAACAGGCCCGCCAGGACGAACTGGCCCGGCACATCGGCGGCGCTGCGCCGGCAAGGGCCACCGGCTCCGCCACGCTCGCCGTGCCCGACACGACAGGCCTGAACCAGCGCACGGCAGTAGAGGCCCAGTCGGATAGCCCTGCGGGAAGTGCGCCGCCTAAACCTTCTTCCGGCGATCCAGACCCGCATGGGTATTCCCCGTCCGCTCCGCTACCTGCCGACGAAATATCTGGCTCCGATAATGGCCATCACCAGGGCCGCGCCATGGACTTCATCAGCCGATTGACGCTGGCCGCGGATCAGTTTGTGGTGCGCCGCCTTGCCGCCCGGCCCGGACGTGACCGGATGTCGATCATCGCCGGTTATCCCTGGTTTGAGGATTGGGGACGCGACAGTTTGATTTCGCTGGCCGGCTTGACGCTGGTCACCGGCCACTACGCCACCGCACGCAATGTCTTGGTGACGTTCGCCGAGAATATCCGCGACGGCCTGGTGCCGAATCGTTTTCCCGATGCCGCGGAGGAACCTGATTACAATACCGTGGATGCCTCGCTCTGGTTCATTCACGCGGCGTACCAATACTGGCGGTATACCGATGATATCGGATTGCTCCGCGACTATTTATACCCGCCTCTGTGCCAGATCATTGAACATTATCGGCTCGGCACGCGCTATGGTATTCGTATGCAGCCGGATGCGCTGATTCGCGCCGGGGAACCGGGCGTGCAGCTTACTTGGATGGATGCGAAAATCGGCGATGAGGTCATCACGCCGCGTTATGGTAAGCCGGTGGAAATCAATGCGCTGTGGTATAACGCGCTGCGCATCATGGCCCAGGTCGCGGGCCGTGCGGGTGACCGCGCGCGGGCCGCCAGTTATACCGCCCTGGCGGATCAAGCCGGGGTTAATTTCTCCGCTCAATTCTGGAACCCGGCCGCGGGCTGCCTTTTCGATGTATTGGCGGATGACGGAACCGCCGACGCACGGATCCGGCCCAACCAGATATTGGCCGTCAGCCTGCCGTTTTCGCCCCTTTCACCGCCGCGGGCGGAGCAGGTCGTGGCGGCGGTGGAAAAAGAATTGCTCACCCCCTGGGGACTGCGGACCTTAGCGCCGTCCGCGCCGCAATATCAGGGGCGCTACCAGGGTGATCAAAACGCCCGCGACCGCGCCTACCACCAGGGGACCGTTTGGCCCTGGTTGATAGGCCCCTTTATCAGCGCGCTGGTAAAAATCGGCGGGGGCAGCCTGGAGGCGCGGCGCCGGGCCTGGGCAGTCATCGAACCCTTCGAGGGTCACCTGTCTGAAGGTGCTTTAGGCTCCCTGAGCGAAATTGCCGATGGCGATGCGCCCCAACAACCGCGCGGCTGCATCGCCCAGGCTTGGTCGGTGGCGGAAGTGCTCCGTTGTTGCTGGGAGGATGTCTTGAACCATGCCCCACCCTGGCCGCATGAACGCGGCCCGGTCAAGCCGTAGTTAGTCGGTGGATTGGCCGCCAAGCGGCTGTGTTAGAAGTCAAGCGTTTTTTACGAGATTGAGTTGGTGCCATGCCAGATTCTCCCGCAACATGATGTTAAGGATGGCCAAGAGTTTGCGCATACAGGCGACGATGATGACCT
>JAJYFE010000024.1 GCA_021785435.1 Planctomycetota bacterium
GGCAGGAGTTTCGCGCCGCGTGGGGTACGCCGTTGAACCGGCCATTGCTCCTAGCCCGGAGGTCGCCTGCGGCGACCTCCGGGCTAGGATAATCACTTGCCGTCCTTATCCCGTGGCGCGAAGCTGGCGCACTGGAAATGACACTGGCCTGCCAGATCTGTCATGCACCTCATTAAAAGGGGTAAATGTAGCAAACACATGCACATACATATATTTGTGTTAAAATACGTGTTCATAATAAGGTATACCGGACGCCGGCGCGCGTCGAAAACCGGATGTCCCGACCGGGTGCGAACGTCTGGCGCAGCGGCCGTACTGTAAGCGGCCGCCCGGGGTGGGGATGTTCCAAGCGCACGGGTTGGCCCTGCTCACTGACGATTTCGGCCCAGATAAACTGTCCCTTGCACCGGCGGGCGGAAACAACGAAGGCCCCTTCCGCCCGCAGATCGGTGAACGCCACATCGCACCACTCTTCCGGGACGGCCGGAAACAGGCGAAGACGGCCACCCCAACTTTGCAGCAGCATCTCGTTAACCGCGTGGGCGGCGCCGAAGTTCCCCTCCAGCGTAAAGGGCCGGTAATGAAATCGGGAGACGCCGGTTTCGCGGAAATCGCCATTGAGATGGAAGGTATTGGGCGAGGTGAAATGGTCGAGATACTGGCGGAGATTCCAGAGCATGCGCCGGGGTTCGCGGATGCGCGCGGCTAAACAGGCCAGCCAGGCGAATGAATAGCCGCACCAAAATCCGGTGCCCATGGACTCAATTTCGGAAAGAGTATCGCGGATGATCCGCCGGTCGCGTTCGTTTCCTTCAATATTGATGTCACCCAGCGGGAAAATGGGCATGCACTGGGCCGGATGGCGGTGGGATTCACTGAGCCGTTGGCCCTTCCAGATAGCCAGGCCACCTTCCGGAGAGGGTGATTTCCGGTTTTCCGGCGCCAGATGGTAGGGCTGCAGATGCGCCCGCACGCGATCCCATTGGGCCGCTTCCACATGGTCGGTGCGGAGGATGCGCGCCGCGGCCGCGGTGACTTCCAACGCATAGCGCACAAGCGACAGATCATAGGTGCTGTCGGTGGCGAAGGATTCCCGCCAGTTGTGGTAGAACTCCGGAGAACTGCTGTAGCGGACATGGTAAAGGCCCTGATCGTCCGGGGTCAGTTGGGTGACGATGAAGCGCGCCGCTTCACGCATGAAGGGATAGGCGATGGCGCGCAAATAGTCCCGGTCCAACGTGTAGCGCCAGTGCCACCAGAGGTGCTGCAGCAGCCAGCCGATATTGGTGCGACTGTACATGTAAGCGGCCCAGCCGGGCACAATTTCACCCGTCAAGCTATGCGAGCCTGGTACGTTGGCGCCGGGGGCGCCGTAAAAATCGCGGGCAAACGCCTGATATTTCGGCAGCAACCCGTGCAGCCATTTCGCGAAGCCCAGGCTGGCTGCGACGCGGCCGGAGGTGTGGACGGGCCAGTAGGTCATCTGGGTGTTCAGGTCGTGATGATAATCGCCGCGCCACGGCGGGATATTTTGTTCGTCGGCCGTCCAAACCCCCTGCAGGGCGATCGGCGGCGTATCGGCGCGCGCCGCCGCGCCGAGCTTGTACATCCCGGCATACCATACATGCTCCATACGCGCCTCCGGCAGGCGGATGTGGCCGCGCCGCCAATAGTTTCGCCACCAGGCCCGGTGCGACTTAAGCAGGCTGGCGGCGCCGGCCGCCTTGGCAGCGGCCAGAATCTCCAAAGCCTGCGCCAAGGGATCGCCGCCGCTGGTGGCGCGTTGGATGGTCAGGTAAAGCAACCATTCCCGTCCACACCGCACGCTCATCCAGGCCACGGCGAAAGAAGACTCCCCAGCGCCCGGTTGGAGAATATACTCGGCGCCGTCGCACTGGCCCTTGCGCAGCGGCGGATAGCCGAGTTTAAGGATGTTGGCGCCCGCCTGATCCCTGGCGAGGCCGGCGGGGTTCCGGCGCGCGGTATCGAAAGCACAAAAAAAAGTCACCCGGGGCCGGCCGCCGCGCCCGCCAAGGACGATCAACGGTTGCACGGCGTGAACGTAAGCCGTGACGGTGGCCGCACCGAGCCGCGTCGTGGAAATGGCGGTGGCGAAATCGAGGTGACTCTCGAACGGAGCGGTTTTCCCTGCGCCGAAATCAAGTTGCAACCGGCCGCACGGCAGCTTGGTGGGATAGAGGTAGCCTGTCTGCTCAAAGATGCTGGCGATGCGCTTCATATCGCCGCGGTCAACGAGTGCGCGGAGTTGGCGCCAGTTGTATTCCGGCTGCCGGGTCTTCGGGTCGGGCCGATTGTCCCAGAGATCGCTGCGGTCCACCGATAAATTTAAAGGATGCCCATCGCCCCAGACAAGCAGACCCAGAAGGCCGTTACCCAGGGGCAGGCCTTCATCCCAGCGGGCGACGGGGTTGCGGTAATGCAGGTGATGGCGTGACGGATCAATTCCCAATCTGGTGGATCGCTTCATGTCACAATCTCCGTGTTTCTTCATGCCGTGCGAAGATTTTGGCCCGCGGGGACTCCCCGGTTTCCGGCGTAGATTCCACCCCTGGCAAGGTCTCCAAAGGCGACTCCTCAATCCGCCGAAGGTCGCCGTGGGCGGCTAAACTATTCCGCCTCCGTGCGGACCGGGGGCTGTATATTTTGGTTGTCGGCGTAGTTTAGTCGCCCCGGCGACCCGCGCTGGGCCATCTGTGGATTGTTGGGCTACGCGGTTTGGCCCTCCCATGCGGATCACCAACAACGATACGCTCCAGGCGGCAGCCGGCCGCGCAAAACGCAAATGTCCACCGTCCCAGGCGAATGGCGCCGGCTCCGCCAAGAGACCGCGCGCCCGATCATAGGTTTCCATCGCTGCGTGGCGCGGACACGGGAGGTTGCGCCACAGAATATTCAGTGGCATGGGATCGAGCGACAGGTTCGCCACCCCGAGCAGCACCGCGCCTCCTGTTTGCTTCCAAAATGGCGCCAGGTTGGCGGCGCCGACCAATCCAAGGAAGGGCGCCGCCGGAGCGAGCCAGGCCAGGATCGCATGCATCTGGCGCTGGCGGTGATAATTGCGGAATTGAACCGCCCGGAGGGTTTCGGTTTGACCATCGTACGGCAGCACCGCCACACGACCGCCCCACTCATTTTCAAACAGCACGATGCCGGGACCGAATTCCGCCGGTTGGCCAATCTCGTCCCCCCAAAGCAGACGCGAAATCGTGCAGGCGGCAGGATCAACCGTGAGATGATGGATGTTGCCGCCCATATGACGCAGGGGCATCCGCACGCCGCACTGCCCACCGAACGCCGGGTCCAGGATTTCTTCCGCGCCCACGGCGCACCGGCCCGCGGCCTGGCCAACCGCCACGCCGACCAATCGCCCCAACCCGCGCAAGGCAAAGCATTCCGCAGCCGTGGCGTCGAGCAACAATGGCCCCCGTAACCACTGGCGCAGCGTCTCTTCGTCGACCGCCAGCGGCAGGTCGCCGCTGATGGCCATCGGCAGCGCGTTTTCCCGGCGCGTGACTGTCCCATCGCCATGACGCACCGTCGTATGGGCGATGGGAATTCCCAACTGGGGCAGGCACGTCTCCCACGCCCGCTGGACAACGCATCCCTCAGGCGACAAACCTTGACTGCGGCTGAAATCGGAGACGCGTTCGACGAGGGGCACATTCACGCCGCGCAAGGGGCCTGCGGCCAGACCCGCCTCGGCAAGTCGATCGAAATACCTCCGCGCGTGCTGGAGCAGCGCCGTGTTCGCCGGTTCTTCCTCCAGCTCCGGTGAGGAAAAGCTGTGCAGATCCAAGGTTAATTCAGGACTTACGCAAAAGTATGACAACGCCATTTGCAACCGCAGATGCGCCGCCGATTTATTGAACCGGGTGAAAGGCGAACTCTCCAGTTCCGGCGCGATGCGCGTTTCAGGAGGCAGCAGGGCGCATGTCGTCAGCGCCAAGGCCAGTCCCTCCATGGCTTCGCCGGCGGAAAACTCCCGGTAGCATCCGAGGCACGGGCGGGACATTGGCGTGCGTCCCGCCCCCGCCAATTTCCGCAATAGCGGATGCCACAATCGTCCCTCCGCCGAATGCACGGCTGGCGCGGAAGACATTAATCCGACGGTCGTAGCCGGCGAGGTGGCGTGAATCGCCTGCTCAAATCTTGTCGCGATGGCCTCGAAGGTCTCGCGCAGCAACTCGTGCCAGACCACGCGCTCCGGCGGCGCACGATCCCCTGAACCTTCCGCCATAGAGGACACAGAGCTCGCAGAGGGTGCGGAGCCGGGCTTTGGCGGCGCGCCCGCCGGTGATTTCGCGCGGACACAATCAAGATCGGGACAACACTCTACGCCGCCCTTATTGCTCTGCGGCTTCTGTGTGCTCTGTGGCTCGGCGTTGAGAAACGCAGGATCAGCCGGGGCATAGACCAGCCTGAGCAGTTCCTCCCGAGAGACGGTCCGGCCGATTTTCCGCCCGAAAAGCTCCAGGTGGTCCGGACAGTAACAGCCCCAGGCGACCGGATAATGGTTGTGCCAACGAAAATCGTCATCGAGCAGGATGTAATCCGGCTGACAACGCGCATAGATAGACAGGACTTGGGCCATATGTTCCTGCCACCGCGTATCGAGAGGGCAGGGCGAACGCGCAGACATCGCGCCGTCGTGGCCGACCATGGGTTGCCAGCGGAATTCGGCGACGGAGGAAAACGCCGCGTCATGGTGGCCCAGCGTTTGCCAGATATTCAGGCCGAATTCAATCCCCGCCGCCCGCAGCGCCTCGCCGCAGCGTATCACCATCGCCGCATATGCCTCGGCTTCCGGCAGCGTGCGATGCCGCAGGTGCAGATCGTGCGACTCCGTGTGAATCATCACGGATTCAATGCCGCAGCGGCGGCAGTATTCCACCAGTTCGGGAATCCGCTGCGCGGCGTTGTACGCCATCAGACAATAGCGCAGCAGGTAGCGGCGGGCGGGTGGAGCAGCAGCTGGGAGTACCGAGGGTGTGGCAGGAGCTGCCGAGGTGTCCTTCATTTCGCCGGCGCTCCTATGTTTCCTGACCCAACCAATTCACTATTGCCAACCTGGCGGTTGACCCCCGATCGCGCGGCTAGGCTTTGGTGGGTTTCCGGTTCCAAGCTTCTTATCCGATCACGGTTTGGCTCGGGGAACTCGCCGGCATGCGGGTGTTCCCGGTACCAACGCGTGGGAGGGTGAAGCTTCCGCTCCAGTTCCCACCCCAGCGGTTGCTCGGTGCGGATCGTCCAATCCAGCAGTTCGCCCAGCAAACGTCCCTGCACGCCGGCGTAGCCGGCCTCGCCAAAACGATTGATCCGTTCTTGCGGATCGTTCTGGTGGTCAAACAGCTCACAGTAATTTTCGCCCGCAGTACAGTAGGTCAGCCGATACCGCCGAGTGCGAATGCTCTTGGTGAAGCAGGTGTCAAAGAATACCGCTTCTTTCGTGACCGGAATTGGACCCGGGCCGGAGGCGCTGTACCGCAGCGCCTCGGCATAGCTGGCTCCCTGGACCGAGCAAGGAACCGCCGCGCCGACCAGTTCGCAAAGCGTGGGAAAGATGTCGATATTTTCCACGAAGGAATCGATGCGCTCGGGACCGAAGCGCCCTTTCCAGTACCAGACGGTGGGAATCCGGTGCAGGCACTCAAAATGGCCCAACGTGTTTTTACCAAGCATACCGTACTCACCGGCGAAATCACCGTGGTCGGAGTTGAATAGAATGATCGTATTTTCAAGGATGCCGCGTTTCTCGAGGTGCTGGAGAATTCGTCCAACCCCATCATCGACAGCTGTACACATTCCGTAATAATGGGCCAGCGCTTCGCGGTATTTCGCCTCGCCCACCACGCCGACGCGCCAGGCATTCTCGACTCCCATTCGAACCGCCCCCGGGCGCAAGCTCAAGGCATGAAGATCGGCCCCCTCGCAATGCCGAATGGCGGACAGGTCAAGCGCCTCGGGGGCATAGAGAAACGGGCTGTCGAACGAGTTGCAGTAGGGTGGATGCGGAGCGCTGAAGTTGCACCATATCAGGAATGGCTTGGCGCCGAGATCATCGATTTTGCGAATCGTGGTGTCGGCCACCCAGACCGGCTCGCTGTGTTCGTGGGGCACCTGGCTGGTATAAGCCATAAGGTCGGCAACCTGGGCGTGGTACTCCCGGGTGAAGGTCTTACGCCAGCCGACCTTCTCCAGGTAAGTGCGGCTGTAACCGCTCCACACTTCGCCGGTGTCGCTCTGGAACGGTTCCCGCGTCCACTTGGCATAATGCTTCTTTCCCACGAGCGCGGTCGAGTAACCCAGCTGATCGTGCAGCACCTGGGGAAAAGACAGATAGTTTGCGGGCAATGGAATCATCCCGGCGTACACACCGTGGGTGTGCACGTACCGGCCGGTCAGCATGGATATCCGCGAGGGAATACACTCCGGCGCGCACGAATAACTCCGCTGGAACGAGACTCCCTCCCGCACCAGGACGTCGATGTTGGGCGTGCGAACCTGGGGCCGCTGGGCGCCGCTAAAGCAACCCGCGTGATGTTGGTCGTCCGTGATGAACAAAATGTTGGGGCAGGACGCCATCATTTCTCCTTAATCGACGACGAGGTCGGCGTAGTCTTTCCCAAGAGAGCCGGCACCCAGTCGGTATGCCGCGACCCTCCTGGCCCGCCCGTGGTCGCGGCGAGGATACCCCGCGTCGCCCGGGACATTGTCGGGCGGACCATAACCGAGGTGGTATTGTGGCATTACTTTGTTTCCTGTACCAGCTTCACACCGCCGGTTTTTTCGGAAAGTTGATAAAACGCTCCTCCCTCTGGAACATTCACGCTTATCGCCCGGTAGCTTGGAATGCTGATGCGCACGCTGTTGCGCTGACCCATAGGGGCTTCGGCGTAGACCAGCCATTGGCGGTTGGGCGCCGGGCCGCGGGTCAAGGCCAGGGACATCACCGGGATGGTGGTGGACAGGGTCCATGGTTGCTTCGGATTGCAGGTGGCCTGAAGCAGGAACCAGTGCTTGTTGCCGCGAATTTCCCGGGATGCTCCGCTTTCAGCGGTGCGTCGGTGCACGACCAGCAGTTTTCCGTGGCGCCACCATTGACGCAGAATCCTATTGTGGTATATGCGATCCACCGCCGCGACCAATGCCCTAAAGTACGGCGATTTTTCCATGGCCCGAGAGGGGGGAATCGCGAA
This sequence comes from Planctomycetota bacterium, assembly GCA_021785435.1. Taxonomy (GTDB): domain Bacteria; phylum Planctomycetota; class Phycisphaerae; order WQYP01; family WQYP01; genus JAKCCC01. Next base: position 7,218 of record JAJYFE010000024.1, read on the forward strand.
ATAACGCACCGCCCGCGGGCGCAGCAGCCACATTCCAAATTGCACGAAACCTTCGTACCGCACGGGGGTGAACGGTTCACCCATGCGGGCAAAATATTTGAGTTTATCCGTCGCCGCCGTGGCTTGTGGCGCCGGATTGTGTCCATCCCAGGGGGATATTTCGTACCAGAAAGATGGATTCAGGCGGTACATGGCTGGCAGTTGCAAGGCCAGGTTCATAAAATCAATTTGCGGACTTAAATCGGTGTAATAAGTAATGGGATTGGAAGCGTCCAGGTAATAGGGAACGTCCCCTCCATCCCACATCAAGGGAGCGATATCGACTCGTCCCGGAATATACATGGAAAACTTCAGCCAATACGGCCAGTAGGCGGTATTGCCAGCATTATAACCGATAATGACCAAGTGTTTTTTCCAAGCTGGTGCGACCAGGCTGTTCCGCATGGTCTTATGCAACATACGGTAGCGTGTGATCCAGCCGTCGCCCGCCACTTGTTTCTTGAAGTAATCGTCGCGCCCCCGGCCATACCGGGTGAGATACCGCCGGTCCTCCGGCGCCTGGGACCAGACCAACCGGGGCGCCTCGTTGTCAAAAAGGAAGATCACCCGGGGCGGATTGGGGTACCATTGCTGAAGTTTCTCCATGGCCGCATTGCGTATCCACAGGCGTCCCACGTTGCGCCAGGGTTGGATCGCACCGAAAGGTGAAACCTGATGGAGCACTTCCCCCTTGGCGGTGACCACATCGGGATTTTGTCGCGGCGGCAGGCGCCAATAGGCTGGTGACGTCGCTAACTCGCCCACCGGCCCCCAGGAACCGATGTTGAGCAGACAAATCGGAAGCTTTAATTGCCGCGCCTGTTCGAGCGGCCTCTTGTAGTAGTTAATAAACGCCTGGCTGTAATAACTCCGGGGGTTGGGATGCCCGGGAAACGCGAAGCTGGGCAGTAGAAAATGGCCTTGCTGGATCAGCCGCAACTGAGCCCCGGGACCCCAACCCTCGCGTGTGATCCAGCTGCAGGCCAGCGGCAGGGGACGGCCCCGCTTGCTGAAATTGGGACGCGTGGCTTCGGCGCGAATTTCATTAGCCACAGCGCGGATGGCCGCAGCCGGTAATTTATTGTTCGCGGCCGTAGCACGGATCGGCCATGTGAGGATGCCACCAACAAATAGAATGCCAGCGGAGAATAACGAGATTGGTTTTGGCATGATGGGCTCCTCATAAAATAGCGTCCAGTTTCCAGCAATCGGCCATCAACAATCAGATTTCGATAATCCCAACATTGGGTTTCGCCGGCGTTATCGGCGGTCGCGTCACGGGGGCGCCGCGGGTAACGCCATGGCCTTTTGCTGTCAGCGCACCAATCACCGGACCGGTTCTGATATCCAGCAGATGCAACCTGATTCCGGAATTAATGATCCACTGCCTCGCCGTAGCCCGTCTCCCGTTTTTCACTTTCGCGGCGCGGCGGCGCCTCACCACGCTTTGCCGCTGGCCGCGGTGGTGGGATTTACCGTGCGCACTGGAACCATGCAGGTATCAAACGGCGTCGCCAGCGTTTTAATTTGGGGAAACGCCGCCGTCGTGCCGGTTCCCGTAAGGCCCATCTGGTGAGTATCGGTGGTACCGTTGACCGGTGTAACCGTGTTGCCGCTGTACAAATGCCAAGTGTAAATGTTATCCCCATTCTGGCCCGCATAGGGTGAGATTTCCCATGTCACGTGATCGTCGCCGAAGCCTACGTTTTGGCCGTCACCGGCATGGTTGCCGGAGTTATAGATATACGGTCCAAAGGTGTTGGTTGTCGGCAAGGTGGTGGTGATTCGCTGGTAGATACCCGTGATATCGCCGCCGGCGGGGGAATCTATCGGCGCCATATCGCTGACCAAGGGGACCTGGCTGTTCGCCCCGGTGGTAGTCCACCACTGACCGAACCCCTGCAGCGTCCCCGGGGGGACGTACTTGGTCCAATTTGGAAACGCGATGGAATAGCTTAACCCCTGGCCGTAGGGATTGCTGTTGCCGCTCCCGACCATCTCGCCATTTTTATAGCCTGCCACGCCACCCCAAAGGTTGTTGTACTGGAGGCCCTGGTATACGGAAAAGGCCTGCGATGGACCGGCCCCGAGGGGATCGGAGGGGCAAATGAAGCTGCCCGGCGTGGTATAGCCCTGGAGCACTAGAAACCACAGCCCCGCGGTGGGAACGTTATACAAATAGCTCACTGCGCCACCGGTATACCACGCCTGCACGACCTCCTGGGGCGTCCTGGCCTGGTAACCTTGCAGGACGACATTGGCACCGCCGATCAGGGAAATCTCCTGGCCGTTGTCGTAACTGTCTGTACGCTGGCCGGTGCGGTACAGATAGGGAAACACACCTTGGTTGCTCTGCCCGTATGTGAGCATCGCCTGGATGATCCCGCGGATATTGGCCATGCACACGGCCCGGTTGGCCAATTCCCGGGCCTTGGCCAAGGCTGGAAGTAATATAGATATCAATATAGCTATTATTGATATCACCACCAGCAGCTCGATCAGCGTGAACGCCAACGCCGCCTTGAAGCGGGCTTTCCGCGACCGGAAAACACACGGGTCCAACGCCATCTGGAAGCCCGCCAGCACCCCCAGCGCTTCGCCGATGGACAGGACCCCGATGGCGAACGCCATAAGCCCCGCGTTCAACACGGCGCCCATCCTTGAAATCACTTTCTCCGTGGCCAGCCCCACACTCTCGACCCACACGCTTACCACAGCAACTAGGGAAGACCCTAACGATCGAAGACCCGCCACGGCGAACTTGATACCTTGTCGCACTTTCATGGGAAACTCCTGTAAAAAGTGGTCCAGAATCTTTACGCCAGCCGTCGAGGGCGACGGCGCCGCAGAGCGCGACGGCTCCACAGGGGAACCGAAGAGAGATCTTGAACTATTGTGTGCCATAAAGCACCTCCTTATTATGCGCCCCGCGAAAGCCTGGCCCCGAATCACATGACCCGGTATAAGCCGGCATCCATTGGGGCGAAACAAATACCGTTTCCTCACGCGAAGCCGCGAAGCCCGCGAAAATACCTTTTTTTAATGCTCCCTTGACATCCTTGCCGAGTTCACTCCGCTGCAACCATTGCCCCCGGGTTCTCTAATTCATCCTTCACGCTCTTCGCGACTTCGCGCAGGCTGTTCTCCGGTTGCAGCAACTCGCACAGGATCGCCACGTGGGGGTTCGCCACCGGCTCGCGACGCATTAACTTGATGAGCATTTCCCCCAGCACGCGGACGTAGTGATCGGGATCGAACCGCAGCCTCGCCACGGGAAATGGAACCGCCATAGGCGAGCCTTTGTTCCAATGTGTGACCACCGACAGGTCTTCCGGTACGCGAATGCCAAGCTGACAGATGGCCATCGCGGCGCCGGGAAACAGGTTGTCGTCGCCGATGAACAGGCCGTCGGGTTTCTCGCGGCTGCTGACCCATATCGCCCGCAGTTCTTCCCACCCCGCGCCCGGAGCGCAGGGAGTCAGGCTGTGGCGGATCCACTGCGGGTTGGCCTGCACCCCGGCGGCCGAAAGCGCCGAGTAAAAGCTTTCCAGGAATATGGCCGCTTCTTTTTCCCTCAGCTGGGCATACCTCATCAGGGCGATGCGCCGCCGACCCTGGCGTAGCAGATACTCGCCGCCCATGCGGCCTAGCGCTCCGCTGTCCGGTTCAACCCGGTAGGCGCACTTATCACTTGGGCCGATCACCGGGATATGCTGTTCGCGCCACGCCTCACACCATTGGGAGAAAGTGTGGCCGGGTGCGAAGGCCGCGACTCCGTTGAGCTGATGACGTCCGAGGGCTTCCAGGAATTCGACGCAGGTCAGCGGACGGGGGGAATCTTCACCGGCCGGCAGATGGCCGGCGTATAGCCGCGCGGGGACTCCATGGGCAAGCAGAAAACGCACCACCTGCTGTGGGGTGCGGCGATAGAAATACGACGTCCGCGGATCAGAAATGTCCACTTCGGCTAAGACGCCGACATGCTGCCTCTTGCTCCGATCGCGGACGTACGTTCCGCTGCCGTGGCGCTGTTCGATGAGACCCTCCTGAACCAGCATGGCCATGGATTGGGCCACGGTCAGGGAACTGACCGAAAAACGTTCCGCCAACTCGCGGATGGAGGCGAGGCGCTCGCCAGCGCTGCGCTTCAATATTTCGCCGCGAAGAATGGCGGCGATCTGGTCTCGGACGTTTTTTCTGATTACTTGTGCCATTTCCACTCGCTTAGTCGGCCTTCGGCCCTTTTGAGCTCAACCTTAAACCCATTTAGTGAATTATACACTTTGTGCACACGTCTGTCAAGTGTCGTCTCACCTGTTTCTTCGCCCATCGCCGCACCGAGCGAAGGATGGCGGCGATCTGCTCTCCAACGGTTTGCCTGATTACCTGTGCCACTTCCACTCGCTTCGCCTGTACTGGGCGCAACATTGAACTACATTAGTGACTTATACACTATCTGGCTGCCGCTGTCAAGTATCGTATCATCTATGGTGTGGCCGGATTTTTTTTGGGGGGGGCATACCCACGGGCGGCATCAATGCCGCCGCCAAGGCGTTCGGAGCTTGGCGCTATCGCCGCTGGAGTTGGGTACTCACACCGCAGACCAGAAAATCGCCGAAGGGAGGCAGTCGCCGAAGCAAAACAATGGGACGGTTTTTGATCTGGCCGTCGGCTTGGGGCAGCGGGGCCAGGGGGTGCGGACACATTTCTTGGCAAACGGGGTTCTGGTTCCCCCGGCGAGACACCGATACCGGGAACGGCGTGGGCGGATGAGGTGCTACCGCGTAGATTCCACCCCTGGCAAGGTCTCCAAAGGCGACTCCTCAATCCGCCGAAGGTCGCCCCGGCGACCCGCGCTGGGATGTACTCACTGCTTTTTACTTCGGTACCGGCCCTAACTCGAACCAAATCTTTCCGCCTCTTCCATGGCGATCCGCGCCCATTCCCAGAGGCGTTGCGGCTGGCGGCGAACGGTGGAAATGTCTTTCATGATCAATTCCACGTGGCAGCCGCGGGCGGCCCCAAGGAAATCCCGCAGGTCCTGACGGGCGCGTTCGGGATGCCAATCGTCTCCGGCAAGAATGGCGGGGTTGGGTTTGCGGCTCAGGACCCAATGGGGGCCGAGAGCCTCGACGGCGCGCTGGGTTTTGCACCAGGGCGTGACCGAAACTTTGCGCAGGTTGGGCACGCGTTTTAAGATCTCCGCCTTGCCGTCGAGCGGCTCGCAGCAACCGTAATAATTCAAGCCCCACCGCCGCAACCAGCGGAGGTCGTGCTGGAGAGCGAACTGCCAGTGCATGTCGGGCGAAACTTCGGAAAAGATTTGGGCATTGGAACAGCCCCACATATTGTGCGGCTGGACATGGGCCGGGTCGTACTCACCACCGGGCAGGTGGGAGACGTAACCGTAACCACCGGACCCGATGCGCGTGTTGGCGCAGTCCAGCGCAAGAGCGTTAAGCGCCACGAACTGGTCCAGCTCAGCCATCCACGCGTCCACCATCCGTTCGACGGCGGCATGCACGAGGTCGGGGCGTTCCACCATGTCCAGCATCGCGTCTTCAATGCCCCACCAGCGAATCAGATAATCCCACGGCGTAAACCAGATGTGGGTCTGTCCGATTTTCCGGACCGGCAGGATCCCCGCATAAAGGTCCCGCATAGCCTGATAACGGTATTCCGTGGCCAGCGGATCATAGGTGAGCACTGGCATCTTGATTTTTTCCAGATCGGCAAAATCGTAAATTTGCTTGTGAAAATGCCGCGACACGATGTCGCTGGCGGCATCGGTGCGCACAATGTCGACGTCTTCCTGAATGCCGAAATCGGTGCTGTGAATGGCCAGCGGACAGGCGATGAAATCACTGACGATCATGTCGGCCGGCAGGTGGCGCCACTGGTAAAGCGTGCGGCGCAGGTGGCGCTCCTGGTCCTGGGCGAAAGCATGCCGCGTGCGGAGCGTCAATTCGCCGTCCACCTCCATCTCATGCCAGGGAATCTCATTGATCCAAACCATCGGGCGCACCGATTGGCGGTCATTCAGGCAGCGCCACAGAGCCGCTTTTTCCCGGTGTACCGGCAAGGCCGCGATCCCGGCCAATTCTTCGGCGAGTTGCCGCAAAATGGTCTTATCCGGGTCGGGCAGGACGATAGGCTGCGCCCTGGCGGGCGATTCATAATGACTGGGGTCATGGAGCATGGTGGTTCTCCGCGTTATCCAGCGCCAGCGGATAACGCCCATGTTCCCGTACGAAGTTCACAATGTAGTCGTAGGTCGTCCCGGAAACCGCGCTGGAAACGGAATGATCGGACTGGAAAATCAAGCCGCCGCCGCGCGCCGCGCTCAGTTTGCGCACAATCTCGCGCCGGATTTTAACACGGTCGCCCGTTTCCCAGACTTGGATATCGCTGTTGCCGCAGAAGCCGATGCGGTGGCCATACTGCCGGCGCAATTCCACCACGTCCATACCGGCCTTGACCTCCAAAGGGTTGTAGGCGTCGACGCCGATTTGGATAAAATCAGGAAAAATGGCGTGCACGTTGCCGCAACCGTGGTAGATCACCGGCAGACCGCGGGCATGGGCGTATTCGACCATCCGGGCGACCGTGGGCTTGAAATATGTGCGCCAATAATCAGGGGAGAAGAACAGGCCTTGCTTGTACGCCACGTCGCCCCAGATCACGAAACCATCCAACAGACCGTTGGCCGCGTCGATTTCCGCCTGGGCGCATTGGAGGTAGAACCCGCCCAGGCGCTGGATAACCGCGCCCATTTCATCCGGATACATTCCCATCCAGAGCAACGCATTGGCCTGGCCGACCAGCCGCGTTAAGCATTCCGAAACCTCGATCATGCTGCCGTAGACGGGAAAGTCAGCATGCAGGGATTTAACCGTGTCGAGCCAGGGCGGGGTATTGCGCTGGAATCCGTCGCCCACCCCGGCGATCTGGTTGTCGCCGCCCTGGAAAAAACGCCTCCGATCCCGTGGGTCGTCGAATTCCACGTGCTGGAGTTTCTCAAATTCATCGATCTCCCATGCCCGCATTTCGGGCATGGGGTACGCGAAATGTTTGTGCATGATGGCGCCGAAGCCGGTTTTCACCACGACTTCTTCGGCCGTTTCCTGGAGCGTTTCAAAGGGGCGTATCCAGGGGTCCATGTTGGGAACCGTCACGATCCAGTCGAGATCGTAGTAATAGTACGGATTCGCATCCGGCGGCAGCTTGAGTTCCCGCCGCCAGCGTTCGATGAAACCGCCCCAGAAGAAATCGCTCACGGGCACGCGATCAGGCTCCTCATGCCGCAAGGCCGCGTTAAGCCTCTCCAGTTTGCGCCGGGTGTTGTCCTTGCGCTGCACAGTTGCCGCGGCCGGCCCGATCGTATCAAACATGCCCACGTCAGCAGTCTCCGTGCCAGAAGGATGATATTCCGCGCCTTGGGTAGGTATAGCCTGGTTCTGAATACGTCTGCCAGGACCTCCCGTTGGTTTTGTCAGTACGCCCGCCGTCGAGGGCGACGGCTCTACACAGGGCGACGGCTCTACGTTGGTCTTGCCAGCCGCTCGTAATGCTGGCGCAGGGTTTGCAGCGCCTCGACGTAAGGTTGGGCGATGCGCCCGCAGCGGTCGGGCGGGACGTTCAACAGCAGGTTGACGCCGCGCTCAGCGCAGATCAGACGCATCCCCAGCAGTTCCAGCACGCCGCGCGGGCGGTCATCGTTGATAGCAAACCATTCCCCGCCGATGGTATCGCATACTTCGCCGGGGATATAGTATGGCTTCTCCTGGCCCTTCCGTTCGGCGATCGTACGCCACGGCGTGCAGGCGCCGTGCTTGCCCATTCGCGCGGGCAGGTTTCGCTCGATCGCCAGCAGGTCGGTCGGCCAGCTGTGGTCATAGTTCAGACGGGCGCCATCGCCGATGCCGTTGTTCATCATGATCACGGCCTCGGGCTGCAGCGCGGCGATCTGCTGGTATTGCCTGCGCCGCCCCTCATGGCCGAGCACGGTGGGGATATCGATCCAGACTTCGGCGATCGGGCCGTACCGCGTGAGCAGTTCCTCGATCTGGGCCGCCTGAAAATCCCGGTAGGCGGCGGTGGTGAACGGTTGCGTGCCCGGCGGAACATCGGGGCCGACGACCGAGCCAAAGCGGTGGTGATTATCCCAGGAGCAGTAATACAGGCCCGGTCGCACCTGGTGTTTCGCGCACGCTTTCACGAAAGCCTCGACCACGTCGGTCCGGTTGCCGCTGTTACCAACATGATAGTCGGTATGCCCGCTGGGCCAAAGGCAGTAACCGGCGGCATGCTTGGCGGTCAGCACGGCATACTTCATGCCGGCGTCACGCGCCACGGCAATCCACTGGTCCACCTCCAGCCGATCCGGCGCGTATAGCGCGGCAGGTTTATCGCCCTGCGACAATTCGTCTCCGTCAAACGTGCTCATGCCGAAATGAATGAACATGCCGAATTGGAGCGATTCCCACGCCTCAAGGGCCATGAGGCTTAGCCGTTGCTCACCGCGTTGCCGACTATCGGGGGTAGACCCCATATTTTTCTCCCGAGATCGTCAGGCGCCAGCGGAGGCATTTTCCCCCTTTGCCGCCACAAACACAAGAAGGGCTCGCCAGCGCCCCGGCCAAAAGGAAAATCAGGCAAGGCGACGGTAGGCCTCCCGGATAATGCCGATGTTCCTCTCGTTGGCGGCGCAGGCCGGTGTGTAATCCATACTTGGCAGCGTGGTATGGGGATCGGCTTGGGCGAAACCGTAGAGACCAACAGTGGGAAAATCGATCTTTTTCCACAGCGACGCGTCGTGGTCTTTCCAGCCGCAGAGGTTCTGGATGAGGCGCGTGCGCGGGCCTGCCTGCCGGTGCAGCCAGCCGAGCAACTCCGCGTCGGGCGACTCATTGAGAATCCAATCCGCCTCCCGCAGCACACGGTGGCCGTCCCAGAGCGGGTCGTTGGCGCAACGAAACGGATGGTTCGTCCATACGATCGCGGGCCGCACCGCGGCGACGACCTGCCGTATCCGCGCCCAGGCACGCTCCAAACAGCACCGTTCATATTCCAGAATTTCAGAGGAATCCATCTTAACTTGCGCCGGCAGCGGCCGGTGCATCAAGTCCCGGTACAACTGCCGTTCGCAGGGCAACCAAGGTTGACCGAAGCGCTCGGGGGGCTTGAGCCAATCCACCATAAATCCGTCGATATCCGTCTGGCGCAGCGCATCTTCAATCAGCCGCCCAAAGTAGTCGAGGTACGCGTCGGTATACACCAGCGAATGGGCGACGTTGTGCCCCACCTTGGTGCTGGTACTCCCCTCCGGGGGCCTGCGGGCATAAGCGGCCTCGGGATGCTGAGCCTTCCAGACCGGATTGGAACTCAGATTGAAATATCCCAGAGACAGCATTCCTGCGCGGTGGGCCAACTCGGTAATTTCCGGCAGAAAATCATGGGTCATGGCCGGTAGGACCGGCGCCACCGTGCTGGCCTTGTACCAGGCGTAGCCGTTGTATGAGACACAAAACGTCTGGATCACATTGGCGCCCAACGCGCGGTACCATTCCACGTGGGCGACGGGATCGGCTTGACCAAACAGTCCCGGATCCGCCGGGCCGACTTTGTCCCAGTTGAAATCGATGCAGAAGGCCCTGATGGAGGGTATTTCCTCCACCGTTGCCATCGTCTTCTCTAGTCCCATGGAACCCTATCCCCCTTGGCCCGGTAAAGCCAGTGTTCGATATCGGCTTTGATTTCCAGCCCCGGCGAAACGGTCCAAAGCGAATGGATGAAGCCTATGTCGGAGAAACCCCACCGGGGTAACTTCGTCAACCGCCCCTGCTCCCGAGTACTAAGATGCCGAACTTTCCAGGATTTTTGCTGGGATAGATACCGCCGAAAATTCCGAGCGCCAACGGATCTGGCTGTCTGGGGTTGTTAATGTGGTTGATAGTTGCTGCGATTCCAATGCAATCGCCGGACCGCGGTGGGCGTCGCGCCCCTAAGGTCGTCCAGGGAACCGCGGCTTCGTAAACCAAGCTTCGTCCGCGGTGGATCACGGCGAGCGGCAAGGCGCCGGCTGGAATCGGACCAATCGGAAATCTCATCCTATCGAAGGTGATCGTGCGATACGCCTGGGGACCATCTTTCGTCAGCGCCAACGTGAGCTCACTGTAGCGTCGCCGCGAACCCCTGTCGGCCACTAAATTGCCGGTTTTCACAACTGTTTTGTACGGATCCAGGTCGAACCCCAATTGAAGGCAATCCCCTCTCCACGTATCGTATCCAGTGTACGGTTGACAGTATGTGCTTTCATGAACTTTATAGGCCAGATACAGCGCGGCGGCGTTCCAAGCATAGCGCGCCGTCGCTGAAAGGTCTGCCGTACCGGTATAGAATTGCGGCGAGCGCACCACCCATTTTCGCCCGCGAAGTTTCACCGGTGGAACTCTCCGCCATGGCGCCAGGTCACCGTCAATCCGGAGCGCCGTGTGGAGGTACGGAGCCTGCCAGAAATTGACCGGGAAGCTATGTGTAAACCGATATCCATCCACACCCGCCAACACCAAGGCCGCGTGGTACATCCTGGCGCGGCGCAGTTTCCTTCCCTTAAGCGCGGCGATGAACGACCACGATTTATCTGCCTCTACGTGAAACGGAGCTTCAACCGAACTGCCGGCGACGCCGCGTAACGCCAAGTCCAGTGTCCCCGCGCATTTGCCGCCGACGACGTCGGCCAACGTGATATCCAGAGCTGGGGTACCCTTGATAAATCCCGGGCGCACACAGAGATGGAGAGGACGTTTGATACACAACAGCACGCCGTCAACGCCAATCACGGCAGTTCGAGTTTGGAGTGTCGCTACAAGGCCGTAGCTCCCCGGCACCGCGTGGGCGGGAATGGACAGTCTGTAGCGAAAGGTTTGACGGCCGCCGGCCGGCAATGAAACGGGGTATTCCATCGGCTTAGCGCCCAACGGTGTGTCGGGTGCTAACGTAATCACGCCCCGCACCGGCCGGCCCCGGTGCGAGCTTAGCTCGCCGATGATTGTCACTCTGCCGCCGGGATATCCAGTCACGTGGTGATGCTGAAAGCGGATAGTCGGCCCGGCCGCGTTTCCCCACATCGCGAGGGATACCCCTTTCACATAGGTCGGTTCGCCAGTCAAATGCAGTTTTAACGTTCCACCGACAGATCGAACCGTATGCCCATTGCCCATCCAGTCGTAGACCGTAACCCGCCTGGTTCCCACAGGCAACGATACGGAATGCCGCTGCGCACCATACTTCCACAAAGCGAGGATAACCTCCTTACCGCGCCGATAGGCATAGCCGAGCGTATCACCGCCGAGCCACTGAATCGCCCTAACCGGCCGGTACCCCGTCAGCAAGAACGTCATGGCGGCGTAAGCCGGAGCGGCAGGCTTCGGGCCAACTTTATCCGGATACCAGGCCACATGCGGCGTGAGATTGTAGTAGAGGCCATAGTCGCCGCCAGGCCCTCCGGGGAAATCGACGAGGTAAAACGCGTAATTGCACTGGAAACCTTCCCCCAACATAATAAGATTCTCTCTCACCAACCCCTGCGCCAGATCCAGCTCTCGACTCTCGTGCCCATCGGTAGAAAACCCCTGTTCGGTTCCAATCATGGGAAGGTGCTTGCCCGTGTACTTGTAAATAGCACGCCGGATGGTCCTGACGGCCTGCACCAGACCGCTCTTCTCCGGGGGAAAACTCGCGTAGGGGTGAACCGAAAAACCATCCAGATATTTGCCCAACCCTTCCTTCAGCAGCCGAATAGTGGCGCCCACGTCGGGAACGGCTCCGCCGAACGTCGGCCCGAATACCACGGCTTTTGGATCGGTGGCATGGAGTGCCTGGTAGGCAATTTTATAGATGCGTATCAGTTGCGCATCGGTTCCCTTAAATCCCCAGGGATAATCCGGCTCCCAAGTGACCTGGTAAATGTGCCAGCCCCCCCGCCGGTTCGCGAAAATCCTCCCCACCTGCCGACAGTAGGCAGCCCAAGCCGCCTGCCCCTCCGGCGTCAATGCTGCGGTGCCACTGCCACGTGTCTGTGCAATCGTGGCCCAACGCGGCGGACTCGCGTAAAGGCTTAATATTGGCGCGTACACTTTCCATTGCTTGGAACCGCCGACATTTTGGCTCCCAGCCCACCGCAGCTGGCTCCGGAGGAAAGCCAACCGGGCAGGCAGCCCTCCCGCCTTCTTCGCTGCCGCCAGGCTCGCCGCGAATTGACCGGCCCGGTGTGGCTCCATCTGGCCCCAGTCGCATCCCCCCCCTACCAGCCGATCCCCCAAATATGGCAGAACATCCGCATCAGCCGTGCCAGAAATGCCAAAAAAGCTGTCTCTGAAGGGTAAAAATGGTCGCTTCGCGGGGTCCGGTACAATGCAATACGTCAGATAGCCCGCCGGGCGGGATCCCACGCGCGGCAGTGTCACACCATCGGACAACCGGACATACACGCGATAAAAACCAAGCCGCTGGCTCGGGGCGGCGATCCCGGCCGTCCAATTGCCGTGCGCGTCCGCCGCCACGCTCATACTTTCTCGGCGTACCAAATGGCCGTTGGCTCCGACAATCTTGATAAGCACGCGCAGATTTTTCTTTAGCGGCTTATCCCCGCGCACGTGCAGGACCAAGCGGACCGGCTCGCCGAAACTAAAAGTCCCCGTCGCAGGATGCGTGGTATCGGCTTGCAAGCTAACGCCTTGAGCGTCCAAAAGCTGGGCGGGCAAAAACGCCGTGTCTGAAATGCGAACCTCATCGATAATTCCAGGAAAGCAAGCACTATCTGAGGCGATGGGGTACCCGCGCCCGATCGTCGCGGCACCGTCGCTTTTCCCGACAAAGTGGGGAAATGCGCCCGTCGCGACCGGTAATCCGTTTACGTAAAGCTTGGCGGTGGCACCGTCGTAGGTAGCCGCCACGTCATAATTGACGCCCGTTTTAAACTTCACGGGCGCCTTGGCGACACAGACCCCATGGAGGTAAAGCGCTAGACCATTGGAAATCCCCCGCCCCGTGTCGTACAGAGCGAAAACGACGCGGCTGCCCTGAAAGATCACTTTGGCGCCCGCCACCGGCGTTGAAGTTAACCGAATGGACGCCTCAATGGTAAATTTTCCACCGATCAAGCCCTTGGCGGCGGGTCCAGCGAAGAGTATTCCCCCCTGTGCACCGATCCGGACAGCAAAGTGGTTCGCCGCACCAGTTCGCGGAACCACCTTGTTAAATGGCGTATTCACGTAAATCGGCGAACCAATGGGCACTCCGATGCGATTGTGACCCGAGGAATCGTCCACGAATCTAAGCGGTTGTCCGTTCACCACCGCTCTTCCGCCATCGCTCTCAAAACGCCAATACCCGACTGAGGCGCCTTGTAAGCGGGCCGAGAGGATCAACATCGCAGCTGTCGCCAAGAAGGTCAGGTTGTTCCGTAGCCGGCCCGGACCACGTGAAGACATTGGGGTTCTCCTTGCTGGTCTCCCTTTTTCGCCCGAACCGACCACCGTGCCGATGGCGATCACTGGCTACCGGTATGCCAAGTTGGCTATTGTTGTCGGCCACGCGAGATCACCACGCACCACCCGTGCCAAGAAGCGCCTTGGCAGCGGTGGCGGGGTTCACCGTGCGCACCGGCGTCATGCAGGTGTCAAACGGCGGAGCCAGCGTACGAATCTGTGGCGAGTAGGCGTCGTAGTAAGCACCCCCAAGCCCCACTTGGCTGGTGTCCGTGGTTCCGTTGACCACACCTGTAGCGGTGGTGTAGGTGAAAATGTTGTCGCCGTTCTGGCCCACGTAGGGCGAAGTTTCCCACGTCACGTGATCATCGCCGAAGCCGACGTTCTGGCCATTCCCGGCGTGATTACCGGAGTTGTAGATATACGGACCATACGTGTTGGCGGTGGGTAGAGTGGTGGTGATGCGCTGGTAAATGCCCTCCCCCGGCCCATCACCTCCAATTAGAAACGGTCCTCCGGTGGCGTCCGCCGGCGCCATGTCGCTGACCAGCGGAACCTCGCTGGTGGCGCCATTGGTAGTCCAGTACAGGCCAGGCAGCGAGGACATGCCCCCTTCCCATGGCCATGGGAAAGCAAAGGAATAACTCAGCCCCTCACCACTCTGGTTGTAGACGCCGGTCCCCGATAGCAATTTCGGAGGTATGCCGCCGAAGTTGGCATTGTAGTATCGCGGCGCCCCCGCCCAAGGTATTTCGTACTCCGCCGAAGCACCTGCCCCACCACCGATGGCATCCGACGGGCAGATAAAGCTGGCCGGGCTCGTATAGCCCTGCAGCACCATGCACCATATCCCGCCCGTCGGAACCACGTTGTCCGCTTTGATGTACCACCCCTGCACGATCGACATCGCCGTGGGCGGAGTATGGTACTCGTAGCCGGGATAACCGCTCATCGGTGGGTTGGAGTATACACTCCAGCCGGGCGTGGTCATCACCCCCACCGGCAGCACGCCGTTGTTGCTCTGGCCGTACGTGATCATCGACTGGATGATCCCGCGGATGTTGGCCATGCAGACGGCCCGGTTGGCCAGCTCGCGGGCTTTGGCCAAGGCTGGCAGCAGGATTGAAACGAGAATCGCGATGATCGAGATGACCACCAGCAGCTCAATCAGCGTAAAACCGCGGTTTCTGGTTTCCGGTTTCCGGTTCCTGGTCAGCAACGTGGCGCACATGGACAAAACCACTCCCAAAATTCCGCCTTGGTTCTTTGTTTTTCCGCCTTTCATGTGGATCTCCTTAAAAAAGGGCCTTTAAACATCACAACTACGCTGATTTCACGGATCGACGGAGAAACCCAACCTTGTCCGTGCCATCCGTGTGATCCCCGCCGCGGCGGGTAAACGGTGGTTCTGGTTTTTCGTGTCCCCCGCGGCTCATCATTCCTCTTCCGCATGCGCCTTCGGGTGATCCAGTGTTGTTCGGTTCACCGCGTTGAAACGCGGTGCTTGCTATTTCGCTCTTTCTGCACCACAAAAACCAAGCCCCTATAAACTAAAACCCGTCCATATCGGTTCACCGCGCTAAAGGTCGCCGCAGCGACTCTACGACACGGTGCTCACAATTCCGTATCTCACGGTCAGCCCTGGCGACTAAACTGCGCCGCGAAGGCCGCGAAAATCACACTTCAACCATCTCCCTGTCCGCCATCCGGGTTTCCTTCGCGCTCTCCGCGGCGCGGTTTAGTCGCCGCGGCGACCGTGAGCTATCCTCCGGTTCCACCAACTCATGCGGGAGCAGCACCGGCGCTTCCGGCACCGGCTCGTGCCGCATCAGTTTCAACAGCGCCGCCCCGGCCGTCCGGGCGTAGCCATCGGGATCAAACTCCAGTTTCACCACCGGAAACGGGCAGACCATGCCCGAACCATGGTTAAAGTGCGTCACCACCAGCAGATCCTCCGGCACGCGGATACCCAGCTGCAAAATGGCCATCGTTGCGCCGGGAAAAAGATTGTCGTTGCAAATCAGCAGCGCGTCCGGTTTCTCCCGCCCTTCCGCCCAGATCGCCCGGAATTCCTCCCAACCCGCCTCCGGGGCGCAGGGAATGCGGCTGCGGCGAATCCAACGCTCGTTAACCGCCACCCCGGCGGCCCCCAGCGTCGCCCGAAAATTCTCCACAAATCCCGCCTGCCGATCCGCTGGCCAGCGGTATTCCATCAGGGCGATGCGCCGCCGGCCATGGCCAAGCAAATAATCAACCCCCGTCCGCACCAGCGCGGTGGAGTCCCAAATCACGCGGCGCGTGCACTTTTCGCTTGGTCCCACCACGGGAACCCGCTGCTTTTCCAACGCCCCGTACCATTGGGGAAAAGTCTGGTCGGGCGCGAACGCCACCACGCCGCTAAGCCGGCGGCTCTCGATGGCCTCCAGAAACTCCGTGCAGGTAAGCCGGCGGCGAACCGCATCGCGCGGGCGCAGATGGCCGGCGTACAAACGGGCGGCGGTCTGGTTTTCACGCAGAAACCGCACTACCTGCTGCGGGGCCCGGCGGTAGAAATACGAAGTCTGTGGATCCGAAATATCTTCTTCCACCAGCACGCCGACGTGTTGGACTTTCGTCAGGTCGCGGACATACGTGCCGCTGCCGGTACGGCGTTCAATCAGGCCTTCCGCCTCCAGCACGCTTAAGGATTCACGCACGCTGGGCGAGCTGACACCGAAACGTTTGGCGATGGCCGCGATGGAGGGCAATTGTTGGCCCGGCTGGTACTGGGCGAATATTTCATCGCGCAAACGCTGGCTGATTTGCTGCGAGACACTCGGCCTCTGTAACGTGTCATTCGTCATAGCGAGGGCCTTACAGCTCCATTATAATTACTGCCACCAAGTTTACAAGTTGCTTGGCAACTTATCACATCCTACCCACATACAAAAAGAAAGTCAAGGCCACATAATCACCGCCATCGTATTAACAAGTTGCTTGGCAGCTTGGGTTATGGTAACCCCGCACGAAAATAAAGTCAAGCCAATTCCATAGGACTTTTTAACCAATTTATTCTACTTTCAGGCGCATCGCACGTCACGCCGCAGCCGCCTGCCATGGCGAATGATGGACAAGAATATCTTAAATGTGCCATCACCGTGCCGAACAGGATGGTGGATGTCACCCTTGCGCGGTCCGTCATACCCTGGGTGTAACCGGCTTGGCGGGAACCTCGCTGAATATGTCCGGCAAAATCTTGCGCGTTTCTTCGCGCAAAAAGCCTATAACCTGCTGGGTATGTTCAAAGCCCAGCGTGCGTTGCGCCACCTGACGTGCGTGCCGGGCATTCATGCTGCGGATGACCTTTTTAATTTCGGGGATATGCTGCGGCGCCACGGAAAACTGGCGCAACCCCAGACCGACCAGCAGCAAGGTGAAATCGGGGTCTCCGCCCATTTCTCCGCACAGCGAGATGGCTCGGCGCCGGCTGCGGGCGGACCAGATCACATTCTTAATCAGCCGCAGGACGGCGGGATTGGCGGCGCTGTAAAGCGAGGCCACGCGCTGATTGCCGCGATCCACCGCCAACGTATATTGAATCAGGTCGTTGGTGCCGATGGACAGAAAATCACAGTCCCGGACATACGGCTTGGGCAGCAGAGCGGTGGACGGCACTTCCACCATCATTCCGACCCGCAGATGCGGATTGTAGGGGATATTTTGCTCGTCCAACTCCTCCATCGTGTCCTTGAGGACCATTTTCGCCTGGCGCAACTCCAGGGGTGTGGAAATCAGGGGAAACATCAGCCGCAGATCCCCCCGCGTGCTGGCCCGCAGGATCGCCCGCAATTGCGTCTTGAAGATACGCAGATTACCCAGACACAAGCGAATCGAACGGAAGCCCAGAAAGGGATTGGCTTCCGGAACCTGGTCCTGAAACGGCGAGTATTTATCCGCGCCCAGATCCAGGGTGCGGATGACCACCGGGCGCTGGCCCATGCACTGCAACACGCGGCAGTAGGCCGCATAATGATCTTCCTCCGTTGGTTCATGCCCTCCGGCCAGGTAGAGAAATTCCGTGCGATACAGACCGATACCCATAGCCCCCTTGGCCAGCGCGGTATCGACTTCATGCGGGAACTCAATGTTGCCAAACAATTTGATGTCCACGCCGTCCTTGGTGCGGGCGGGCAGATGACGCATGGAATCCAACTGGGTGCGGTACTGCACCTGCCGCTGTTCGTATTTCTGATGCTCCTCGATGGTGGCGGCATCCGGATCGATGATCACCACACCGCTGTAACCATTGACCACCAGCACATCGCCAGTGGTTACTTCACGCGTGAGGCTCTCGAGTCCCACCACCGCGGGAATGCCCAAGGAATTGGCCAGAATGGCGGTATGGCTGGTGCGGCCACCGGCTTCGATAGCGATGCCCCGCACCTTGCTTTTATCCAGCGAAGCGGTTTGGGATGGGGTTAAATCATGGGCGACGATGATGACGGGTTGATCCGTCGGCTCCAAACGGATTTTTTCCGCCCCCATGAGGTGTTGCAGCAGGCGGCGCTCCAGGTCGTATATGTCCTTAACCCGCTCGCGGAAATAGGCGTCCGGGTGCTCGGTAAAATGCTTGCCGTACTCGCGTAACGCCCGGCGCACGGCGAATTCGGCGGAGTGGCCATCCCGTTCAATCCCCTGGCTAAAGGCAGTCTGCAGTTGCGGATCGTTCAGCAAGGCCAGATGAAAATCGAAGATGGCGGCCATCTCCTTGCCCAGGTTGCGGCGGGTGCGCTCGCGCAGATCTCGCAAATCGTCGCTGGCGGCGGTCAAGGCGGTCCTAAGCCGCTGTTGCTCGGCGGCGACTTCGGCCAACGTGATGGCCCGCCGCCCAATGCGAATTTCATCATTGTCCAATAACAGGGCTGGACCGATGACGACACCCGTCGAAACGCCAATCCCTTTTTTCAATTCCATAACGCATTACCGATGAGCCGGCCGGGCCGGGCGGCCGGCGAAAGGATAGCCGCGTTCGCCAGGCCCTGCGAACTTTGGGCTGCGCCGGCGGCCCCCGCAATTCTGGCCGACAGGCGTTACGAAATAATAAATTATCCTAATTGGCGCTGATTATCCAGCGGCGCGGCTTCCGCGCGGATTTTCGGGTGCACGAAAGATTTTGTGGGGCACGTCGGGGGGGCGGGCGCGGTTTACGCCGGCAGACCAGGTACGGTCAGAGCTGGTACGGTCGGAGCACGGCCGGATCGCCGTGGGCGAATAAACCAAGCCGCAACCGAAATATATAGTCCCCGGTCCGCACGGAGGCGGATCCGCCTCGGCGGACTTGCCGGGGGTGGCGGGGCCGCTGCCGAACAGGCTGCCCTGATAACGAATAAAATCTTCGCACGGCGCGAAGAAACACGGAGATGGTGATACAGATTTTAGTGGCGAAGCGGACCGGCCCGCCTGCACCAAGCTAAGTGGAAACGCGGAGTGAATCAGTAGTGGGTCGAGGATCCGCCGATTTCGTGCTGCACATAAACCGGGGCGGTCACGATCAGTCGCTGCTGGAAATAGACGATACTGGCCGGCCCGCCGTTGGTGGACCAGATGTTCGGCTCCACGATGGCTTCGATCAACTTAACCAACTTCTTGCCACGGGCGCTGGCGCTATTTTTTTTCCCGCCGAACAGGTTCTGGCCACCGCCGTAACCACCCCCTCCGCCGCCCCCGCCGCCAAAGAGGTTGTTGTTGCTATTGTTATTGGTGTTCACATTGCTGGTCTGACCGGCGGTGATGGACACGCCACTATTGTTCTGGGTGGATTGACCGAGATTGAACGTCGGAATGTTGGTATAGGTGATGACGGGCACGAGCAGATCCGCCACGTCGTAGACTTTGGTCACCAATTGCCGGTTGGCGTCGGCACGAGTGGTGATGGTCAGCACGTTGTGATACGTGTAGCTGATCAGCGGAACCTGGGGCGAGGCAATCTGCAGGATCAGGCCCACGACGGTGCGCACGCTGACATTCCTAACGTTCAAGGTGATAGGCGTCATGCGGGTCACGCCCGCGGACTGGAGCGCATTCCAGTTCACGAACACGTTGGCGCCCGTAACGCTGCGCAGATAGGCGATAGCGTCGCGCAGCGGCACCCCGTTCATCCGGGTGGCAGGCATCATCATGTGATTCATGATGCGCTGCGTATCCACCGGACCAGCCGGCGCCGCGGCGCAAGGGAGCGCCGGCGCCACCAGGGCTAAGCCGGCTAGAACCAGGCCGGCCCCCGCGAGAACACGTGGCAGACGATGTAGGATAGACATGTTCGGCCCTCCGAAAAGGCGATGGTCAATTGCAACTCTTCTTCCATTAGTATAGACATCGCGCCGGGCCTAAAGCAAGCGCCGCCTGAAAGGTGACCAGGATGAAGCGTGGCGATGAATTATGACGGCAGCAGGCACGATCCTGCGTGCCGTAGGTTCCGGTACGGCCCGCGTCGTCGCAGGGGCGAGCGGACGGCATCCCGATATGTATCGAGCGAGTGTGTCCAGTGGGGCGGATCTTCGACCTGTACTCCGTTTGGCCTGGAGTCGGACATTTACTCCATACGGCTGTTACGGGGATATCGGATTCGGTATTCCGGCTGGAAAACCAGCATTTTTCCGCAGCTTTCGCTCCCCATAATGTACCATCAGAGGCGGCGTTGAGTATCAATGAAAAACGGCAGGTCGGGAGACCTGCACCACAAGAACGTATCGTCAGAGGCCACGTTGAGTATAGCATGATGAAACACAATTTATAGCTATACCCGGGATGGGGAGGTGGATGGTTGCTGCTCCCGGCGGTTTGTCTCCCAACGGGTTATTCCCCGGATTCGAGCACGGCCATGAAGGCCTCCTGTGGAATTTCCACCCGGCCGACCTGCTTCATCCGCTTTTTTCCCGCCTTTTGCTTTTCCAGCAGCTTGCGTTTGCGGCTCACGTCGCCACCGTAACATTTCGCCGTCACATTCTTGCGCATAGCGCTGATGGTCTCCCGGGCGATGACCCGCGACCCGATCGCCGCCTGCAACGGAACCTCGAAGAGATGCCGGCCGATTTCCGCCTTGAGTTTCTTGATAATGGCCCGACCGCGCAAGGCCGCCTTGTCCCGATGCACAATCAGGCTTAACGCATCCACCGGCTCGCCGTTAACCAGAATGTCCATGCGCACCAGGTCATCAGCGTGAAACCCCAGTAAATTGTAATCCAGCGTGCCGTAGCCGCGGGTAATGGTTTTAAGCTTGTCGAAAAAATCGAAAATGACCTCGGCCAGGGGCAGATCGTATTCGAGAATGACCCGCTGCAGCCCGAGGTACTCGGTTTTGCGATACTGGCCCCGCCGATCCTGGCACAGTTTCGATATATCGCCAATGTGTTCGGCGGGAAGAATAATGCTGGCCCGGATCATCGGTTCGCGGATTTCCCGCACCTTGCTGGCGTCCGGCAGGGCCGCGGCGCTGTCGATGGTCTTGACGGCGCCATCCTGCATCAGGATTTCATACGGCACAGTGGGCGCTGTTTGCACCACCTGCACGTGCTGTTCGCGTTCCAGTCGCTCCTGGACGATTTCCATATGCAGCAGACCGAGGAAGCCACAGCGGAAACCGAATCCGAGGGCGTCCGATGATTCCGGCTCAAAGCTAAACGATGAATCGTTGAGGCGCAATTTTTCCAACGCTTCGCGCAGATGGGTGTATTCCGTATCCGGGCCGGGATAGAAATCACAATAAACCATCGGTTTGGCGGGGCGATAGCCGGGCAAGGCGCTAGCGGCGGGGGTGGCGGCATCGGTGACCGTATCACCGATGGTGACATCGGCGAGCATCTTGATGTTGGCCACGAGAAAGCCCACTTCACCGGCGGCCAGGGTGTCCACGTGGGTTGGCTTGGGCATGAATTTACCCAAGTCGGTGATCTGATAGACGCGCTGACGGCCCATCATCCGGATTTTCTGCCCAATGGCCAGCCGCCCATTCACCATGCGCACGTACACAATCACGCCGCGGTAGTCGTCGTATTTGCTGTCGAAGATAAGCGCCTGCAGGGGACGGGCGGCGTCGCCCTTGGGCCCCGGCAGTTGCCGGCAAATCGCCTGGAACAACTCCACCAAGCCCAGGCCGCTTTTGGCCGATATTCGCAGGCAGCTTAACGCATCAATGCCCAGAACCTGTTCCATCTCCTCAGCCGTTTCATCGGGCCGGGCACTGGGCAGATCAATTTTGTTGATAACGGGAATAATTTCCAGGCCCGCCTCAATGGCGGCGTAGGCGTTGGCCACGGTTTGGGCCTGCACCCCCTGGGTCGCATCGACCACCAGCAGCGCTCCTTCGCACGCCTGCAACGCCTTGGCCACCTCATAATGGAAATCGACGTGGCCGGGCGTATCGATCAGATTCAGCATGTAACGCTGGCCGGCCAGTTCATAAGTCACGGTGACCGCGCTGGCTTTGATGGTGATGCCGCGTTCCCGCTCCAGCTCCAGATCATCGAGGACCTGGGCCTGCATCTGGCGCTCACTGATGGCGCCGGTGCGTTCTAAGATCCGATCGGCCAGCGTGGATTTGCCGTGATCGATATGGGCAATAATGCAGAAGTTACGGATTTCCATAAGCGCTCATTTCGCCAGGTCGGGCTGGCCGGACGTATCCGGGTGGTGATCCGCCCGGGTTTTTCACCACCGCACCACAGAAAGCGCGGCGAAGCCGCGCTGGGTCCTCTGTGGTTTCTGCGGCGAAACGTTCGAGTCGGGCGGCCTCAGAGGCGCGTCCGTCCGGCCAGGGCGTCGGAAAGAATGGTTTTGTTGGCGTGCTCAATCTGCGCTCCGCTCGGCAGGCCGCGCGCCAGACGGGTAATCGTGATGCCGGCGCCCTGCAGTTGGCTCTGCAGATATAACGCGGTGCCATCGCCTTCCATGGTCGGATTCGTCGCTAAAATAATTTCCCGCACCACCGGCCGGCCGTCTGCGTCGCGCTGCCTGGCCCGCTCCAGCAGCGCTGGCACGGTAAGCTTTTCCGGCCCGAGTCCCTCCAGCGGCGCCAGCCGTCCGAGCAGCACATGATAGACTCCGTCATACGCTCCGGTTGCCTCCAGCTGAAATAAATCTTTCGGCTGCTCGACCACGCAGATCACGCTGTGGTCCCGGCCGGGATCCGCACAGATCGCGCAGGGATCCGCTTCGGTCAGCTGATGGCAAATATGGCAGTGCCGAACCTGCTCTTTCACGGCGCGAATCGCCTCCGCCAAGGCCAAGGCCTCCTCCGGCTGGCTTTTCAGAATATGGAACACCATCCGTTCCGCGGAGCGTGCGCCGACGCCCGGCAGCCGACCGAACAATTCAATCAGCCGCTGCACGCTGGCGCTATAACCGGCCTTGGACCGGGCCATTGCTTCAGCTCCGATAGCGCGTCTCCACCGCCGGGCGGGGCAGTGGATTTTAGGTTTTTGGTTACGGGCAGCCCACCTGAAACCTGAAACCTAACCCCTACTGCTCTGTCACCACTTATCTTTACTGGTACCCCGGCCGCCGCCATTCGCCGAGCTGAAGCCCGGTGCTTCGGGTTCGGTGGCGGTCTGGGCCTCTTTCTCCCGCCAGAAATTTAGCGCTGGATAGAGTACTACGGCCCCGCCCCCAGCAGATGCTGGAATGCCGACAGATCCAGGTTTCCGGTGATTTCCCGCACCTGTTTTTGAATCTCCGCCCGCACGTTCGTGAGCGCCTGGTTGACCGCCGCCCGTGTCAAATCGGCGAGCAATTCGCCATCCTGTCGCGGGGCGTCGGGCGAAAATTGCAACTCCACGATTTCCATGATCCCGTTGGCCGTGGCGGTCACCATCCCGCCGCCGGCGGCGCCCGTCGCGCGAAGATTCACGAGGCGTTGCTGAAACTCGCCCATTTTACCCTGGATTTCCTTGGCCCGGGCCAGCAGTGGTGCCAATTGCCCCAGGCTCTTCAACGAATCAAACATATGGCCAAGCCTTTCGTTCGTCTTAATCTCGCTGTCGGCCGGTTACTCGCGCGGCGCCGGCTCTTCAAGTATTTCCACGGCCACCACCTGGGCGGATAATTTTTCCGCCAGCTGGCGCACCACGGGCAGCTCCTGGGCCCGCCGCGTCAGCTCGGGCGTCAGGCGCGGCCCCCCGGCGACGGCCGCACCGGCCTGAACCGGGGCCTTATTCCCGCCGGGTTGCGGGCGCCAGGGGGACGGCGCCGCCGGCCGGACCGGGGGCGGAGGATCGGGTGGCGGCGCCGCCAATTCCGGCGCCAGGCCAGCGGGTCTAGAACCGTCGCCGTCGGCGGCTAATCGCCCCTGGAGTCCCCGCGTGGCGGGCGTCGCGGAGCCTGGCGCCTCTGCCCCGGACACCGTTGAGATGGCGCTTAAACGCTTCGGTGCTGTGGCGGGTTCCGGCGCGCCGGGTTCGGAATCCGGGAGTTTTTCGAGCCATTCGCCCAGGGCGCTGAAGCACGGCGCCAGGGCCAAGCGCACCAGCAGGGCGTCGAGCAGCGGGCGCTGCATGGTGCTGCCGCGGATCGAGCGCTGCGTCTGGTCGCACAGGGCAATGTGGTGCGACAGCGTGGGCGCATCGAAGCGCCGCGCCAGCGCCGCCAGCGTGCAGCGCCATTCGCCTGGCACGTCCAGCAGAGGCGTGTCTTCCCCGCAGACCACCAGGATCATCAGGTTCCGAAAAAAATCCGCCAGTTCCGTTAACAGCCATTCCGGCGCCATGCCGTCCGCCAGTAGTTGTTGGGCCTGGCTTAGCACGGCCGCCGCCTGGCCGTCCGCCATGGCCCCGGCCAAAGCCGCCAGCGCCGCCACCGGCGGAGATCCCAGCAAACTTTCCAGAAGCGCCTCAGTAATCCGCCCGGCCCCCAGGGACAGCACCCGGTCCAGCAGCGACAAGGCGTCGCGCATGGAGCCGGCCGCCAGGATGGCGATGCGATGCAGGGCCGCCTCATCCGCCGTCGCCTTCTCCTGCTGGCAGATATTCTTCAGATGCTCCGTGATGCGCCCCACCGGTATATTCTTAAAATCATAACGCTGGCAGCGGCTTAAAATCGTCGGCGGCACGCGATGCACGTCCGTGGTGGCGAAAATGAATTTCACGTGCGGCGGCGGCTCCTCCAGCGTTTTGAGCAGGGCGTTGAACGCCGCCATGGACAGCATGTGCACTTCGTCGATGATGTAAATCTTATACGGCGAGCGGCTCGGAGCGATGCCCGCGCTCTGCCGCAGGTCGCGGATCTGGTCCACCCCATTGTTGGAAGCGCCGTCAATTTCGATCACATCGATGTCGTCCCCGCGGCCGATCGCCAGGCAGGCCGGACATACGCCGCAGGGCTGGCCCTGCTTGACCTCTGGACAGTTGATGGCTTTCGCCAGAATGCGCGCCGCCGACGTTTTGCCCACCCCGCGCGTGCCGGTAAATATGAACGCATGGGCCACCCGGCCGGTGGTCACCGCATTCCGCAGGGTTTGGGCGATGGCCTCCTGCCCGATCAGCTCGCCAAAGTTCCGCGAGCGGTAGCGCCGCGCCAGCACTGTGTATCCGTCAGCCATGTCTTCACTATAACCTAAACGTTTTTGCTTTTCAGTTTCACCTTACGCCGCAGGCGACTCATTCTCCAGGGTGTGGCCAGGTTCTGTGGCCAGGACGTGCCGACGGACGGCATAAAAGCCGCCGCTAAGATGGTTGGGGATTTGGCCCTATCGCTGATGACCGGCCTTGAACAAGAAATCCGGGCATACCCATTCCCCATTCATGCTCAGGGCCGTTTGTGCTTTGCCGGGCGCGGAATTAATATAAACCACCCGCGGGGGGTATAGGCTGGATGACGTTGGCGCCAGCCGTGGGTCCGGCGCTCGCAGCGGCGTTTCGGGGGCCGGCCGGTATACCGGGCGCCCGCGTTAACGCTGCCGCTACCAAAATAGCGGCCCACCCCGGCATTTTCAGGGCAGTAGTGTGTTGTCAAACGATAAATTTGGGGTTGGAGAAAGAGCCCCGGACCCGCCACCAAACCCCAAGCACCGGCCTTCAGGCCGGTGAACGGCGGCGGCCGCGATACCCGAAGGCTAAGTGGTG
Organism: Planctomycetota bacterium; assembly: GCA_021785435.1. Classification (GTDB taxonomy): domain Bacteria; phylum Planctomycetota; class Phycisphaerae; order WQYP01; family WQYP01; genus JAKCCC01. Next base: position 32,839 of record JAJYFE010000024.1, read on the forward strand.
ACAAAGCAGTGGAGGCAACTGATGGAACCGCGGAATATGTTGTTGGTTACCGGTGGGGAGCAGCACGATTTCACCGCCTTGGCGGACCGGCTGAAGCACTTGGCTAACGGGCAGGGCTGGAACGTCACCGCTACGCAGGATCGTGCGGCGCTGGCGCAACTGTCGGCGGGAGCCTTTGCCACGGTGGTGCTCTGCGCGCAGGGTGGCGAACTGACCGCCTCCCAGGAACGCGGCTTGGTCGACTTCGTCCAGGGTGGCGGCGGCTTCGTGGGAATCCACGGCGCGGCGACCATCGGCCCCAGCCATACCGGCTATCAAGCCTTGCTGGGATGCCGGTTCGTTGGCCACGGCCCGCCGGTGGAACTCGACATCGAGCCGGCGGACCCGGATCACTTTATCACCCGCCACGTGCGCCGCTTCCGGGCGCCGACCGAACTGTACCAACTGGAAATGACGGTACACGACGAGCACCTGCTGCTCCAATCCGTCTGGCAGGGAAAAATCCAGCCGGTGGCTTATGTGCGCCACCAGGGGCGGGGGCGCGTGGTCTATCTGTCCCTGGGGCATACGGTCGAAGATTTCCAGGACGGCCCATGGTTGACGGTTTTGCTGCGGGCTTGGCGCTGGGCCGCCGGCGCGACGGAGAAGCCGCCGTTGAAAGCCGGGGTCATCGGTTACGGCGGCGCGTTCAACATGGGCAAACACCACCTGACCGAAATGAAAAACGCCGGTCTTATTCCGGTGGCGGCCTGTGACATTGATCCGGTCCGCATGAAGGCGGCGGCGGCGGATTTTCCCGCGCTGCAAACCTACACCGACGTCGGCGCCCTGCTGGCAAAATCCGAAGCCGAACTGTTAACCGTTATTTTACCGCACAACGTCCACGCGTCGGTGGCCACGCAGGTATTAGCCAGCGGCCGGCACTGCGTGGTGGAGAAACCGATGGCCATTACGTCGGCCGAAGTGCAGACCATGATCGCAGCGGCGGAAAAACACCAGCGGCTGCTCAGCGCCTACCACAATCGCCGCTGGGATGGTGACTTTCTGGCCATTGAGCATGTGGTGCGACGGCGCCAGCTTCTCGGCGATCTGTTCCAGGTGGAAATGGGGATGAGCCATTACGGCGCGCCGGGCAATTGGTGGCGTTCACACAAGGATATTTCCGGGGGCATCCAATACGACTGGGGCGCCCATCTTATATATTGGGCGCTGGAATTGATTGACGGCCCGATAGACTGGGTGGTGGCCACGGCCCAAAAACGGGTTTGGCGCCAGGCCAGCAATGAAGACCATCTCTCCGCCTATGTGCGTTTTCGCAGCGGCTGCATCCTGCAGTTTGAAACGTCCAGCATCGCCCGCGCCCCCAAGCCGCGGTGGCGCATTTTGGGCACCCGCGGGGCGATCGTGGATACCTGGAACGGCGCCTTTGATCTGGCGATCTATGAACCCGGGGTCCATCACGAAACGCCCGCCCGGGTGAAATACTATGAAACCCAGTGGGGACGATATTACGAAAACATCGCGGATCATCTGGGCTTGGGCGATCCCCTGGAAATCACCGCGCGCAAAGCCGGCCGGGTGATTCATCTGCTATACGCCATGGATCAGGCCGCCGCCAGCGGCCGCCAGGAGCGCGTCAGCGGCGAAGGTTGACATTTGTCGATCATAGTCGAATAATTATTCGACTATGATTGAACTTCCAGGCGACTATGTTTATTGTCGGCGGACGCTCTTGCAGCGGCTCCAAGAGGCGGCGCCGGGCCGCATCCAATTGCTGACCGGGCCACGGCAGGTCGGTAAAACCACGCTGTTGCTGGAGATCGCCGAACGGCTCGGTGCGCAAGCCGTTTATGCAGCCGGTGACGAGCCGGAGGCCTCGCTTCCGGGCTTCTGGGAGCGCCGCTGGGCGGACGTGGAAGCACGGGCGCGGCGTGGTAGCGCCGTCCTGCTGCTGGACGAAGTGCATCAGTTGGGCGACTGGGCAGGGCGGCTTAAGGGGTATTGGGACCGGGCGCACCGCGACCACGTTCCCGTTCATGTGGTGGCTACCGGGTCGTCGGCGTTGCGCGTCGCTACGGGATCACGGGAAAGCCTGGCCGGACGGTTCGAGCGCCTGACCTTGAGCCACTGGCCCGCCGCGTCGCTGGCCGCTGTTTTCCAGTTAGCGCCGCATCACGCCGCGTCGGACGTTGTCCAATTCGGCTCCTATCCCGGCGCTGCGGGATTGACGAAAGATCCCGTGCGCTGGCGTGCCTATGTACGCGAGGCCATTATCGAGCCGGCGATCGGCCGCGATATCCTGGCGCTGGGCGCGGTACGGCGCCCCGCACTGCTGCGGCAGGTGTTAACGATTGCGGTGGACCTGCCGGCGAAGATTGTCTCGCTGCAAAAATTGCAGGGCCAGTTGGGGGGCCGCGGCGCTTTGGAAACGGTGGCGCAGTACTTGGCGCTGCTGCAGGACGCCTACCTGATCGCGCCTCTGGAACGTTTCTCGGCGCGGGTCCATCGGCGCCGGGCGGCGCCCCCAAAGCTGATCACCCTCAATAATGCTCTGCTTTCGGCCATGCACGCCGCTGGGGCTCCCGATCCCTTGGGCGAGCCTGGGCGATTCGGGGTGTGGGTTGAAAACGCCTGCCTGGCCTTCGGCATCAATCAGGGGCAAAAAGTGACCTACTGGCGCGAGGAACCGTTGGAGATCGACGCCGTATTTGAAGGAACCTGGGGCCAATGGGCGGTTGAAGTAAAAACCGGCGAGTTCGACGCGCCGGCGCTCAAGGGGCTGTTCGAGTTCTGTCGGCGTAACCCCGTGTTCAGCCCGCTGGTAATCACGGCGCCGGGGCGCGAGCCGCTGGCGCGCCGCCACGGTGTAGCGGCGGTCAGTTGGCAGGATTTTCTTCTCTCCGGCCCGCCGGAGGGGGATAGCGCAAGGCGGCAACTCTAATCCCTTGTTAAAATGGCTACAAGTGCGCTGTTTTGAAAATGACGGATTGAGGCGCCGACCGGGATACCACCCCCGGCAAAGTCTCCAAAGGCGACGCCTCAATCCACGGAGGGCCGCCGTGGGCGACTAAACTATTCCGCGTCCGTGCGGACCGGGGGCTAGATACGTGATGCCGGGGCCATTTTCATTGTCCGCGGGTCGAAGACTCGCCTTGGCGAGTGCCCGCACGGGGCATGAGCAACTGTTCGTGGCACCCCGACGGTCTGGAATGATCCTATGCTCCCAATTCGGCGCACGATAAAAGCGACGGTTCTGACGGCCCTGCTAGGCCTGGGGCTGACGGTGTTGCTGTTCGGGCCGCGCGGGACGAAAATTCCCCCGCACCGGGTGGTGGTGGAATACTGGGAAAAGTGGCGGGGCCATGAAGCGGAGCAGATGCGGCAGATCGTGGATTCGTTCAATCGGACCGTGGGGCGCCGTAAAGGCATTTACGTGCGGTATCTGCCCACCAGCAACATTGATCAGAAAACCCTGATCGCTACAGCCGCGGGTGTTCCGCCGGACATCGCCGGTTTGTGGGATATGACCTTGCCCGAGTACGCCGCGATGGGCGCCTTAACCCGGCTGGGGCGCTATGCCCGGGCCTATGGCATTACAGCCAAAACCTATGTGCCGGTATACTGGCGCGGCTGCCACTACCACGGTCATTTGTATGCCCTGGTCAGTACGCCCATGGCGGTGGCACTGCTGTATAATAAACAGATCTTTCAACGGCACTCGGCCCAACTTCGGGCGGCGGGATTGAACCCCAGTCAGCCGCCGCGTACGCTCGCCCAACTGGATCAGTATGCCCGTGTCCTGACCAAATTCGGACCGCGGGGGCGGTTGGTCCGGGCGGGATTTTTACCGATCACCAGTTGGTACATGAACGAAACCTATCTGTGGTTTGGTGGGCGCATCTGGAACCCCCGGACCCGCCGCTTTACACTGACCAGCCCCGCCGTGATCAGCGCTTACCGCTGGATCCAAAGCTATTCGAAATGGTTAGGCCCCAGGACGATGCTGGCTTTTTATTCCGGTTTGAGCAATTTCGATTCGCCCCAGAATCCTTTCCTGACCGGGCAGTTGGTCATGGAGCCGCAAGGCCCCTGGATGGCCAACTATATTTATCACCTTAAGCCAAGCCTCTCGACCTTGCGTTGGAAGAACAAGAAAGCGGAGTTGAAAATGCCGCTGGCGAAGCGGTTGAAAAATTATGCCTGGGCCTTTGCGCCATTTCCCTCCGCGGTGCCGGGGCTTACGGACGTTACCTACGCCGGATTTGATTGTTTCGTAATTCCGCGCGGGGCGCCACATCCGCGGGCGGCCTTCGCATTTATCGCGTACGTCAATCGGCGGAAAGTCATGGAGCGGCTCTGCATGATGCAGGGCAAGAATTCACCGCTGGCGAAGGTGAGCCGGAACTTTCTGGAGCACAGCAAGAATCCTTACATCGGCGTGTTCGAGAAACTGGCCGCCAGCCCCAATGCCCACGGTCTGCCGCGGCTTCCCATCTTGATGCAGGTGGTCGATGAATTAAATATCGTCGCACAGCGCGTGGCGCTATTGCAGGCCTCACCCCGCCAGGCGCTGGCGCGGGCGCAAACGCGGCTGCAGGCGGCGTACAATGAATATGAAGCGATCCAGCGGCTCCGCCGAGAATAGCCGCCGGCGTGGTATGGAACTGCCGACTGCCCGAACCGGGGTGGAACCAGCTGCGGACTACGCGACAGGCAACCAATTTTCAAAACACCCGCGGTAAAATCGGCAGCAGGTGACCTGGATGCCGATCTGGCGCTGGTCGCGGATACGCTGGCCGTCGCTGCCGGAATATATCCGGCTGGCAGTCGTCGCTCTGGTCAAGACCGGCGGGTAGTGCATAGAGCGGTTGCTAAAAATAAACTGCACATTGGGAGTCGGGCTTCCAGCCCGACAGTCGGCCAAGATGGCCGACCCCCAAAATAATGTGTGGTTTATTTTTGGCAATCGCTATAATCGTGCACGGCCGTACACTTGCAGCACCCGACCCGTGTTTGCAGGGGCACGGCAGGTTGCTTGAGCTATTGGCTGCCGGTCTTCCGTCCGGCCGCGCCACGTTCAAAGGCGTCGGCTACCGTGTGGTAGACGTGCGGGTTGGGCGTGTAGAGCTGCCAGAACCGGCGCCCGTCCAGTCCCAGTGCGTCGCTGATCGCCGCGGCCACCGCCGGGCTGCGCGACATGCCCTGCTCGCAATGCACCACGATCGCGCCAACAGCGGCCTCGTACTTTCGGACAAACGCACAGATTTCATCCGCTTGAGTGGGTGTGATCGGCCTAACCTCTGGCGGTAGCTCAAAATTGGCCGACGGCTCGGCATCGTGAAACGCCAAG